>JADJOM010000003.1:0-300000 GCA_016713785.1 Gemmatimonadota bacterium | reverse complement strand
TCCACGAAGGCGCCCTCATGGTTGGTCTGGAACCAGTGCAGCTCGACCCCCAGCCGGCCGGCCTCCGCCCGCACCAGCGACTCGAGTTCGGGCAGCGTGGTACGACCGTACACCTCGGGCTCGCGGGTCCCGAGCAGATTGAGGTTGGGGCCGTTCAGGACGGCGATCCGCATCAGCGCTTCAGGCTCTTGAGCCAGTGCTGGAACTGGTCGAGATCCTCGTCCGATGGCATGGCCTGGCGGGGCCCGGTGCTGGAGCCGCCGGGCGCCGAGCCGCCGAAGAACTGGTCAAACGAGAAGGCATCCGGCCCGCCGGCCCGCTGCACCGGCTCGGTGGCCTTGGGGGTCTGGCTGGCCGCGGGCTCCTCGCCGAAGATCGCGCTCAGCGAGAGCGGATCCCGCGCCGGCCGGGTCGGGGCACCCTCGCCGTCATCATCCACGACCCCTTCCACCCCCGCCGGCCGTGCCCCCGCCAGCCCACGGAAGAACGACTCGACCGACTCGCCCCCGGTGTCCACCGCCACGTACGAGAGCCGGCGCGAACCCGCCGCCCGCTGCTGCTCCAGCTGCCGGACCCGCTCCGCCAGGCGCGCGTCATTCGGCTGTCGCGCCAGGAGGGTCCGGTAGACGTTGAGCGCCTCGGCCACGTGCCCCTGCCGGGCGTACAGCTCCGCCATGCTCTCGGTGAGCACGGGCGCAGGCTCGGCCGAGACCGCCTCACTCACCACCGGCTCCGGCTCGGCCGGGACCGGTTCGGGCGCGGCGAGTTCCTGCGAGATCCGCCGCACGCGCGGCGGCTCCGGCTCCCCGGCATCCTCGGGGAAGATCAGCTTCAGGTCCGAGGGCCGCGCGGGCGTCGTCGGCTCGAGCTCCGCTTCCGGGACGGTCGCCTCCCACTCGGCCGCCTCGTCGACGCCGCTCGCCTCGGCCACCGGGCCACTCGCCACGGTGAGTTCCTCCACGATCGACACCGGCTCCAGCTCCGGCTCGGCCTCTACCTCGTGCAATACCGGCTCCGGTTCCGGCTCCGGCACGGCATCGTCGGTCGGGATCACATGGGACACCGGCGCCTGGTAGGCCGGCACCTCGAGCGTGATCTCCGCCGCGGGCGCGGCGGGCGCCACGGGCTGCGGCGGAGGGGGCTCGCTCACGGGTGGCGCGGTGGTGGAAAGCTCCTCCGTCGGCATCAGCGTGATCGCGGCGAAGCCGGTCGTGACCGGGCCCGCCGGGACGTAGGGCGGCGGGGCGCTGATCAGCGGCTCCGGTTCCGGCTCCGGCAGGCGCGGTGGTTCCGGCTCGGGCACCTGCGCGATCCGGCTGAGCAGCTCCTCCGCCCCACTCGGCGTCTGGTACTCCGAGCCGGCGGCGCCGGCCAGCTTGAGCTCGCTCGAGGCGTCCGGGACCTGGAATTCAGAGGCACCGGAGGCCAGCTCCAGCAACTCGGCGCTGTCGTCGGGGGTCTGGAACTCGCTCAGCCCGGAGGGGCGCAGTTCGAGGGGGGCCACGTCGTCCCCGCCGATGGCATAGACGCCGGGCTCGCCCGAGGCGGGCGGTGGCGCGAACGGCTCGTCCGACTCGATGCCCAGCAGCGGCTCCGGCGCGAGTTCACGCGCGGCCTCGGCCAGGTCGAGTTCCACCGGTTCAAGGTCCTCGATCGACGCGGGCGCGCGTGGCACCACGGGGAGGATCGGAACCGTGTCGGCGTCATCGAGGTCGAGCAGCCGCTCCTCGGGCACCGGCGCCACGATTTCGCGGGTCCGCGCCGGCGGGTCGTAGGCGCCCAGCGCGGCGTCGACGGCGTCATCGACATCGAGCGGCACCTCCGACACCTCCCCGGAGGACGCCTCGGCCATGGTGCTGGGTTGGGGCGCGAAGGTCCGGGCCACCACCTCGACCGTGGCGGTGGTCTCGGAGGCGGCGGCCTCGGACGGCGGGCTCTGCTCCGTGAGCGGCGCGGTCATCGCCGCGGCGGCGGCCTCGCGGGCAGTGTCCACCCGCTCCAGCTGGTCCCGCGCCTCGTCGTTGCTGGGATCCACGGAGATCAGCCGGGTCAGCCAGGTGCGCGCCTCCATCAGGCGGCCCTGCCGCTCGGTGATGTCCGCGAGCGCCTTGAGGGCGATCACGTTCTCCGAGTCGAGGTCCAGCACGTGGATGAACGCCGCCTCGGCCGGACCGTCCTCACGGAGGTCCAGACAGCAGCGGCCGAGCACGATGTTGCCCGGAATGTGGTCGGGGTGGAGCTCCAGGCCCTGGCGGAGGACATCCCGGGCCTCGAGGTGATCGCCGTTCTTGCGGAGAACCTCCGCATAGGGCGCGAACACGGTTCCCTTGGGATTCTCCTTCCAACGGCGCTCGAGCTTCTCGATCTCGCTGTTTGGTGGCATCCCCGGCCCTGGTCGTAAGTCGTTGTGGGAATTGGATAAAGATTAGGCCGCCGAGGGAAGGCTGTCAACGGGGTCCGGCCCGCCCCGGCTTGAGATTCCGCGTTGCCGGGCTTAGACTTAGCCCTCTTTTTCGCCCGGTCCCACCCCCACGCAGGGCCGTTCCCTATGATGCAAGTCTTCCGGAGCATCGCGGGCAAGGTCGCCGCCGGCGTTTTCGCGGTGCTCATGATCGTCTTCGTCGTGACCAGCGTCGACTGGAGCCAGGTCACCGGCGGGTCCCGCACCACCGTCGGCGAGATCGACGGCGTGCGGGTCCCCCTGGCGACCTACCAGCAGATGGTTCAGCGCGAACTCGAAATCCGGCAGCAGCAGAGTGGCCGCTCGGCCGGGGCCGAGGAGGTCGAGGACGCCCGCAACGCGGTCTGGGACCAGCTCATCGCCGACCAGAGCCTGGCGCGGGAGTACAAGGCGCGCGGGATCTCGGTCACCGCGGACGAGATCGCCGAGGCGATCCAGAACAACCCGCCCACCGAGCTGCTCAATTCGCCGGAATTCCAGACCGATGGCCAGTTCGACCTGCAGAAGTACCAGCGGTGGCTGCGCTCCAGCGCCGCGGCGCAGGTGATCCCCCTGCTCGAGGCCCAGTACGGCGACCAGATCCGCCAGGGCAAGCTGCTGCGGGTGGTCACGGCCGACGTCTACCTCTCCGACCCCGCGCTGTGGCAGGCCTGGCGTGACGCCAACGAGAAGGTCACCATCGAGCTTGCGGCCGTGGTCCCGCGCGCCGTCGTCCCCGACTCGGCCGTGCCGGTCACCGAGGCCGACGCCCGCGCCTACTACGACAAGCACCGTGACGAGTTCGAGCGGCCCGCCACCGCGCACCTGAGCTACGTGGAGGTCATCCGCCTGGCCGACGCGAGCGACTCCGCGGCCGCCCGGCAGCGGGCGGAGGACCTCCGCAAGGAGATCCTGGCCGGCGCCCCGTTCGACGAGGTGGCCAAGCGGGAGTCGTCCGACTCGGTCTCGGCGGAGCGGGGCGGTGACCTGGGCGAGTTCGGCAGGGGCGCCATGGACCCGGCGTTCGAGCGGGCCAGCTTCAGCCTGCCCATCGGGACGGTCTCCGAGCCGGTGCTGAGCGCCTTCGGCTACCACCTGATCAAGGTGGAGAAGCGCAGCGGCGCCAAGGTCCAGGCCCGGCACATCCTGGTTCCCATCGAGATCACCGGCGCGCACCGCGATGCCCTCGACGCCCGCGCCGACAGCCTCGAGCTGCTCGCGGCCGAGAAGCTGGAGCCGGCGGCCCTCGACAGCGCCGCCCAGCGCCTCGGGCTGCGGATCGGCCAGGCCAACCCGCTGCAGCAGGGTGGCCGGGTGCAGGTCGGCGTGCAGGTGATCCCCGACGCGGCGATCTGGGCCTTCCAGGCCAAGCCCGGCGAGACCGGTCGCATCATCGAGCTGACCTACGCCTACTTCCTCTTCCGCCTGGACAGCCTCACCCCGGGCGGGGTGCCCGCCTTCGAGTCCATCAAGGAGGCCGCCGCCAGCGCCGCCCGGAACGCGCGGAAGTGGGAGGGGGCCCGGGCCATTGCCGCGGACCTCACCAAGCGCGTCGGCGAGGGCAGCACCCTCGACCAGGCCGCCACCGCGCTGCGCCTGCCCCACCAGCAGCTGGGCCCGTTCACCCGGCTCCAGCCGCCGCTGCCCAATCCCCGCCTCGTGGGCGCGGCCTTCGGCATCCCGGAGGGCAAGGTGAGCGGCGTGATCGACACCGAGGAGGGGCTCTACGTCGTCCGGGTCATCAAGCGGGAGGCCGCCGACTCCGCGGAGTTCGTGAAGACCATCGACCAGTACCGCTCGCGCCAGATCCAGCAGGCCCGCCAGGACCGGGTGCGCAACTACCTGGTCGCGCTCAAGAACTCGGTCAAGGTGGAGGACAACCGCGCCACCATCTTCCGCACCGAGGCCCAGGCCGAAGCCTCGAACAGCGCCGCGCGGGGCAGCTGAGCCCCGGCCGCGCCCGGCCCGGAAAGACCGAAAGCCCCCCGGATCTCCGGGGGGCTTTCACGTTGGGGGATCCCGCCCGCCGCGGCCCGGTTACTGGGACAGGCGCTTCGGCTCGCCGCCCGCGGGCGGGGTCGGGCCGGTGCGGCTGTCGATCTGCCGCGAGGTGGGCGACGACGCGTCGGTGCTGCCGGTGACGGCGTCGGACGCCTCGCTGATGCTGCGCTTGAACTCGCGGATCCCCTTGCCGAACGAGGAGCCGATCTCCGGCAGCCGCTTGGCCCCGAAGACGAGCAGGACGATCACCAGGACGAGCAGGATCTCGGGGAAACCCAGGTTGCCGAACATGGCGGGCTCCAGCTAGAAGAGTGAGCGGGCGATCAAGTAGGCGACGATGACGCCGAGGATCGCGAGCGGCGTCACGTTCATCGCGAAGGGCCCGAGGGTGAAGCTGAACACCAGGAGGTCGAGCGACACGGGGCCCACGCTCGCACTGGCACTGAAGGTGAACACCTGCTTGGCGACGCTGTCCGGCATGACCGTCTTCACCAGGGCGTTGAGGAACCCGCCCAGCACGAAGCCGGCGACCAGGACGCCGAGGTGGAACATCGGGCGCCGCGGGCCGCTGGCCATCAGCGCCGCCGGTCCAGCACGTAGGTGATGCTGTCGCGCAGGGTGTCCCGGGCGCCGCTGGCCGGGAGGGCATCCAGCATCTGGTCGGCCTGCTCGGCCAGGCGGTGGGCCCGCGCACGCGCGTAGTCCAGCCCCCCCGCCTCCGCCACCAGCGCGATCACCCGGGCGATGAGCGGATCGTCGGGTTCCGCGGCCGCCATCAGCGACTGGACCTCCCGCCGGCCGGCCGGGGTGAGCCGGTCGAGGGCGTAGATCAGGGGCAGCGTCACCTTGTGCTCGCGCAGGTCATTCCCGGAGGGCTTCCCCGTGACGGCCTCTTCCTCGGTGTAGTCGAGCAGGTCGTCCACGATCTGGAACGCCATGCCGAGGTAGTCGCCGAAATGGCGCAGCGCGTCCCGCTCGTGCGGGCCGGCCCGGAGCGCACCCACCTCGCACGCGCCGGAGAGCAGCGAGGCCGTCTTGGCGCGGATCAGGAGGTCGTACTCGGCCTCGGAGAAGGCCAGCGGCTCCAGCGCCATCAGCTGGCGCATCTCGCCCACGGTCATCTCGTTGGTCACCCGCGAGATCACCCGCAGCGGCTCCAGGTCCCCGAGCCGGGTGAGCTCCACCACCGCGCGGGAGTACAGGTAGTCGCCCATGATCACCGACACCTGGTGACTGAACAGGGCGTTGATCGTCGGCATGCCGCGGCGGAGGACGGAGTGATCCACCGAGTCGTCGTGCACCAGGGTGGCCAGGTGAATCAGCTCGATCACCGCCCCGAGGGTCTCGGCCCGCTCGTCCCGGGCGCCGGACGCCTCCTGGGCGAGCAGCAGCAGGGTGGGCCGGAACATCTTCCCCTGCATCTGCAGCAGGTGGCCATTCACCTCGGCGATCAGCCCGAAGTCGGACTCGATGATGCGGCGCAACTCGCGCTGCACCCCCTCGAGGCGCGGCTTGAGGGCCGACTGCAGGGAGGCGAGGGTGATGCCCGCGGCGCGCGAGGTCACTGGGCCCGCCCCGCGCTCAGCCTGGCCATGCGCCCGCTCGCGTCCATGAAGCCGATGTCCACCGCCATGACCCGCTCGTACGTGGTGATCGCCGGCTCGGGCTTGTGCTGCGCCTCGAGGGAGCGGGCCAGCCAGTAGATCAGGCCGATCTGCTCGTCGTCGGTGGCGCCCAGGCTCTCCACCGCCCGCTTGAGGATCGCCTCGGCGATCGCGAACTGTCCCTTCTCGTAGAACGCCGTCCCCAGCGCCTCCGACGTCTTGAGCCGCCCCTCGGGCGAGCGCAGCGCCTTCTGGAACTCGGCGATGGCCTCGTCCAGCAGCCCCATCTCCTTGAAGGCCACCCCCAGGTCGTAGTGCGCCTGGTAGTCCTCCGCGTCGATGTTCTCGTCGATGCCGCGCTTGAAGGCCTGCAGCATGTCCTGGAAGTCCTTCTGTTCGTCGCCGGTCGGCTCCTCATCCTCGACCCGCATCCGGGAGTCCTTCACCCGGTCGTCGTCCATGATGAGGGCGCCGAGGTCGATGAAGTCGCCGCCCGCCGCGACCGGCTCCGGCGCCTTCGGCGGCGCCGGGGGGCGCTGGGCCGCGACGGACTTCCGCGACTTGCGCCCGGCCGGCGGGGCCGGGGTGGCTCGAACGCGGCATCCAGCGCCTGGTCGAGTTCTTCCGTCTCGGGGGCTGCCGGGGCCGGCTCCAGCGGCGGGATCGGCGGGAGGGATTCCTCCACCGGCGAGAGCGCGTCGAGCGCCGCGAGCGCGCGCTGGTTGCCCGGGTCGTGCTCCGAGACCCGTCGGTATACCGCGAGCGCCTTGTCGAGCGCGCCCACCCGGAGCAGGGCATCGGCCAGCTCGACGTAGGCGTCGATCAGCCGGGAGCGTTCCCCGCTGTGGAAGGCGATCTCCACCCGCTTCTGGTGGTACCGCACGCCATTGGGATCGAGCCGGATCAGCTCGACGACCAGGTCCGCCGCGCGGCCCCAGTCTTCCCGCCCCTCGTAGCCCGCCAGGGCCAGTTCCAGCTCCTCCTGGCCACGCAGGGTCTCGCCCGCGGCCAGCAGCGCCTCGCCCAGCACCCGGTGCGCCTCGGGATCATCCGGATCCTCGAGGACCCGGTCTTCCAGGTCCGCGATCGACGGCTGCTCCGGCTCGGAGGCGTCGAGGAAGGTGACCATCTCCTCCTCGACCGCCCCGGCCGGATCGACCTCCGACTCGTCGCTCCCGGGCTCCAGGAGATCCATGCCCGACAGCGCGCCGCCCGACACGGAGGGGGAGGGCTCGATGTCGCCTTCGCCCAGGCCGAGCCCCAGGTCGTCGGCCAGCTCCGCCTGCAGGTCGAGGGGGTCCGGCACCAGGAAGGCGTCGGTGTGGATCGGGGTGACCGCGACATCCTCGGTGGCGGGCTCGCTGGCCCGCTCCAGCTGCAGGCCCTCGAGCGAGACGTGGAGCTCGACCCCGTCCCCGCCCGCCCGGTCCACTTCGAGGCCGTCGAGGGGCTGTACCTGGACCTGGTCCAGGCCCTCGACCTCGGTCGGCTCGAAGCCGAGCGCCTTCGCCACGTCGCCCTGCGCCGTGGCCTCGAGCACCGCCTCATCGCTGATCTTCTGGACGCTCTCGAGCTCCAGCGGCGTCTGCACCAGGCTCGAGGTCTCGATGGCCAGCGGCTCCGGGATCACCACCGGCTCGGCGGAGGCCGCCGTGGCATCCCCGACGTCGATGAGCGGCAGCCCCGCGGGAGGCCGGTTCTGCACCGTGGGGCGCACGCTGATGGCGCGGGTCTTCCGCGAGGGCGGGCCCGCCGGCTTGGCCGGCGCCGGGGCGCCATGTTCCGCCGCGCCCACATCGAGGAAGACCAGGTCGCCGGAGCGGGGCCGGGGCCCGGTCGGCTTGGCCGGCTCCGGCGCGGCGGCGGGGGGGGCGCCTTCCTCGGCGTCGATGGCCTGCAGCCGCATGAGCGTCTTGCGGGCCCCGATCGTGTCGCCCCGCGCCTCGAGGTCGCTCGCCAGCTTCTCCAGCTGCTCCCGCGCCTCGGCGTTGCGCGAGGAGGCCCGGAGGAGCTCGGAGAGCATGAGCCGGATTTCCTTGTTCGCCGGGAACTGGTCGGCGAAGTCCTTCACCGCCTTGAAGGCCTCGTCCAGCTGGCTCAGGGCGTTCATCCGCTCGAGATACTCGAGCAGGTTCTTCTTGGCCTCGATGACGACGTTCTTGCGGGCGTGCAGCTGGGCGAGCTTGAGGTACGTCTGGATCCGCCCGGGGTTCACCCGGAGAATCTTCCCGCACAGCGCGATGGCGTTGTTGTAGAACCCCTGCTCGCCGTAGAGGTCGGCGGCCCGCTCGTAGGCCTGCACCGCCGCGCCGGGTTCGTTGGCCTTGAGGTACAGGTCACCAACCCGGTTGTAGACCGACAGATCCGGGACGGGATCGTTGCCGGCCTCGAACTCGCGGATCGCCTGGAGGTAGACCTCGATGGCCCGCCGCCATTCTTCCTTCTGTTCGTACTTTCTGGCGGTCTCTTTCAGCTTCTCGAAGTTCATCCAGCGGGGGGGGTCGGAGGGTGGAGGCCTATGCTATACCGGCACTTATGAAGATACCGGCCCCCGCGAGGGATTAGCAAGCCAAACCCGGGGCCGGATCCAGCGCCCCGGCCGCCACCAGCCCGGCCAGCCGGATCAGGTCCGGGGAGGGGGGGCGATCCTCCTCCAGCCGGGCCACCCCGTCCTTCGGGGACCGCACCCGCTGGTAGAGGCCCTCCACCCCCCGCCCGGGACGGAGGGGCAGGAGCAGGTCAAGCCCCTGCGCCCCGCAGAGCAGCTCCGCCGCCACCACCTTCTGGGCGTTCCCCAGGATCCGCCGGGTCTTGAGCGCGGCGGCCATGCCCATCGGGACGAAATCCTCCTGGTTGGCATCGGTCGGGATCGAGCCAATGCTGGCCGGCATCGCCAGCGACCGCGACTCGGCCACCAGCGAGGCGGCGGTGATCTGGACCATCATGAAGCCGGAGGAGAGGCCCGGGTCCCGGGTCAGGAAGGCCGGCAGCCCCTGGGAGAGGTCGGGATTCACCAGGCGCTCCACCCTCCGCTCGGCGATCGCCTGGAGGGTGGTCAGGGCCACGGCGAGGAAATCCAGCGCCTGGGCCACCGGCTGCCCATGGAAGTTGCCCCCGCTCAGCACATCGCCATTCTCGAAGACCAGCGGGTTGTCGGTCGAGGCGTTGAGCTCGACCAGCGCGGTCTCCCGCGCAAAGCGCACCGCGTCGGCGACGGCGCCCAGCACCTGGGGAGTGCAGCGGAGGCTATAGGCATCCTGGACCCGGTCGTCGTTCTCCCGGTGCGACTCGCGAATCTCGCTCTGGTCGAGCAGCGACCGCATGAGCGCCGCCGTGCGCACCTGGCCCGGGTGCGGCCGGGCCTCGTGGATGCGCGGGTCGAGCGGCGTCGGGGTGCCCCGGAGCGCCTCGAGGCTCATGGCGGCGGCGCCCACCGCGGTCCGCCACAGCACCTCCGCATCGTGGACCAGCAGCGAGAGCAGCGCGGTCTGGGCCTGGGTACCGTTGATGAAGCTGATCCCCTCCTTGGGTGCGAACCGGAAGGGCGAGAGTCCGGCCGCCGCGAGGGCGGCCCCCGCGCTGCCGGGGCCGGCCGGGGTGAGCACCTCCCCTTCCCCGATCAGCGCCATCGCGATGTGCGAGAGCGGGGCCAGGTCACCGCTCGCGCCGACGCTGCCCTGCTCCGGCACCAGCGGGATGATCCCCGCGTTGAAGAGCGCCACCAGCGACTCCACCAGCGCCGGCCGTACCCCGCTGGTGGGTCGCAGCAGGACGTTGGCCCGGAGCAGCATCGCGGCCCGCACCACGTCCGGCGCCAGCGGGTCGCCGACGCCGGCCGCGTGGCTGCGGATCAGGTTGACCTGCAGCTGGTCCAGCTGGCTGGCCGGCACCCGGACATTCGCCAGCTTGCCGAACCCCGTGTTGATCCCGTAGATGGCGCCGCCGCGGCCGATGGCCTGCTCCACCAGGGCGCGACTCTCCGCCAGCCGGCCGCGGGCGGCGGGGTCGAGGGCGAGCGTGGCGCGCGGATCGCGCGCCACCCGGACGACGTCGGCGAGGGCGAGCGACTGCCCCGTCAGGATGAGGGAGGACATGGGGCGGAACCTAATCCCTGGCCCCGCGGTTACAACCACCGCTCGCGCGGGTACGAAACGAGGGGGGGCGCGGTCCGCCGCGCCCCCCCTCGCCCGTTCCCCTGCCCCCGCTACCGGGTGGCGAGCGGCTGGGCCCGGATCAGCTCAGGATTGCCGAAGTCGGTCTGGAAGGCCCAGTCGAGGATCAGGTAGTCCTGCCCGACGTGCGTCACCCGCACCGCGCCGTAGCGATTGAAGCCATCGCCGCCGTCGGTCTCGAAGACGTACCCCCACCCCGGCAGCGCCTCGAGCCCGCCCCGGCCGTACACCACGTCCGGCGCGAAGTCGATACTGGTCAGGTCGGCGACCGGCGCGCTGCCGTAGAGATCCACGCCGGTCCCCGCCCGGACCGGGGTCAGGAAGAGCACCCCCGCGTTGTCGCGTTCCACCGAGAAGTCGTTCAGGTTCGAGGAGCCACTCTGCACCAGGCCGAGCTCGCCCGCGTCGGCCACGCCGTCGTTGTCGAGATCCCGCCAGAAGCGGAACCCGCTGCCGGCGTCCTGGGCCTGCCGGGCATACACCACGACGTTGCGCGCGTCGGGTCGGGGCGTGTCCGCCTTGAGCGGCGACCAGAGACTCTCCCATCCCTCCTGGCTCACCGCCGAGACCGCGAAGCAGCGCGAGACGCCGTTGGTCATGGCCCCGGCCACGAACTCGGGCGCGATGGTGCTCCCCTCGAGGCTCCAGGTGGTGCCGCAGAGGTCCTGGTCCAGGTCGTAGGTGGCGCTGTAGACCCGGTAGGTCTTGAATCGGGTCGGGTTGTTCAGGTAGGCGTTGTCGCTCCAGTCGAGCGCCACCGCCGCGTCGAGCGTGGTGCTGTTGAGCGTCGTCGGCCGCTCGAGGGCCAGCCGCTCGTCCACGGTCACCACGTTGCTGGGGCTGGTCTCGACGCCGTCGATATCCTCCGCGGTGACGTAGTACTGAAGGTGCGGCAGCCCGTCATCGTGGAAGGAGTTCGAGGTGGTCGTGGCCCGCAGCCGGTACGACTCGGTGGTCGACCCCCGGGAGTAGACGTGCCAGCTGGCGAGGTTGGGGTCGGTGTCGAAGTCCCACTGCAGCAGGACGCCGGTCGGCGCCCCGGGGGTGCCGCTCGGCTCGACGGTGTAGATCAGGTTGCTCGGGGGGGACACGAGCCCGCCCCCGCCACCGATGACCTGGGTTTCGTTGCAGGCAGCGAGGAGGGTCAGGGTAGCCAGCCAGGCACGGCGCATTCGGGGCTCCGGTTGGGAATCGCGCCCCTGATATGCACGGCTGGTGCCAGCCGCGCCGAGATCCGCATCGCGTTGCGGTACAAGGACTTGCAAATACACATCGGGCGGGGTGTCCGGGAACGTGGACACTCCGGCGGCCTGGAGTGACCGCGCCCGAGGACACCCGGCGCGGGCTAGTTGTCGAAGGAGGTCTGGTTGTAGTCGAACTTGATGTCCGGGAGGTCGGACAGGAAGACCGAGAACACGAACGCGAAGTTGCCGGTGGGGGTCCGGCTGAAGGTGAACCCCGCCCGCCACTCATGCAGCACGCGCTCCAGGTGCACCACCTGCGACTCGAACTTGCGGTCGGTGATGTTGTACTGGGTGCTCCACGACACGGTCCAGAACGGGGTCGGGGCAAAGTTGGTGCTGAGCCCCAGGCTCTGGCGCGGCGGGGTACTCGACGTGCCGTCCAGGGTGGTGATGCGCCGGGACCGGGAGAGGCTGTAGTTGAACGTGGCCTGGAATCGCCGATTGGTGCCCATCCCGACCGTCTGGTCCTGGTTGTACCCATAGAAGGACGGGGGGCGCCCATACCGGCTCTGCCCCGCCACGTAGCTCGCCGGGGGCGCCTCGTCCCGTGCGGTGGAATCCGGGGCACCACCCAGGCCGATGAGGCGGAAGATCGACTTCACGGTGTTGCCGCTGATGGACGCGCCCGCCGTCACCGACTGCAGGAAGGGATCGAACTGCGCCGAGTCCGTCCCGACCGTGCCCTTCCAGAGATCATGGGTCAGGCTCAGGCTGAACCCGGGCACCAGGTCGCTCTGCAGCTGGTTGGAGATCGTCTGGGTCCGCCAGCCGGTCCGGCCGGGCTTCTTGGCCTGCTCGAAGTCGTACTGCAGGGAGCTGGTCTGGATGCCGAGGATCCGGAAGCGGCGGGACTGGTCAATGGCGGACGTGTCGTTCGGTGCGCGGCGGGCCTTGCCCTCGATGTTCTGGGACAGGCCGATTGACAGCAGCTGGCTGGGGTCGCTGCGCAGCTTGAGGGGCTGGCCCGGCTGCGCCACCGCCCGGGCGTAGGCCCGGTTGATGGCGGCGGCGGGGCTGTAGCTGTACTGGAAGATCGGCGCGATGCTGTGCCGGATCCGCGCCACCGGCCCGAAGCCGGGATAGATATGAAAGAAGGTCGGGGCGGCGGCGAGGCCGAAGTTGAAGCGCTTGCCCTGCCGCACCCAGTTGCCGCCGGTGTTCCGGTTGCGGACCAGGAACGCCCCCGACGTGGCGTTGGCAATCCCCACGCTGGGCTGCAGCTTCCAGGTGGAACGGAACACGGTCGGCAGGTTGATGCCGGTCTGCCAGTCGATGTCGCTCTGGAAGTCGCCCACGGTCACCCGGCTCACGGTGATCGAGTCGGTGGGGTCGACGGTGCTCGGGTCGGGGATCTTCTGGGTGCCGATGACGCGACGGCCCTCATCCTGCTTGTCGGTCAGGCCGAAGCTGTTCTGCCAGGTGAAGCCCCCGACGCGCAGGGGGGTGCTCAGGCTCATCGTACTGGTGCGGGTGTCGCGCCGGCTGTCGAGCAGGGTGTCCAGCCCGCCGCCCGGCGTGACGACCTCCAGCCGCGGGCTCAGCGGGAAGTTGTTCTCGAAGCTGTTGGTGATCGAGAGGCCCGGCGACCAGGTGACGTTCTCCCCGATGTCGATCGGCTTGGGACTCACCGAGAGCGACGGCAGTTGCATCGAGACGCTGTTGTCGGAGAGGTTCTGCCGGCGGTTTCCGCCCAGCGCCACCGAGCCCCAGGCGAAGCGCTTGGTGAAGTTGGCCGCGCTGACGATCTGCTGGGTGGAGGCGAGCGGGTCGAGGGCGTTGCGCCGCTGCACGAAGCCGCTGCTGGTGTAGTTGATGCTGAGGTTCAGGCTGGTCGAGAGCGAGAAGTTCTGGCGGTGGTCCCACCGGATGTTGGTCGAGCGGCGTCCGCCGGACTCGACCGTGCGCCGGTAGCCCACGGCACCGCTCAGGAAGCGGTTGAGGATGCGATACTGCCCCGCCACCCCGTACTCGACGTAGCGGTTGGAGTACCAGTCGAGCTTGGCGGTGGCGTCGAAGTAGTCGTTGGGCGCCCAGTAGTACCCGATGTTGGTGATCTGGCGGTTGTACCCGGGGTTCTGCCGCACGATGTCGTTGAGGCCGAAGTGCGGCACCAGGATCCCGGACCGGCGGCCGGTGCGGGCGTCCTGGAACACGAACGGCAGCCAGAGGACGGGCACGTCACGGATGTAGAGCGTCGCCGGCCGGGCCACCATCACCGTCTTGGAGATCCACTTCACCTCGCTGGCGTTGAAGTGGTAGTGCGGCGTGGGCAGGTCACAGCTGGTGATCTCGCCATCCGAGGCGTAGAGGCGGGAGGAGCTGGAGTCCTGGGCCAGGTTGCCGCGGAGGAACCAGTCGTTCCCGTCCTGCTTGAAGGTGGTGAGCGCGTCCTCGACCACGCCGCGCTGGATGCAGGTGTTGTAGCGGATGCCGCCGAAGCCCGAGAGGACGGTCTCCTTGTCGAAGAGCGCCGGGTCGCCGACGGCCCGGATCAGGCAGTCCGCCTCCTGGTAGGCGATCGAGTCCGCCTCGAGCGTGGTCTCGCCCCGCTTGGTCATCGCCTCGCCGCGCAGGATGATCTGGCGCTCCTCGGCAAAGAGGATGGCGGAGTCGGAGCGGAACCGGGTGGACTGGTAGCCCTCACGCTTGAGCAGCGCCGTCACCACCGAGTCGTCGGGGGCGAAGCTGTTCCGTGGCGCGGTGGGAAGGCCCAGGCGGCGCGCGGTCCCGGTATCGACCGCCTGGCCGGCCCGGGGGCGGGTGGTGTCGGCCTGCGTGCTGTCGGGGGTGCCAGCCCGGGGGGTGGCCGCCGGCGCCCGCGGCGCGGTCACCGGCTTCTTGAGGACCGGTGGGCGCTTGGTCGGCTCCTGCGCGCGGAGCGCCGCCGGGGCGAGCAGCGCCAGCAGGACCACCAGGGCGGCCGCCGCCTGCCGGGCCTTTCGCCGGTGGATCACCCACGACCCGAGGTAGCCCACCTCGTAGAGCAGCAGGATCGGCACCGTCATGAGCAGCATGCTCAGGATGTCGGTGCCGGGGGAGAGCACCGCGCCCCCCACGGCGGCGAGCACGACCGCGAAGCGACGGAAGCGGGTGAGGCCGGTGGGCGAGGTGACCCCGAGCGCCGTGAGGAGCATGATCACCAGCGGGATCTCGAAGCAGAGCCCCATGGCGAGCACCAGCTGGACCACGAAACTGAAGTACTCCTTGAAGGTGATCAGCGGCTCCAGCCCCTCGGACTGGAAGCTGAACAGGATCGGCAGCGCCTGCGGCAGCAGGGCGAAGTAGGCGAACGCCCCGCCGATCACGAACAGCACCAGCCCCGCCCCCACCGCCGGCATGACGGTCCGCTTCTCCCGCTCGTAGAGCGCGGGAGACAGGAATGCCCAGGCCTGGTAGATGATGACGGGGGAGGACAGGAAGAGACCGACGATCAGCGCCAGCTTCAGCGTGATCATCACCGCCTCGGTGGGGCTGGTGACGACCAGCTTCCCGCCCGTGACGGTGAGGAACGGGGCAATCGGCTCCTTGAGGAGCGTCACCACCCCGAAGTGCTGCACGACGAAGAGCCCCACCCCGAACCCGGCGATGAGCGCCAGCACCACGCGCACGAGCCGTGCGCGCAGTTCCTCGAGGTGTTCGAGGAAGGGCATCTCGGCGCCGGGGCCGGTCATGGTGCTACCTCGTGCGGCCGGTCAGCGGCCGAGCGTCTTCAGGCGATCCCGGGCGAGGGCCGCTTCGTCAGAGGTGGCGTAGTCGCGCACCACGCGGGTATAGAAGCCGCGGGCCCCCTCGAGGTCCTTCCGGCGCTCCGCCAGCAGGCCCAGCTTGTACAGGGCGCTGGCGGCGCGGGAGGACCTGGGAAAGTCCGTCACCACCTTCGTGTAGTACACCGCCGCCGAGTCGGGCGCCTCCGCGGCGAAGGTCTCGCCCACGAAGTAGGTGGCGTCGGGCACGCGGGCGTGGCCGGGATAGAGCCGGAGCAGCTCGCGAAAGCCCAGGCGCGCCGTGGCCGGGCTGCCCCGCCGCAGCTGCTGCAGGGAGGTGGCATAGACCTGCTCGGCCGACGGCTGGCCCGGGACCGGCGCGGGCTGGCCCGTGGGCGACGCGACCGAGTCGGCCGGCGCGCCCCCAGGCGCGGGCGGCAGCGGCGCCGGCGCCACGTTGAGCTGTTCGGTCCGCGCCTCGAGCTGCGTCTGCAGCTCGGTCAGGCGCTGCTGGGACTGGCCAGTGAGGGCCTGGACCTGCACCAGCTGCTGGGCGATGCTGATCAGGTCGTTGGAGAGATCACCCTTGAGGGCCGCCACCTGGGTGCTGACCTGACCCAGGCGGCCACCGATGCCGGCGAGGCTGTCGGCGATTCGCCGCTGGCCGGCGATGATCTCCCCGAGCTGCGCCGCGCGGATCGAGTCCGCGCGCTGGTTCTCCGCCCGGGAGAGGAGGAGCTGCTCCTCCACCCGGCGCAAGTCGCCCTTGGAGGCACAGCCTCCAAGGGCGACCAGGGCAACCCAGACGGCGGGCGTGCGGAGCCGGCGCATCAGGGCAGGCGCAGGTTCATGGCGCCGGCGGTGGCCTCGAACTCGGCCCGGCGATTCTGGAACCACGCGTCCTCATCGTGCCCCATCGCCATCGGCCGCTCCTCGCCGTAGGACACCACCTCGACGCGGCTGGCATCGATGCCCTTGTTGCCGAGGTAGGTCTTCACGGCGCCGGCGCGGCGGTTCCCCAGCGCCAGGTTGTACTCGTCGGAGCCCCGCTCATCGGCGTGCCCGCTGATGCGGATGCGCAGCCCGCCATTGCTCCCCAGGATCGCGGCCTTGCGGTCGAGGGTGGCCCGGTCCTCGGGACGGATATCCCAGCGGTCGAAGTCGAAGTGCACCACCGCCGCGACCTCGGACAGCACGGCCGCCGTGGTCCGGGCCGCCGCGGCGGCCGGATCTTCGGTGGGCTGGGTCGGCGCCGGGGCCGGGGCGGGCGCCGGAGCCGGCTGCGTCGGGGCCGGGGCGGGCGCCGGGGCCGGCTGCGGCGCCGGCTCCTCGGGGGCCGGCTTGCCACCGCAGGCGGCGGCGAAGAGGGCAGCAGCGAGGACGAGCGCGGAACGATCGAGACGGACGGTCATCGGGCCTCCGGTGCAGGGCTCAGTGCGTGGTAGGGGATCCGGGATCGGCAAACCGGCGGGACCAGGCCGGCAGGCGCGCCTGCCCCAGAAAGGTCAGCTGTCGGATGCGCCCGGTGACCGAATCGATCACCCAGAGCTGCCGACGGCCGCTGCGATCAGACACGAAGGCGATGTGCCGCCCATCCGGCGCCCAGGTCGGGTCCTCATTGCGCCCAGCCGACGTCAGCTGGCGAACCCGCCGGCTGGCCACATCGAGGACGAACACCTGCGGAGCCCGGCTGACATCGCGGTGGAACACCACGCTCGCTCCGTCGGGCGACCACTCCGGCGCGTTGGAGGGCCCGGTGGCGCCATAGTCGAACGACGCGAAGAGCTCCTGGTCGGTGCCGTCGGCCGCCATGACATAGATCTGCGGCTGTCCGGCGCGCGTCGAGACGAACGCAAGCCGCCGCCCATCCGGGGCGAACGTGGGGGAAAGATTATCGGAGTACCTCCCGACGGTCAACCGCTGCACGCAGCAGTTCTGCACCACATCCGCGACGAAGATGTCGGTGCCGTCCTCCCCGGAGTGCGCGTAGGCCAGCAGGCGGCCATCCGGGGAGAAGCTCGGCGTGATGTTCAGCGCCGTGGCCGTACCCGGCACCACGCTCCGCGGGCCGCCGCTGGTGCCCTGGATCACCACGCTCCCGGTGCCAGCGCCGAACCGGGTGTAGGCATACCGGCTTCCGTCGGGACTCCATGTCGGGGAGAGCACCTCCTCCCCGGGTGCGGAGACCTGGGTGAAGCCCCCGCCATCGCTGTCCACCCGGTAAAGCTTCCGCTCTGCCACGAACAGCAGCTGCGATGCGGCGTAGCCCGGCGTCCCGCTGATCCACCGGATGACCTCGTCGGCGGCCCGGTGCACCGCCAGGCGGAAGGCCACGTCGAACGGCGCCGGAAAAAGGAACCGCTGCTCCCGCCGCACCGTGCCGGCCACGACATCATGGAGGCGGAGCATCACGCCGCTCCCGTCCATCCCGACCTCCAGGGCGTACTCGGCGCCGAGGGTGCGGAACAGCGGGTAATTGACGGTCCGGCCACCGGCATTCGCGGCCACCGCCGCGCTGTCGCCGGCGGCCAGGGGGATGACCTCGAAGCGGTCGCTGAAGTCGAGGTCCCGGGTCACGATGGCGCGCACCGAATCGAGGCCCCGGGTGGGAAGCACCACGATGGCCGGCCGCACTCCGGGCCGGTACTCGATCCCGATCCGGACCCCGTCGGGGGGCCGGAGCGTATCCTGGGCGGCCGCGCCGCGGGGAGCCGCGGCCGCAAGGAGCAGCAGGCCGCAGGCGGCGAGCGAAGGGGTGAGGCGCAGGGTCATTGCGTCCGTGGCGTGAAGTAGAAGGACACCGGCAGCACGTCCGCCGGATAGCCATCGGGAAGGCCACCGAAGGCCCGGCTGGCCCCGGCGGCCTCGATCGCGCCCTGGGCCGTCAGGTCGAACGAGAAACTCCCCGAGGCCCGGGTCAGACGAATCTCGCGTACCGAGCCGTCCCGGAGTATGAGGAAGCTCACCTCCGCCCGGAGCGCGGCGTTCCCGAGCGGCCGGGCCCAGCGCCGGTAGACCTCCTGCACGATGTTCCGGAGGTAGTCGGGATACGGGAATGCCATGCCGGGCACATTGACGGTGACGGCGTCGTTCCCCGTGCTCGGCGTCTCCCCCGGCAGGGGCTGGGTCCGCGGCGTGCTGACGGGGTTTGGCTCGGTCCGGGCCGGCGGCTTCTGCGGCGTCGGCTTCGGTGGCGCCGGCGTGGGCTTGGTCGGGGTGGGCTTGGTCGGGGCGGGCCTGGGCGGCTCCGGCGCCGGCGGGCGCGGCGCGGCCTCGGGGGTGGGCCGGGCCTCGGGCGCAGGCGCCGGGGCCGCCACCAGCTCCACCGCATACGCCGTGGGACCGAGGTCCACCGGCTTCACGGTGGTCCACAGGAGCGCGATCGCCGCGGCGTGCACCACCACCGTCCCCGCCAGCCCCGCGGCGATCCCCGGCCGGTCCCCGGGACGGCCGCCCTTCCCCGTCACGGCTGGTCTTCCTCCTCCGCCACCAGTCCTACATCAGATACCCCGGAGGTCCGGATCGTCGCCAGCACCCGTACCACGTCGCCGTACGGGACGCGCCGATCGGCGCGGAGGTAGACGGACTTGGGCCGCCGGCTCTTCACCAGCGCGGCAAAGGTCAGCCGGAAGTCGCTGTACGAGACCTGGGTCTCGTCGATGAAGATCCGGCCCTCCCGGTCCACGCTCACCACCATCCCCTCCTGCGCCGTGATCGGCCTGGCGGCGGCCTGGGGAAGCTGGACGTCCACCCCGCCCTGCATGATCGGCGCGGCGATCATGAAGATGATCAGGAGCACGAACGCGATGTCGACCAGGCTGGTGACGTTGATGTCCGCGTTGAGCGGCAGCTCGCCGTGCCCGCGCAGCCCGCCGCCCCGGCCGACGCCCCAGGCCATGCTAGAGCAGCCCCTCGCGGGCCATCGTGCCGATGAGCTCGTTGGCAAAGCCCTCGAGCTCGCCCGCGAAGAGGCTCAGCCGGTTGACGAAGAGGTTATAGGCGATCACCGCCGGGATGGCCACTGCCAGGCCCGCCACCGTGGTCACCAGCGCCTCCGCCACGCCGGGCGCGACGGCGCTGATGTTGCCCGAGCCCTTGGAGGCGATGCCGATGAAGGCGTCCATGACCCCGAGCACCGTGCCGAGAAGCCCGAGCAGCGGCCCGACCGAGCCGATGGTGGCGAGCCACGGGATGAACCGCGCCATCACGTCGCGCTCCGAGGCCACTTCCTTGCCGAGCACCATCTTCAGCGCCTCGAGCTGGGTCATGCTCAGGGTCCCCGGCGCCGGCGCCTGGCCGGCATCGCGCAGCGACCCGGGCCGGAGCTCGCCCAGGAAGGACAGGCCCTCGCGGAACAGCCGGTTGAACGGAGACGGGGGCAGCTTCATCACGGCGTGATAGGCGTCCTTGAGGCGCGTGGTCCGCTCCAGCTCGGCGAAGAACCGGTTGGCCTGGAGCCGGCTGCGGCGGAACTGCCACCACTTGAGGACGATGACGAACCAGGAGATCGCCGAGAAGACCAGGGTGATGGCGAGGACGACCTTTGTCTCCGGGCTCGAGTGGAGCACGAGTTCCCAGGACGACGAGGGGAGGGCGGGACCGGCCTGGAGCATCAGCGGCACCATCGAAGCGGGGTGTCGGACAGTTCACGGGCCCCGCCCCGCACGACGCCGACCAGCGCGGCGCTCACGCGGGACAGGGCCCGGAAAGGATAGGCGAGGGGCCCGTCCTCAGGAAGGCAACTTGGCGATCTGGCGGGCCTCCGTGCCCGGCGGGATGTCGGGATGCACCACGCTCACCACCCGGGCCGTGGCGGTCCGTTCGCCCACGTGCACCACCTGGATGGTCCCCATCGGATCATCGGTGACCGTCGCCATGTCGACCCGGCCCCGCGCGCGCTGCCGCAGCTCGAACAGGTCGCCGATCGCCACGCCGTCCTTCTTGCCGCGATTGAGGAAGACGACGTCCTGCGGGCCGGTCAGCGGCTGGCGATCGCGGTGGGCCAGCATGTTGGCCTGGACCCCGTCGGAGATCGGCACCGGGCGCACGTTTCCCGGGTCCACGAAGCGCTCCGCGGGTAGCACCACCTGGTGATCCCGGACCGGGGCGTACGTCGCGATGACCTCGGCCACGTTTTCCGGCCGGCTCACGTCGACCACCCGGACCAGTCCTGTGGGCACCACCACCTGGCCGTAGCCCTCGATCGTCTGGCGGACCAGGCCGACCATGAGCGTGTCGCCCACCTGGTAGGTGCCGCCGACCGGCGGCACGATGCCGATCCGGGCATGCAGCGTCGCGGTGGTGCGGGCGGAGACTTCCTCGATCTGCAGTGGCGTGGTCGTCCCGAGCACCCGTCCGAACGGCAGTTGCTGCTCCTCGGTCAGGAACCCCGAGCTGTAAAACTCGCTGCGCCGGATGGGCCGGTAGTTCCGTTCCAGCGCCAGTTCGAGACTCGGCCCGACCTGCCCGAGCCGCCGACGGTCCCCGACCAGCGGCGTGAGGTCGACGTCGTCCCGGTTGTCGGACACCGGCTCCTCGGTGATATCGGCCACCTGCGGCTCGGCGAGGCCGGCCGCCGCCGGATCTTCCGCGGCGGCCTCGGCGGGTTCCTCCACCGGGATGCCGGCCTGCGGCTGCGCCTCGACCGCCACCGGTTCGGCGCCCGCCGGAACCGGGGTGTCGGTGGCGGGGACGGCGGCGACGTCGCCGCCACCCGAGAGGCGGAGGACCTCGTTGGGGTAGATCCAGTGGGGATCTTCCACCACGTTGGTGTTGAGGCGGTAGATCTCGGGCCAGAGGAACGGATCGCCGAGGTACTGGCGGGCCAGATCCCACAGGGTGTCGCCGGGGCGAACGGTATGGGTCTCAGGACGCGCCTGAGCCCCGGCCGCGAGAGGCAGAGTCAGCGCCGCGAGCACCGCGCAGAGGCGCAACCGAGCGGAAGTGGACATCACGCTACCCTCTAGGGTGGGAGACAGGGTAACCCAATATATGACATGGGGCTTCGCGGCGCCACTCAGAGACTAGGTGAGGCGGGTAGCCGTAAGTCGAATGGAATGATGCGGTTGGGCTGGTGATGCGAGTCACACCCACCGGGGACGGGGCGAACGGGAGCTCCGTCAGGGCGAACAACACGACCGCCAGCGGCCCCGCGGGGCGGCTGGCGGCCGAAGTCAGGTGGGCGCGGTGACTCAGAACGGCAGGTCGTCGTCCTCGCCATCGAGTGCGCCGGGAAAGTCGTCGAACGACTCCTTGCCGCCCTCCTTGCCGCCTTCCTTCGCATCCTTCTTGGCCGGCGCCGCCGGGCTGGCGGCCCCCGCGCGCGCGGGGGTGAACCCGCCGCCGTCCCCTGCCGCTCCACCCTTGCCGGAGAGCATGATCACTTCGTTGGCGATGATCTCCGTGGTGTAGCGGGTCTGCCCGTCCTTGTCCTGCCAGGAGCGGTACTCGATCCGACCCTCGACGTAGAGCTTGTCGCCCTTCTTGCAGTACTTCTCGATGACGTCGGCGAGGCCGGTGCCACCCCCGCGCGTGTTGTTCCACGCGACGACGCGGTGCCACTCGGTCTTCTCCTGCTTGTCACCGCCCTGGCCGCTCCACTGGCGGCTGGTGGCCAGGCTGAAATTGGCGACGCGGCCACCACCGCTGGTGCTGCGCACTTCCGGATCCTGACCGATGTTGCCGATCAGGGTCACCTTGTTGAGGCTGCGACTCACGGGAACCTCCACTGCTGGGGGACAGTTGGTCTGGACGGACGGGGCCGAGAATACCGGGAACCGCCGTCCGTCGCCTACACGAAATCTAGCGGGATGGGCACGGAATCACGCGCCATCGGGGAGGGCGAGGCGGAGGACAATGGCATCCTCGGCCGGATTCCGGTAGTACCCTGACCGGCGCCCGACCGGGCGGAAGCCGCGCCGCTCGTAGAGGGCGCGCGCAGCCTCATTCCCCGCCCGGACCTCCAGGTACACCTGCCGCGCCCCGCGCGCCCGGAGGAGGCCCAGCCCCTCCTCGAGGAGCCGGGCCCCGAGACCCTCCCGGCGGTGCTCCGGCGCCACCGCGAGGTTCATGATCTCGCCCTCGCCGGCCACGGCGCGCCCCACCAGGTACCCGCCGATCTGGCGGTCCCACTCGGCGACCAGGCCGATCCCGAGGGGAAACCGGAAGACGTCCTCGAACGCCGCGGCGCTCCAGGGGTCGCTGAAGCACCGCTGCTCGATCGGCGCGATGCGCGCGGCGTCAGCGGCCCGCGCGGGCCGGATCAGCCAGGGGTCGGCCATGCTTGAGTTCCCACTGGACCTGGGCTTCGGCGGGGCGGCCATACTCCGGCTCCCAGGCAGCCACCGCGGCCACCTGACGGACCCCGCCCGCGCGCCCCACGAGATCGAGCAGCATCGCCGCCTCCGGCCACGTCGGCGGGCTCCCCAGCGTCGAGGCCGCCGGCCCGACAATCGCCACAGGCGCGGGCACCAAGGCGTGGATGGCGTCGGGACGAAGCACCGCGGGCGCCAGGATGGTCTCCACCCCGGAGGGGCTGACGCGATAGGCGGCGGCGAAGAGGTCGCCGCGGAGGGCGTTGCTGACGGCCAGCACCACGCCGTCGACCGTTCCCCGCGCCGCGGCGCACACCAGGAGCGACGGCGTCACCCACAGGGGCATGCGCCGCGCCCGGACCAGGGCCTTGGCCACGGCCGCCCCCACCCGCAGCCCCGTGAAGCTGCCGGGACCATCCGCGAGCACGATGCCCTCGAGGGCGCCATACCCCAGGCCCGCCTCGGCCAGGCAGCGTTCGATGGCGGGCAGCAGTTCGGCGGCGTGGCGCCGGGCACCGACAACCTCGGCCCGCGCCGCCACGAGCCCCGGCCCGCCGAGGGCGATGGAGGCGCGGTCGGTGGCGGTGTCGATGGCCAGCCACATCAGGCCAGTTCCTCGAGGCCGCGACGGTCGGGATCCGGCAGGTGTGTCAGGCGGTACCGTCGGTCGGCGGCCGGGAGCCAGGGACCGGCGCGTTCCGGCCACTCGACGATCAGGGCATCGCCCTCGGCGAGCAGCCCCTCCCAGTCGAGGTCCGCCGCCTCGGAGGGATCCCGGAGGCGGTAGCAGTCGAGGTGGAACACCGGGCCGCGCCGGCCGGCGTAGCGGTGCACCAGCGCGTAGGTGGGGCTGGTGGCCTCCTCGCGGACGCCGAGCCCGCGCGCGAGGGCGCGCGCGAAGGTGGTCTTGCCGACCCCGAGGTTGCCCTCGAGGGTGAGGACCGTGCGGGGCGGGAGCGCCGCCCCCAGCGCCTCGGCCGTCGCGGCAAGTTCCGGTTCGGTCAGCACCTGGATCATGCGCGCTTCCGGGTGGTCGCCGGGCCGCGCCCCACCTCGGGCGCCTCCAGCGCCCGCAGCTCGGTCACCTGGTCGCGGAGCATCGCGGCCACCTCGAACTCGAGGTTGGCGGCGGCTTCCTTCATCTGGCGTTCGAGCGCGGCGATGGTCTGCGCCCGCTTCGCAGGGTCGCGGAAGTCGAGCTCCACCAGACGCTCGTCCTTCCGCTTCTCGGGCTTCTCGGTGCGGGCATCGGCCACGCGCGTGGTGAGGCGGACCTCGTCCATGGACTTGATGATGGAGCGCGGGGTGATGCCATGCTCCGCATTGTGCGCCAGCTGCCGGACCCGCCGCCGCTCCATCTCCTTGAGCGCACGGTCCATGGATCCGGTCATCCGGTCGGCGTACAGGATGGCCTTCCCGTTGACGTTCCGCGCCGCGCGGCCCACCGTCTGGATCAGGGAGCGGTCGGAGCGCAGGAACCCCTCCTGGTCGGCGTCGAGAATGGCCACCAGCGACACCTCCGGCAGGTCGAGCCCCTCCCGCAGAAGGTTGATCCCCACCAGGACGTCGAACTCCCCGAGCCGGAGCCCACGGAGGATCTCCATCCGCTCGATCGCGTCGATGTCGGAGTGGAGGTAGCGCACCCGGACCCCGGTCTGCTGGAGGTAGTCGGTGAGGTCCTCCGACATGCGCTTGGTGAGCGTGGTGACCAGCACCCGTTCCCGCAGGCGGACCCGCTCGCGGATCTCGCCGAGGAGGTCGTCCACCTGGCCCTGCACCGGCCGGATCTCCACCATCGGGTCGACGAGGCCGGTGGGACGGATGATCTGCTCCACCACCCGCCCGGCGGAGATCCGCAGTTCGAGCTCACCGGGGGTGGCGGAGACGCACAGCATTTGCGGCACGATGGTCATGAACTCGTCGAAATGCAGCGGCCGGTTGTCCAGCGCCGAGGGCAGCCGGAAGCCGTACTCCACCAGGGTGGTCTTGCGAGCGCGGTCCCCGTTGAACATGCCGCCGATCTGCGGCAGCGTGACGTGGGATTCGTCGGCCACGACCAGGAACTCGGGCGGGAAGTAGTCGAGCAGGCAGGCGGGCCGCTCCCCGGCCTGCCGTCCGGAGATGGGCCGGGAGTAGTTCTCGATCCCGGCGCAGGTGCCCACCTCGAGCATCATCTCGATGTCGAAGGTGGTGCGCGACTCCAGCCGCTGGGCCTCGAGCAGCTTCCCTGCCTCGCGCAGCTGCCGCAGCCGCTCCGCCAGCTCGGCGCGGATGACCTTCACCGCACGCTCGATGGTGGGCCGCTCGGTGACGAAGTGCTTGGCCGGGTAGATGGCGCAGCGCTCGAGGCTGGCGATGACCTTGCCGGTCAGCGGATCCACCTTGGCCACCCGCTCCACGCGGTCACCCCAGAACTCCACCCGGAGCGCCTGTTCGGCGTACGCCGGGAAGATCTCCACGGTATCGCCGCGGACCCGGAAGGTGCCCTGCTCGAACGCCACGTCATTGCGCCCGTACTGGATCCGCACCAGGTCCGCGAGCAGGCTGTCGCGGCCCTTCTCCTCGCCCACCTGGGCAGTCACCAGGAGCCGGCGATACTCGGCCGGGTCGCCGAGGCCGTAGATGGCGCTCACCGTGGCGACGATGACCACGTCCTCGCGCTCCATGAGGCTCGAGGTGGCCCGCAGCCGGAGGCTTTCGATGTCGGCGTTGATGGAGGCGTCCTTCTCGATGTAGACATCGGTCGAGGGGACGTAGGCCTCCGGCTGGTAGTAGTCGTAGTACGAGACGAAGTACTCGACCGCGTTCCCGGGGAGGAACTGGCGGAGCTCGCCGTACAGCTGGGCGGCCAGGGTCTTGTTGTGAGAGAGCACCAGCGTGGGCTTGCCGTAGTTGGCGATGACGTGGGCCAGCGTCATCGTCTTCCCGGATCCGGTGACCCCGAGGAGGGTCTGGTAGCGGTCCCCACGGACCAGCCCCGCCGTGAGGTCGGCGATGGCGCCGGGCTGGTCGCCCGCGGGCTGGAACGGGGCGACGACCTGGAAGGCGGGGCTCGACATGGGCCCAATATACCAGCTACGGCGTTTCTTCGGGAGCCGGAGCCGTCAGCGGCCGGCGGCGAGCTCCAGCAGGCGCTTCCAGTGCTCCGGCGCGACGGGCATCACGCTGAGGCGGCTCATCCGGACCAGGGGCAACTCGGCGAGCTGGGGATCCTGCTTGATGGCCGCGAGCGGTACCGGATGAGGCAGCCGGGCACCGGGGGCAAGGTCTACGACCACGAGCTTGGGGTCGTCGCGAGTCGGATCGGCATAGGCGGCGCGGGTGACCCGGGCCTGCCCCACCACGGCCTTCTCCGCCCCGGAGTGGTACACCAGGACCCGGTCGCCGCTCTTCATCTCCCGCAGGTACTTGAGCGCCAGGTTGTTGCGGACGCCATCCCAGACCGCGGTCCCCTCCGCGACCAGGCGGTCGAAGGAATACGTGGAGGGCTCGGTCTTCAGCAGCCAGTAGTTCGTCATCCGTCAGGGCCGGTCGGGAGTCGGGCCGGCTAGGATAGCCGTTCCCGGAGCGGGGTCAATGCCGAAGCCTGCCGCTGTTACAAACTGGCAAGCCGCGCGAGGTCCGGCTTGCCGCTCGGCAGGCGTGGCAGCTCCGTGAGGACCCGGATGGTGGTGGGCTGCAGGTGTCGCGGGAGTTCCCGCCCGCAATACCGGCGGATGGCGGCGACCTCCACGCCGGGCGCCAGGACCACGTAGGCCACCAGCGCGTGGCCGCGCATCGGGTCGGGGAGGGCCAGCACCGCGTGGGCCCCGGTCAGGCCGGAATCGGTAAGCGCGTGCTCCAGTTCCTCCGGGTTCACCCGGTAGCCGAGCGACTTCACCTGCCGGTCGCGGCGTCCCACAAAGTAGAGGAACCCCGCGGCATCCCGGCGGGCGAGGTCGCCGGTGCGGACCGCGCGACCGGACGCCCCGCGCGGATGGGGCACGAAGGCGCGGGCCGTGGCCTCCGGGTTGTCCCAGTACCCCAGGGTCACGGTGGGCCCCGCCTGCACGATCTCCCCGACCTCGTCGATGCCGCACTCCGCCCCATCCTCGCGGACCAGGAAGATCTCGGTCTCGGCGATGGCCCGCCCGATCGAACCGGCCCGACGATGGACCTCCTCGGGGGGCAGAAAGGTGCTGCGCAGCGCCTCGGTCAGGCCGTACATCAGGAACAGGCGGGCGCCCGGCTGGGCCCGCACGATGGCCAGGGCGGTTTCCGCGGAAATGCCGCCGCCGGCGTTGGTCAGCACCCGGAGGTCGGGCAGTGGCTGTTCCCGGAAACCAGGGGTCGCGAGCCACTGGTGCCACAGCAGCGGCACCGCTGCGAGGACGGTGATCCGTTCCCGGCGGAAGGCATCGATCACGTCGGCCGGCAGCGCGGCGTCGATGATGACCAGCGTCGAGCCGGCCTGCACCGCGAGCAGCACTTGGCTCAGTCCATAGACGAAGCTCACCGTGAGCACGCTCGCGATGCGATCGGTGGGAACAATCCCGAGGTATTCCGTCACGATCCGCGCCGAGGCCACCAGGTTCCCGTGCGTCACCACCACGCCCTTGGCGAGGCCGGTCGAGCCGGACGTGTAGATGAGCTGCGCGGGATCGTCGGCATCCCGGGCGATGGGGGTCCGCCCGCCGACTCGTGTCAGGTCCGTCGAACGGAGCAGTGTCAACTCTGCGTGGGGGATTCCCTGGGGGAGGCAGCCCGGATCCGCGACCACAATCCGGGCACCGGAATGGCGCAGAATGTGCTTTATCTGTGCATCGCGGAAGGCCAGATCGAGCTGCACCGCGATACCACCGGCCGCGAGAACCCCGAAGTAGGCAGCGATGGCCTCCGGTCCGCGCGGGCAGAGGATGGCCACTCGATCGCCCGGCACCAGGCCTGCCCGCGCGAGGGCCGCCGCCCACGCGGAGGCGCGGCGCCTGAGGCCCAGCCAGGATGTGGCCGATCCGGGAGCGAGGATCGCTGGCCGATCCCCGGACTGTTCTGCACGGACCCAGAGCAGCTCGGCGAGGTTCACGGTTGGACTCCGGGCGCAGAGTTGCTGCAATTTCAGCCATGCCGGTGACCTGGCTCGCATATCCGTCGTCAGGCACCTGTTGCATGGACGCGTCAGTTGTCGCAGTATCAGGCTACCATTTCAGGAACTGCCATGTCCATGCCAGCGGGCCGTGCGGTCCCTCAACCACTGCTTGGTAACCCCGACGCCGAGATTGCGCGGATCGCCAGCGCCCTCCGGAAGTCCCTTGCGGAAACCCTGGGCCGCCGCGGCTTCGTCGTGGCGATCAGCGGCGGTATCGACTCCGCCGTCTGCGCGGGCCTGGCTGCCCGGGCGGTGGGTCCCGCCCGGGTGTTCGGCCTGCTCCTCCCGGAATATGAGTCCGATCCCCTCAGCACCCGGTTGGGACGCGCGGTGGCCGATGCGTTCGGTATCCCGACCGTGGTCGAGGAGATCGGACCGACCCTCGCGGCCCTGGGCTGCTACGCCCGCAGGGATGAGGCCATCCGACGCGTAGTTCCCGCGTTCGGCCCTGGCTGGGGCTGCAAGATCGTGACCCCGACGGACCGTCTCGAGGCGGACAGCCTCAACGTGCCGTCCCTGCTGGTGCAACCCCCGGACGGTGAAGCACAGCGGGTGCCGCTGCCGGCCCGCGAGTATCGCGAGATCATCGCGGCCACCAACTTCAAGCAGCGCGTCCGCAAGCTGATGGACTACTACCACGCCGACCGGCTGCACTACGCCGTCATCGGCACGCCCAATCGCCTGGAGTACGACCAGGGGTTCTTCGTGAAGGGCGGTGACGGCCTGGCGGACGTGAAGCCGATCGCCCACCTCTACAAGTCGCAGGTCTATCAGCTGGGCGCCGTGCTGGGCGTCCCGGAGGAGATCCTGCAGCGTACCCCGACCACCGACACCTTCTCCCTGCCCCAGACCCAGGAGGAGTTCTTTTTCGGGCTGCCCTACACCACGCTCGACGCCGTGCTCCATGCCCGGAACGCCGGCTGGAGCGTGGTGGAGGCGGCCGAGCGCCTGGGCCTCACCCCGGAGGGGGTGGAGCGCGCCTGGAGCGACCTGGCCCAGAAGCGCGCCACGACCCGGTACCTCCACCTGCATTCCCTGCTGGTGGAACCGGTGGACCTGGGCGAGGGGGCGCCGGCCTGATGTGCGGACTGGCGGGGATCCTGCTCGGCCAGCCCCGGGGCGTGCCCCGGGAGCAGCTGGTGCGCATGGGCAGCGCCATCCGCCACCGGGGACCGGACGGCTTCGGGCTCTACCTCGGCCGCCGGGTCGGGCTGGCCCACGTGCGGCTCAGCATCATCGATCTCGCGGGCGGCGCCCAGCCGCTCACCAACGAGGTCGGCGACGTGATCGTCGCCTACAACGGGGAGATCTACAACTACCGGGCGCTGCGCGCGGAGCTGCTGGCCCTGGGTCACCGCTTCCGCACCGCGAGCGATACCGAGGTGCTGGTGCACGCGTGGGAAAGCTGGGGCCCCGCGATGCTCCCGCGCCTGGAGGGGCAGTTCGCCTTCGCGCTCTATGACCGGCGGACCGAGCGGCTGGTGCTGGCACGGGACCGGTTCGGGGTGCGCCCGCTGTTCTATGCCCAGCACCGTGGCGACCTGTACTTCGGGTCGGAAGTGAAGGCACTCTTCGCGAGCGGCGCCCTGCCCCGCGAGGCGGACCCCGTCGGCGTGGACCAGGCGCTGCTCCTGTGGGGCCCCCGGGCGCCCCGGACACCATTCCGCGGGGTGCGTCAGGTGGAGCCGGGGAGCTGGCTCGAGTGGCACGCCGGGTCGCTCACCGGGGGCCGCTACTGGCAGCCGGACTTCCCGGAAGCGGCCGCGGCCCCCGCTGACGCCGTGGAGCAGCTGGATGCGCTGCTCCGGGCCAGCGTCCGCGACCGCCTGGTGGCCGACGTGCCGGTGGGTGCCTACCTGAGCGGCGGGCTCGACTCGAGCGTCATCTGCCGCCTGGCCAATGAAGCGGCCCATGGCGGCCTGCGCACCTTCTCGATTGCGTTCGAGGACCCCCGCTTCGATGAGCGGCCGCACCAGGAGCTGGTGGCCCGGGCGCTTGGCACCCGGCACACGGCGCTGACCATCGGGAACCGCGCGATCGCCGAGGCGTTCCCCGCCGCGGTCTGGCATGCCGAGACGCCACTCATGCGGACCGCGCCGGTCCCGCTCTATCACCTGGCGCGGCTTACCCGCGAGCACGGCATCACAGTGGTGCTCACCGGCGAAGGCGCCGACGAGCTGTTCCTCGGCTACGACCTGTTCAAGGAAACGCTGGTCCGCCGCTTCTGCCTGCGGCAGCCCGGATCGAGTGTCCGGCCGCGCCTGTTCGAGCGGCTCTATGGCTACCTCGGCGGGGCCGCCGGGGGAGAGTTCTGGCGTCAGGCGTTCCTGGAGGCCGGACCGATCGACGACCCGCTGTTCTCGCACCTGCCGCGCTTCGCCGCCAGCGGCGCGGTCCGCGCCTTCTATTCCCCGGCATTCCGGGCGGCGGTCGAGTCCGCGGACCCGCTCGTGGAGCTGCGGGCCACGCTCCCCGCGGGTTTCACCGGGTGGTCGGCGATGAACCGGGCCGCGTGGCTGGAGCTGGAGACGCTGCTCGCCGGCTACCTGCTCGCGGCCCAGGGCGACCGCATGAGCCTCGCCTTCGGCGTCGAGGGCAGGTACCCGTTCCTGGACCACCGGCTCTTTGCGTTCGCGGCGGCGCTGCCGGAATCGGCCAAGCTTCGCGGGCTGCGGGACAAGCGGTTGCTGCGGGCCTGGGCCCGCACGATGCTGCCGGCGGCCGCGGCGGAACGGCCGAAGCAGCCGTACCGGTCCCCGGACGCGCAGGCCTTCTTTGCGCCGGGCGCGCCCGGCTGGATCGACGAGGCCCTGAGCCCCGAGGCGCTGGCCACCGTGGGGCTCTTTGCCCCCGCGGCGGTGGCCGGGCTGGTGCGTCGGGGCCGCGCCGGGCGCATCACCGGCGCCCGGGAGGGCCAGGCCCTGGTGGGCATCATCTCCACCCAGTTGTGGCACCAGGCGTTCCTGCGCGATGCCGAGATCGGCGTCGTGCTCGCGGTTCCCGATACGGTCCTTGATGAGTCGCGCCTGGTCGGACAGGGCGCCGCCTGACGCAGTCCCCGGAGGATGCACCCATGACCGACGCACAAGTCCTCGCCGATGTCCGACAGTTCATCGTGGAGAACTTTCTTTACATGCGCCCGGAGATCGTGCTGGCCGACGACGACCGGCTCCTCGAGCGGCGCCTGATCGACTCCATGGGCATCATGGAGGTCATCGGGTTCCTCGACGAGCGCTTCGGCGTGCAGGTGCCCGAGGGGGACATCCGGGAGGCCAACCTGGGCAGCCTGCGCGCGATCGCGGACTACGTGCTGCGGCGGCAGCATGGAGACCGGGCGGCGTGAGCCCGTCGCAGTTCGGCGCCCATCCTGCCGGGGTAGCACCCAGCCATGCGCTGGAGGTCTCGCTGGCGCTGCTCAAGGGTCGCTGGTACAAGTTCTGGTACCGGCTCCGCGGCCTGCGGTTCACCGCCGGGCGCAATTTCCGGGTCTTCGGCACCCTGGTGCTGAGCGGGCCCGGGGAGGTGATCATGGGCGACAACATTTCGCTCATGGGTCGGGTGACGCCCTGGACCCACGGCCGCGAGGCCCGGATCACCATCGGTGATGGCACCATGATGGACGGGGTCCGCCTCGGCTGCGCCCAGGCCATTTCCATCGGCCGGGATTGCATCATCGCCGAATGCCGGATCACTGACACCGATTTTCACAGCACGCACGTGAATCGCCGGACTGACCCGACGGCCCCGATCCGGACGGCCCCGGTCATCGTCGAGGACAACGTATGGATCTCGCTCGAGGTCGGGCTGCTGCCCGGCGCCTGGATCGGCCGGAACTCGGCCGTGGGCTACGGCTCGGTGTGCGTCCGCCGGTATCCCGAGAACGTGATCCTCTTCGGGAACCCGGCCAAGGTGGTGGCGCCGGTCCCCGGCACCGAACCGCCGACCGACGGCCCGACTCTCCTCGACTCCAAGGAACGCTGACATGCCCCGTCGCGCCGCCTCGGCGGTCCTGCCCGCCCTCCTCGTCGGCCTGCTGGCATGCGAGACCACGGACATGAGCCACGTCGCGGACTTCCCCGCCCCGCCCGCGCTCCCGGCGCTCGCGGCGGTACCCGACAGCGCCCTCACCCGGCTGGCGGCGCGGGTCGTGCTTTTCGGGCACCAGTCCGTCGGCGCCAACCTCCTCGAGGGAATCCGGGAGGTCGCCGGGCGCGACCCGCGGGTGGCCCTCCGGGTCACCCCGCTGCGCGAGGTCGGCCCGGCGCCCGCCGGGGCGTTGCTGGAGACGCTGATCGGTGACAATGGCCAGCCGGCCCGCAAGACGGACGATTTCCTCGCGGCCCTCGGCTCCCCCGCGGGGCAACAGGCGACCCTCGCGCTGCACAAGTACTGCTACCTCGACTTCGGGCCCGGGACCGACCCGGCGGCGGTCTTCGCCAACTATCGCGAGCGGATGGCGGCGCTCCGCCTGGCCCGGCCCGGCCTGCTCCTGGTCCACGTCACGGCGCCCCTCACGGCGCGCGAGACGGGGCCCAAGGCGCTGGTCAAGCGCCTGCTCGGCAAGACCACGCAGGATGACCTCAACGCGCGCCGCGCGGCCTACAACGCCCTCCTCCGCGCCGAGTACGCCGGGAAGGAACCGGTGTTCGACCTCGCGGCCTACGAGTCCACCGGGCCGGACGGGGTGCGCGCCGGGGTGCTGCGCCAGGGCCAGGCCGTCCCGGCGCTCGCCCCTGCCTGGACCGATGACGGCGGGCACCTCAACGCGGCCGGCCGGCAGCGGATCGCGGAGCAGCTCCTCGCCTTCCTGGCCCAGCTCCCCTGAACGCGCACGGGCGGCCCGCCCGGGCCGCCCGTGCTGCAGCTTCCCGCCGACCGCGGCGGCCCTAGGTACCGCCGCTCGCGGGGGCCTCGCGGCGCTCCACGTCGTTGATGCCCTTCACCTTCCGGATGGCCTTGATCACCCGGGCCAGGTGCGCCCGGCTCTCGACCTCGACCACGATCGAACTGAAGACGGTCCCGTCCTTGGTGGAAAGTTCGGCGGCCTTGACGTTGGTGCCGCTCTGGCTGATGGCCTGCATGACGTCGGCATAGAGCCCGCGGCGGTCGTCCCCGCTCACCGCGAGGCGCACCGCGAAGGCCTCCCCCTTGGCCTCCTGCCAGTCGATCTCGACCCGACGGCCCTCGCCGTTGAGATTGAGCAGGTTCGGGCAGTCGGCGCGGTGGATGGAGATGCCGCGACCCTGGCTCACGTACCCGACCACCTGGTCCCCGGGCACCGGCTGGCAGCACTGCGCGTAGCGCACCATCAGGCCGGAGAGCCCCTGGATGCGGATGCCCGATCCCAGGCGGATGCGGTCGATCACCCGCCCGATGACGCTCGGCTTCTGCTCCTGCAGGTCGTCGGCGGAGACCTCCGGGTAGACCGCCCGCAGCACCAGCACGATGGTCAGGTCGCCCCGCCCCAGGCCGATGACCACCTGCCGGCCATCCACCACGCCGAGCCGCTCGGCGGCCTGATCGAGCGCGCCCGGCTCCGGCACCGCCAGCCGGCGCCGCTTGCACTCGCGGGCCAGCAGCTCCTCGCCCAGGGAGAGCGCCTCCTGGTCCTCCTGGTGGCGGATCCATGCCTTGATCTTGTGGCGGGCCCGCGCGGTCTTCACGTGCGCCAGCCAGTCGCGGCTGGGCCGGGGCGCGGCGCCGGTGAAGACCTCCACGGTGTCGCCGTTCTTGAGCTCGCGGTGCAGCGGCGCAATCCGGCCGTTCACCTTGGCGCCCTGGCAGCGGAGGCCCACGTCGGTGTGGACGATGAACGCGAAGTCGATCGGGGTGGCGCCCTTGGGCAGCTGCTTCACGTCGCCCCTGGGGGTGAACACGAAGATCTCGTCCTGGTAGAGGTCCACCTTGAGGAACTCGAGGAACTCCTCGGCGCTGTGGGTGTCCTGCTGCAGCTCCAGCAGCTGGCGGAACCAGGCGAAGTGGTGGTCGATCTCCTTGCGCTTCGGGTCGGCCTTGTAGAGCCAGTGCGCCGCGATGCCGTACTCGGCGGTCCGGTGCATCTCCTGGGTCCGGATCTGCACCTCGAAGAGGTGCCCGCCGGGCCCGAAGATCGTGGTGTGCAGCGACTGGTACGCGTTGGACTTGGGGCTCGCGATGTAGTCCTTGATCCGTTCCTGCAGCGGGGTCCAGTTGTGGTGGATGATGCCCAGGACGTGGTAGCACTCCTGGACCGACGTGACGATCACCCGGACCGCCATGAGGTCGTAGATTTCGTCGAACGGCTTGTTGCGCTTCTTCATCTTCTGGTAGATCGACCAGAGATGCTTGGGCCGCCCGGTGACCTCGTACCACGAGATGCCGGACGTCTTGAGCTCGTGTTCCAGCGGCACCTGGAGCTTGAGGATCATCTGCTCCCGCTCGGCCCGCCGCGCCTGCACCTGCGTGACCAGCGCCCGATAGTCCTCGGACTCGAGGAACTTGAAGGCCAGGTCCTCCAGCTCCGCCTTGATGCCCGCCATGCCGAAGCGGTGCGCCAGCGGGGCGTAGATCTCGCGGGTCTCGGTGGCGATCCGGGCGCGCTTCTCCGGCGCCAGCGGGTCGAGGGTCCGCATGTTGTGCAGCCGGTCGGCCAGCTTGATGATGATGACCCGGGCATCCTTGGCGATCGACAGCAGCAGCTTGCGGTAGTTCTCCACCTGCTGCTCCGCCGTGGAGCGGAAGGTCAGGCTGGCGATCTTGGTGAGGCCATCGACGATGCCGGCGGTCTCGGCGCCGAACTCCCGCGCGATGTCCTCGGTGCGGATATCGGAGTCCTCGACCACGTCGTGCAGCAGCGCCGCGACGATCGACGTGGTGTCGAGCTGCTGCTCCACCAGGGTCCGCGCCACCGCGATCGAGTGCTGGATGAAGTCCTCGCCCGAGACCCGCTTCTGGCCCCGGTGGGCCGACGCGCTGAACCGCAGGGCGCGGTCGATCTGCTCGAGGTCCAGCCGGTCGGCGTGGCGCTCGAGCAGGGCGCGGAAATCGGGGGCGATGTCGGGCAGCGTTCCGGTCATGCGTGTCCAGGGCGACGAACAGCCCCACCCCCGCTCGGAAGGAAGCGGCGGGCGTTCCGGGGCTCCTGAACGTAATTCCGCACCGGATGCGGGGTTGCGCAAGTGGCGGCAGTCCCTGCCGCCCCGTCAGAGCAGCCCGGCAGCCACGAAGGACAGGAATCGATCCCCCGCCACGATCACATGGTCATACACCGGAAGGTCGAGCAACCGGCCCGCCTCCACCAGCTGGCGGGTGGCGGCCCGGTCTTCCGCCGACGGCGTGGGATCCCCGCTGGGGTGATTGTGGGCCAGGATAATCCCCGCACCGGCCTCGGCGATGGCCGCCCGGAAGACCTCCCGGGGATGCACCAGGGCGCTGTTGAGCAGTCCCCGGCTCACCAGGACGTCACGCCGGACCCGGCTCTGGCTGTCGAGGACCAGGACGTGGAACTCCTCCACGGGGAGGTCCCGCACCCGGGGCCCAAGAAGGGCAGCGACGTCCGCGGGCTCCCGGACCCTGGGGAGGACGGGACGCCGCTCCTCCACCAGCCGGGCGGCCAGTTCCAGGGCGGCCAGCAAGCGGGCGCCCTTGGCGGGCCCGACCCCACGGCTGCGAGTCAGCTCCGCGGGCGGCCGGGCGCGGAGCTCCCGCAGGGACCCCCCTGCGCGCTCCAGCAGTTCGGCCGCGATGGCGCCGGCGCCCTGCTCCGCCGCTCCGGTGCCGAGCAGGATGGCCAGCAGCTCCGCGGTGGCGAGCGCCGGCGCCCCGAGTCGCCACAGGCGCTCCCGGGGGCGATCAATGGGGCTGGCCTCGGAAGGGGCGGTCATCCCCTGACGATAGCCGTCGCGCCCGGCCGGACGGGTGCCGGAATCGCGCGATGCGGGAGCCTTCCGCCGGCGAAAACAGCACCGCCCGGCCGCGAGGGCCGGGCGGTGGCGGGGGGCGGTCAGGCGGGGGCTACTTCCCCACGCCGTGGCATTTCTTGTATTTCTTGCCGGACCCACAGGGACAGGGGTCGTTGCGGCCCACCTCGGCCACCGTTTCCGTGCCGGCCCTGGCGGGCGCCAGGGGGCCCCGATTGGTGGTCATCGGCGGGGGCGCCGGCAGCCGCGGCCCGACCTGCGGCGGGGGCGCCGGCGGCGCCTCCCGGGCATCCGGCGCGAACATGTCATCGGCCCCGGCGCTCGGGGCCGGCGGCCGCCGCGGCGCCGCGGCCGCCGGCGGGGGCGGGGCCTGGGGCCGGGGCGGCTCGGCGGTGATCTGGATCTTCAGGAACCGCTCGGTGAAGCTCGCGTGCACGTCACGCATGAGGTCCTCGAACATCTCGAAGGCCTCCTTTTTATACTCGACGAGCGGGTCTTTCTGGCCATAGGCCCGGTACTGGATGGCGTTGCGGAGCTGGTCGAGGTCGTAGAGGTGGTCCTTCCACTTCTCGTCCAGCACGGTGAGCATCACCGTCGACAGCACCTGGCTGTCCACATCGGGGGCCCCCAGCTGCCGGCCGAAGTCGAGCAAGTACTCGATCTTCCGGCGGAACGCCTCATGGCCTGCGGCGCGCGCCAGCCCCCGGATCTGGTCCAGGGTCCCGGCCCGGGCGGTGTCGGTGACCTCGTCGGCCTGCACCAGGAACTGCTGCAGCAGCGCCGCGCGGAGACCCTCGCGGTCGTAGTCCTCGGGCTTCTCGGCGTCGGCCAGCATGAGGGTGACCACGCGGTCCATCGCCTGGTCTACCATGCGGGTGGCCTCCGCCTTGAGCTGCTCGCCCCGTTCCAGGGCGAAGAGTCGCAGGCTGTAAACCACCTCGCGCTGCTGATTCATCACGTCATCGTACTCGAGCAGCCGCTTCCGGGCCTGGAAGTTCTGCAGTTCCACCCGCTTCTGGGCCTGGCTGATGGCGCCGGTGACCCACGGGTGGGAGATGACCTCGCCCTCCTCCGCCCCGCCCTTGTCCATCCACCCCGCGATGCGGTCGGTGCCGAAGAGCCGCATGAGGTCGTCTTCGAGGGACAGGAAGAAGAGCGAGCGGCCCGGGTCGCCCTGGCGGCCGGAGCGGCCCCGCAGCTGCCGGTCGATCCGGCGCGACTCGTGGCGCTCGGTGCCGATGATCTGGAGCCCGTCGGTGCTCTCCACCTTGGTGACGTCGGCGCCGAGTTTGATGTCGGTGCCGCGCCCGGCCATGTTGGTCGCGATGGTGATCGCGCCCCGCTGCCCCGCCTGCGCCACGATCTCGGCCTCGCGCTGGTGGTACTTGGCGTTGAGGACCTCGTGCTTGAGCCCGCGCCGCTTGAGCTGGCGCGACAGGGTCTCCGAGACCTCCACGGTCACCGTGCCGATCAGCACCGGCAGCCCCGCGGCGTGGATCCGCTCGACCTCGTCCGCGATGGCGTTGGTCTTCTCCCGGCGCGTCTTGTAGATCCGGTCCTCCTCGTCCGACCGGCGGATGGGCCGGTTGGTGGGGATGACGGAGACCTCCAGGCCGTAGATCGTGAAGAACTCCTGCTCCTCCGTCTCGGCGGTGCCGGTCATGCCGGAGAGCTTGTCGTACATCCGGAAGTAGTTCTGGATGGTGATCGTGGCGAGGGTCTGGGTCTCGCCCTTCACCTGCACGCCTTCCTTGGCCTCCACGGCCTGGTGCAGCCCGTCGGCCCAGCGCCGGCCCGCCATGACGCGACCGGTGAACTCGTCGACGATCACCACCTGGCCGTCCTGCACCAGGTAGTCCACTTCCTTCTCGTAGAGGGCGTGGGCCTGCAGCAGCTTGTGGATGATGTGCAGCTTCTCGCTCTTGAGCGCGTACTCCGCCTCGACCTCCCGCCGCCGCAGCACCCGCTGGTCGGGGGGCAGGCTGGTGTCGCGGTCGATCGCGTGCACCGCCTCCGAGATGTCGGGGACCACGAACAGCCCGGGATCGTTGGGCGACATCGCCACCGCGCCCTGGTCGGTCAGGTGCACCGAGTGGCCCTTCTCGTCCAGCACGAAGAAGAGCGACTCCTCCAGCTCCCGCATGGCCTGCTGCCGCATCGGGAGCTTGCGGTCGGCGATGTGGTCGAGCTCCACCCGCTGCACCGCGGACTTGACCCCCGGCTCGTTGAGCAGCTTGAGCAGCTTCTTGTTCTTGGGCATGCCCAGCCGGGCCACGTAGAGCTTGCGGGCCCCCTCGGCCAGCGTCTTCGGGTCGGCCAGCAGCGGCTCCCCCTCGGCCAGCATGGTGTTCACCACCGCCGTCTGCCGCCGCACCAGCTCCACCACCTGGCGATTGTGCTGGGCGTACTTGTCGTCGTTCTCGTTCCCCACCGGCCCGGAGATGATGAGCGGGGTCCGGGCCTCGTCGATGAGGATCGAGTCGATCTCGTCGACGATGGCGTAGGCGTGCTCCCGCTGCACCCGCTGCTCCAGCGAGAACACCATGTTGTCACGCAGGTAGTCGAACCCGAACTCGTTGTTGGTGCCGTAGGTGATGTCGGCGTTGTAGGCCGCGCGGCGCTCGGGCGAGGAGGGCTCGGTGTCGTCGAGGCAGCCGACGGTGAGCCCGAGGTAGCGGTAGACGTGGCCCATCCACTGGCTGTCGCGGCGGGCCAGGTAGTTGTTCACCGTGACCAGGTGGGCGCCCCGCCCCGCCAGGGCATTGAGGTACAGCGGCAGGGTGGCGACGAGCGTCTTGCCCTCGCCCGTGGCCATCTCCGCGATCCGGCCCTGGTGCAGGACGATCCCGCCGATCAGCTGCACGTCGTACGGCACCATGTCCCAGGTCAGTTCCCGGCCGGTCACCAGCACCGTGGTGCCGACCAGCCGGCGGCAGGCCTCGCGGACCGTGGCGAACGCCTCGGGGAGGATCTCGTTCAGGGCGGCCGCGAGGGCCTTCTTGTAGCGGAGTTCGAGGTCGTGGTAGCGGTCCTCGAGGGCATCGCGCTCGGCGGGATCGGCGCAGTCATGGCGCGCCTGCCGGACGGCGTCGAGTTCCGTCTTCATGGCGCCCGTGCGCTCCGCGAGCAGGGCCCGGAAGCGGGGGGTCTGCGCCTTCAGCTGGTCTTCCGTGTAGTCGGCGAGCGCGGCCTCCTGGCGCTTGATGGCGTCCACGAGGGGCTGGACCTTCTTCACTTCGCGATCGAACCGGGTCCCGAAGACCTTTGTGATCAGACTCTTAAGCATCCGCCAAATATAACCCGTTGGCAGAGATGAACCCCGCCACCGGCTCCGGAACCCAGTAGCGGATCGGCCGGCCTGACGCCACCCGGGCCCGCACCGTGGTGGCGGAAATCTCGACCTCGGGCACCGCGACCCTCCGGCAGGGCCAGGGCAGCACGGGGACCTCGACCCCGGACCGGGCGAATACGACCAAGGTGGCCAGCCCGACGAGGGCGTCCGCCTGGTGCCACGTCGGGAGATCCCGGGCGGCATCCGCCCCGACCAGGAGGGCAAATTCCCGGTCCGGCTCCCGGGCCCGCAGGGCCCGCAGGGTGTCGACGGTGTAGGAGGGGCCCGGGCGCTCGAGTTCCAGCGGTTCCAGGGCGAACCGTGGCTCCCCCGCGATGGCCAACGCCACCATCCGGGCCCGGGCCGCGGCCGGGGCGCCGTGGCGGCCGATCTTGAAGGGCTGTTCGCGGGCGGGCACGAACCGGACCTGCTCCAGCCCGAGCGCCTCCAGGACCGCCTGGGCCACGAGCAGGTGGCCGTGGTGGATCGGATCGAAGGAGCCGCCGAGCAGGCCGATCATCGCGGGAGGGGGAGCGGGGGAGCGGCCGCCGCGGTCAGGTGCCCGCGGCGGTCGAGTCCGCTGGCGCCGGGCAGGCGAGGTCCAGGCCGGGCGTCGAAGGATGGAAGCGGCGGATGTAGGTGCAGGTTTCCCGGCGATCCTCGGCGTACCCGACCGCCCGGTACGCGTCCACCAGCCGCAGGAGGGCGGTCGGGGTGATGCTCGCGCGGGGGTAGGTGGCGGCGATGTCCTTGAGGTAGAGGATCGCCGAGTCGTAGGCCTTGAGCCGGTAATAGTACTGGGCCGAGCGATACGCCTTGACCGCGAACCACTCCTCGAGGTCCACCACCCGCATCCGCGCCCGGGCCGCCGCCGGCGCGTCGGGGTAGCGATTGAGGAGTTCCTGGTAGGTGGCCTTGGCGGTCTGGGCGTAGCTGTCGTCCAGCTCCGGGCGCCGCCAGAGGTCGGCATAGGCATCGCCGGTACGGAGCAGCGCCTCCGGGGCCAGGCGGTTGTTGGGCGATTCGTCCGAGACCTTCCGGAACTCGCGCGCCGCCTGCAGCTGGTTGCCGAGCCCGAAGTACGACTCCGCCAGGTGGAAGTGGGCCATCACCGAGAGGGTGTCGCCCACCGGTACCTCGAGGGTCACCCGCTCGAAGAGGGTGGAGGCCTTGCTCCACCGGCCGCGCCGGAACTGGGCCATGGCCCGGCCCCACAGCGCGGTCACCTCGTCGCGCGAGAGGCCCGCGGCCGTGGGGACGGGGCCGGGAGTGGCCGCCGGCCGGGGGCCGTGGCCGCAGGCGCCGAGCAGCAGGAGGGCCAGCGGGGCAAGGCAACGCGCGGCACGACGCCGTGTCATCATCGGTCTCTTCACGTCACTGGGAATCCGCGGGGGCCTGGGGCGCCCCGAGGCGGGTCAGGCGTTGCTCCGCCATGGCCACAATGGAATCACTGGCACCGCGGCGCATCGCGTCCTGGTAGGCGATCGCCGCGCCGAGTATGTCGCCCTGGGCCACCCGGGCATCACCGAGCCCGACCAGCGCCCGGCGGCCCCGCTCGGAGTCCGAATCTACCGCCACCACGCGCTGGAACCACTGGGCGGCGACCTGCGGCTCGCCGACGAGCAGGGCCTCGAGTCCGAGCTGGACCCCGCAGGCGCCGAGCCCGTCGGCCGCGCGCTGACGGACGGTCGCCTCCCGGGAGCGCCGCAAGGCGACCAGGTAGACGTCGGCGGCCTCGCTGCAGGCGGTGGTCTGCTGCAGGGCGGCGCCGTACATCACGAGCATCTGGTCCACCTGGGCGGCGTCTCCCGCTGCCGCGAGCGCCAGCGGCCCGATGCCCGCGGCTTCGGCCGGTTCGAGCTGCCCGCTGCGCACCAGCGCCACGGTCTGCCGCGCGCTCACCCGCTCCGGGGCGAGGCGGCGCAGCGCCTCCACCGCCTGGCGCAACGCGACGCCATCTTCGGACTGCTGTGCCGCGCGGGCCACCTGCTCGAGGCCCCGCGCGGCCTCGGTGGCGCGCGTCGGGTCGGCGCTGGCCATCCGCGAGTACGCCTCGGAGGCCTCGCGGAGGTCGGCGGACTTGAGGGCGGACGCGGCGAGCTTGGCCCAGACGCGGGCGTGGTCGTCATCCCGGGCGGCGGCGCGGTACTCCTCGAGCGCGGTGCCGTACTCCCCCTGGCCATACGCGGCGTCGCCCAGGCGCTCATGATCCGCGGCGGAGCCGACACAGCCCAGGCAGAGGACGAGCAGCGGGGCCCAGCCCTTCACTCGGTGGCCCGTTCCAGCATGGCAAGGTAGGCCTCGACCCGGGCGTTCTTGGGACGGGCGAGGAGGCACTCATGCCAGACCTGCTGGGCGCCGGCGGCATCACCGGAGAGGTAGCGGGCCAGCCCGAGGGAGGCGAGGGCGTCGACGAAGTTGGGCCGGTCCCGGACCACCCGTTCCAGCTCCTCCCGGGCGGAGAGCGCATCCCCGGCCTCGAGGAGGGCGCGGGCCAGCTTGTACCGGATGTCGGCGAAGTTGGGGCCCAAGGCCACGGCCGCCCGGTACTGCTCGATGGCCTGCGGGAGCGCCCCCGATTCAGCGTAGGCCGCGGCCAGCAGGGAGTGGTGGTTGGCCAGGTTGGCGGCCACGTGCGCCGGGAAGCCGGAGGGCAGCTTTTCGTTATGGTCGGCGGCGTGGCGGAACGCCTCCTCCGCCTCCACGGTCCGGCCCAGGTCGTTGAGCAGGATGCCCCGGTGGATGTGCGCCTCGATGTAGCGCGGATTCTGCTCGAGGGCCTGACCGAAGTGCTCCAGGGCACGCAGGGGCTGCCCGAGCAGGGCGTAGCAGAGGCCCAGCAGGTGGTGGCAGTCGGCGAAGGTGCGGCCCGAGTCGACCACCCCCTGCAGGAGGTGGATCGCGCCGTAGTAGTCCTGCAGCGCAAAGCGCTCGCGGGCCTGGTTGATCAGCGGTTCGTCACTGACGCGCATTGGTCTCCCGGTACCAGGCGACGAAACGGCGAATACCCTCAGGAAACGGCGTGGCCGGATGGTACCCCAGCACGCGGGCGGACTTGGCAAGATCGGCCGAGGTGAGCAGAACGTCCCCGGGCTGCCGGGGGGCCCGCTCGATCCGGGGGGTGACGCCCAGCGCCCCGGCGATCGTCTCGATCATGCGCCGCAGGGGGACCGCCTCGTTGCCCCCGAGGTTGAAGGGCTCCACCCCGACGGGGGCGGTGGCCGTCCAGTCCACGGCGGCGAGGACCCCCGCCACGATGTCATCAATATAGGTGTAGTCCCGCGCCTCCGTGCCCTCCCCGAACATCGTGATCGCCTCCCCCCGGGCCAGGCGGCCGGTGAACTTGTGGATGGCGAGGTCGGGACGCTGGCGGGGACCGTACACGGTGAAGAACCTGAGGGAGGCCACCCGGAGGCCGGCGTGGGGCGCCAGCGCCTCCAGCAGCAGCTCGCCGGCCCGCTTGGTGGCGGCATAGGGGCTGATCGGGTGGATGGCGGCGGCATCCTCCCGGAACGGGGCCGGCGTGTCGTCCCCATACACCGACGAGGAAGACCCGAACACGAAGCGGGTGACCCCCGCGGCCCGCGCGGCGTCGACCAGGGACTGGGTGCCCGCGATGTTGGCGCGGACATACCCCGCCGGGTCCTCGAGCGAGGGACGCACCCCGGCCTTGGCGGCCAGGTGCACCACCACCGAGGCCGGAGTGAGCAGCGCCCCGAGGGCAGCGGTGTCGAGCAGGTCGCGTTCCTGGAACTGGAAGCCGCGCATGGCGCGGGCGGTGGCGAGGTTCCGCTCCTTGACGGCCCGGGGGTAGAAGGGATCGAAGTTGTCGATCCCCACCACCTCGTCGCCGCGGCGCAGCAGGTGTTCCGCCAGGTGGGAGCCGATGAAGCCGGCGGCCCCCGTCAGCAGCACGCGGGTCATTGCCCGAGGTGGGTCCGGAAGTAGGCGATGGTGTGCCGGAGCCCCTCCTCGAGCGGGACCTTCGGCTCCCAGCCGAGCAGCGTGCGGGCCTTGGTGATGTCGGGCTGGCGCACCTTCGGGTCGTCCACCGGCAGCGGGCGGGACTCGATCGTCGAGGCGGAGCCGGTGATCGCGAGCACCTTCTCGGCCAGCTGGCGCACCGTGAACTCGATCGGGTTGCCGATGTTGGTCGGGTCGGTGTGGTTGCTCATGAAGAGCCTGTAGATGCCGTCGACCTCGTCGGAGACGTAGCAGAACGAGCGGGTCTGCTGTCCCTCGCCGTAGATCGTCAGCGGCTCGCCCTTGAGCGCCTGGACCACGAAGTTCGAGACCACCCGCCCGTCCCGGGCGCGCATCCGCGGCCCGTACGTGTTGAAGATCCGGATGATCCGGGTGTCGATGCCGTGGTAGCGGTGGTAGGCCATGGTCATGGCCTCGGCGAAGCGCTTGGCCTCGTCGTAGACCCCCCGCGGGCCCACCGGGTTCACGTGACCCCAGTAGCTCTCCGGCTGGGGATGCACCTGCGGGTCGCCGTAGACCTCGGAGGTGGAGGCCAGGAAGAACCGCGCGCCCTTGGCCTTGGCCAGCCCGAGGGCGTTGTGGGTGCCGAGGGACCCGACCTTGAGGGTCTGGATGGGGAGCTCGAGGTAGTCGATCGGGCTCGCCGGCGAGGCGAAGTGGAGCACACCGTCGAGCGGGCCGTCCACCTGGATGAAGCGGCTCACGTCGTGGAGGATGAACTGGAACTTCCGGTTCCCCTCGAGGTGGGCCAGGTTCTCGCGCGCCCCGGTGATCAGGTTGTCCATCCCGATCACCTCGTGGCCCTCGGCCAGGAAACGGTCGGTGAGGTGCGAGCCGAGGAACCCGGCGGCGCCGGTGATCAGGACTCTCATGAGACCTTCCGGCCGATGCCGTGGTAGGAGAAGCCGAGCGCGCGCATGCGCACCGGGTCATACAGGTTGCGCCCGTCCACCACCAGTGGCTGCCGGAGCAGCGACTTGACCCGGTCGAAGTCCGGGTTCCGGTACACCAGCCACTCGGTGACGATGGCCAGGGCGTCGGCGCCGTGCGCCGCGCTGTAGGGGTCGGCGGCGTACATCACCCGGTCGCCGAAGACCTCGCGCGCGGTCTCCATGGCCTTGGGGTCGTGGGCCTGCACCCGGGCCCCGGCCGCGAGCAGCCCCTCCACCAGCGGAATCGACGGGCTCTCGCGCATGTCGTCGGTCTCGGCCTTGAACGCCAGGCCCCAGAGGGCCACGGTGCGTCCCGCGAGCTGGCCTCCGAAGGCGGACCGCAGCTTCTCGAGCAGCACCATTTTCTGCTTGTCATTGACGCGCTCGACCGCGTCGAGCACCTCGAAGTGCAGCCCGACCTCGGCGCCGGTCTTGATCAGCGCCTTGACGTCCTTGGGGAAGCAGCTGCCGCCGTAGCCGGGGCCCGGGAAGAGGAACGCCGGCCCGATGCGCCGGTCGGTGCCGATCCCCTTCCGCACGCTGTTGACGTCGGCGCCCACCCGCTCGCAGAACATCGCGATCTGGTTCATGAAGCTGATGCGCGTCGCGAGCATGGCGTTGGCGGCGTACTTGGTCACCTCCGCCGAGGGGATGTCCATGAACAGCACCGGGTTGCCGGTCCGCACGAACGGCTCGTAGAGCTCGGCCATGATCTCGCGGGCGGCGTCCTGGTCCACACCGACGACGATCCGGTCCGGCTTCATGAAGTCGTCGATGGCCGCGCCTTCCTTGAGGAACTCCGGGTTGGAGCAGACGTAGAACGTGCCCTGGGTCTCGGCGGCCACGGCGCTCCGCACCTTCTCGGCGGTGCCCACCGGAACGGTCGACTTTGTGACCACCACCTTGGGACCGTTGAGGTGACGGCCGATGGTTCGCGCCACCGCGAGCACGTGCTGCAGGTCGGCGGACCCATCCTCGCCTGGCGGGGTGCCGACCGCGATGAACACCACCCGGGCCTCTTCCACCGCCTTGCCCACGTCCGTGGTGAATGTCAGGCGGCGGTCCGCCTGGTTGCGCCGGACCATCTCCTCGAGGCCGGGCTCGTAGATCGGGATGTCGTTCTGCTTGAGCCGCTCGATTTTCCGCGCGTCGATGTCCGCGCAGACCACCTCATTCCCCGTCTCGGCCAGGCAGGCCCCGGTGACCAGACCGACGTACCCGCTCCCGACGACCGCGACTTTCATCCGCACACCCCCGAACGCATGTGGACCCGCCACTCACGCCTGACGATAGAATCCCGACACCGCGGCGACCACCGCGTCCTGCTGGGCGTCCGTGAGCTCCGGGTAGATGGGGAGCGACAGCACCGAGGCCATCGCCGCCTCCGTGACCGGCAGGCTGCCCCGGCGGTACCCGAGGGACGCGAAGCAGGGCTGCAGGTGCAGCGCCAGCGGATAGTAGACGGCACAGCCGATGCCCTGCGCCTTGAGGTGCTCGACCAGCGCGTCGCGCCGGTCCGCCCGCACCGTGTACTGGTGGAAGATGTGCTCGTTCCCCGCCTCGACCCGCGGGGCGCAGATGGCGGGCAGCCCCGCGAAGGCGGCGGTGTACCGCGCCGCCCGGGCCCGCCGCGCGGCGCTCCACCCGGCCAGGTGCGGCAGCTTGGCCAGCAGCACCGCCGCCTGCAGGGTATCCAGCCGGCTGTTGTAGCCCACTTCCTCGTGGTGGTACTGCTTGGCGCCGCCGTGGGTGCGCAGCCGCCGCAGCCGCGTCGCGAGGGCATCGTCCTGGGTGACCATCATCCCGGCGTCGCCCCAGGCCCCGAGGTTCTTGCTCGGGAAGAACGAGAACGCCCCCACGTAGCCGAGTTCCCCCGCCAGGCGCCAGGCGCCACCGACCTGCCGCCGGGCCCCGATGGCCTGGGCCGCGTCCTCGATGAGGGAGAGCCCGTGCCGCGCGGCGATGGCCCCGAGCGCCTCCATGTCGGCCATCTGCCCGAACAGGTGCACCACCACGATGGCGCGGGTGCGCGGCGTGATCGCCGCCTCGACCGCGGCCGGCGCGAGGTTGAAGCTCGACGGCTCGATGTCGGCGAAGACCGGGATGCCCCCGGCGTTGTGGATGGTCCCGGCGGTGGCAAAGAACGTGAAGGCCGGGCAGATCACCTCGTCGCCGGGCGCCAGGTCGAGGGTCCGGAGCGCGAGCAGCAGCGCGTCGGTGCCGCTGGCGCAGGCGATCCCGTGCCGCGCCGCGGAGAGCGCCGCTACCTGCTGCTCCAGCCGCGCGACCTCCTCCCCCAGGATGAACTGCTGCCGCTCCACCACCCCCATCAGGAGGGGCAGCACGTCATCCTTGATCGCCCGGTACTGGGCGACGAGGTCGAGCAGCGGCACGTTCACGCGAGACTCCGGGGGTCGGATGGATCGCCGGGGGCAGGGTGGCACCACCCGGTGGCGCCCCCGCCGGGGAGCAATATCAGGGCCAGCGAAGGCCCCGGAACCTAGCGGGCGTCCCGGGGAGGGTCAATCAGGCTAAGTGCGCCCTGGTCTTCACGATAGCTCGCGCCGCAGCCGCTGCAGGACGCCCCCCTGTCGCGCACATGCAACCGTTCCCCGCACTGGCACATCCAGCCCACCCGTCGCGCCGGCACCCCGACCATCAGGGCGTAGGCCGGGACATCGCTGGTCACCACCGCCCCGGCGCCCACGAAGGCGTATTCCCCGAGGGTCACGCCGCAGACGATGGTGGCATTGGCACCGATCGACGTGCCGCGACGGACCAGGGTGACCCGGTACTCGTGCTTGCGGGAGATGTGGGAGCGGGGGTTGTTCACGTTGGTGAAGACGCAGCTCGGACCGCAGAAGACGTCGTCCTCGAGCGTGACCCCCTCGTAGATCGAGACGTTGTTCTGGATCTTCACGTTGTTGCCGATCCGGGTCCCCGGCATCACCACCACGTTCTGGCCGAGGTTGCAGCGCTCGCCGATCACGGCGCCCGGCATCACGTGGCTGAAATGCCAGATCTTCGTCCCGGCGCCGACGGTGGCGCCGGCATCGACGTAGCTCGACTCGTGGACGAAATGGTCTGCCATCGCGCGAAGGCCTTGTTGGGTTCGCGCGAAAGATAGACGGGCAGGGGCGGGGGGCTACTGGGGCCGGAGCGGCAGGCGGAGCAGGATGGGCGGAGGCCAGCCGGTCCCGGGGAGGGGGGCACCGGCGTCGTCGTAGTTGGCCCAGGGGCTGTTGGCCACATAGACCAGCGCGCCCCCCGTCAGCACGCCCAGGGTAGGCTCGGTCGCGAGGGGCAGGTGGCGATCGAGCACCTCCAGGCGCGCCACGCGCTCCCCGGCGGCGTCGAGCGTGAGCGCCACCACGCGCGGTGGCGCCAGGCCATTCTGCAGCGCCACCAGCCGCCCCGGCGCGGCGAGGACGAGTCCGTCCAGCCCGAGCAGCGTCCCCACCCCATCGAGGGGCACGGTGCGCACCCGGCCGGAGGCGAGGTCCACGACCTGCAGGCCGTGCGACCAGTCGGCCACGTAGAGCCGCGCACCGTCCGGCGCCAGCGCGAGGCCCTGGGGGCTGCGGAGCAGCGGGTCGCCGCGGATCACGGCCTCGAGGGCCGGCGCGCCCGGCCGCAGCCGGTGGATGGCCTGGCCCACGTCATCGGAGAGATAGACGGTGCCATCGGGGCCGAGGGTGAGGTCGCCCAGGCCGGCCCCGGCGGCATCGACCCGGCGCTGGAGCGTCCCGGTGGCCAGGTCATAGGCGTAGAGCGCCGAGCGGCCGGCGTCGGCCGCGGTGTACCCCTCCTGGTTGGGGAGGGCCCGGGAGGCCAGCCAGAGGACGCCGGCCATGGAGTCCACCCCCAGGCCGATGACCGCATCGAGCCCGTCCTGGCCCGGGCGCAGGAACGGCACGGTCCGCCCCTGCAGGTCCACCGCCACGACCTGCCGCCTCCGGATGCTCGACACCAGGAACCGCTGCCGTGCCCCGTCCCACGCAATGCCCTCCGGATGGAACAAGGTGTCCGGCAGGGTGGCCTGCACACGGCTCCGTGCCAGCGGCGCCACGCCCGCCTGCATGCGCGCCTGAAGGGCCGCATACCCGGGGGCCCCGGCGAGCGCCGCGTGCAGGGGGTCGCGGTCCGTCCAGCCGGCCCCGAGGGCGATCACGGTGTCGAGTTCGCGGAACGCCAGTTCAGCCCGCCCGGCCCGCGCCGCGAACCGCGCCAGCGTCAGCCGGTAGGCCACCTGCGTGGGCCAAGCGCGCACCGCCAACTCCGCGGCACCGAGCGCCGCGGCGGTGTCCCCGGCGCGGAGCGCCGCGTTCGCGGCGCGCAGATGGGCGCGGGCCGCCTGGGCGGAATCGGCCGCCTGGGCCGCCAGGAGCCCGGGGCACAACAACACGAACAGGATCGCGTGGCGCATGCACAGCTCCTGGAGGTCTACCGGTCGAGGATTGTCCCGGAGCATAGCGGCAGGGCCGTCTCGTCGGGTTCGGCGGGGGTCCGGGCGGTGTTCGGATCTGGTAAGGCGCCCTCCCGCGGGAGCGCCCGCGGTATCTTCCGCGCATGGCTCCCGCCTCCCTGCCGCGCCATGACCGGCGCGCCGCACAGCTGCTCGGTCTCGGCGTCGCGGCCGCCATCGCGCTGGCGGCAGTAGCCGCCCACGGCGCCTGGCGGGCGGCGGAGCGCCATCGCCGCGCCGCGGAGGCCGCGGTGCACAGCCAGGTGACGCTCCTCGCCGCGGCGATCGCCAACAGCGTCCAGGTGCAGGCCTGGTTCGCCATCCGCACCCTGCTCAAGGCCAGCCATGATGCCGCGACGGCCGGCCCCCTGCCCGACCTCCAACGCCTCGTGGCCCGCGCGGAGCGCGAGGCGATCGGCCCCGGGTTCACGCTGCTCGCGCCCACCCGCGCCTTCACCGTCAGCGCCGATGGGCGCTGGACGACGGTCGGTCGCCCGCTCGATGGCGCCACCCGGACGGCCCGGCAAACGCTCCTGGCCGAGCGGATCCGCCGCGGCGCCGCGGACGGTGCCTCGTGGGGCCCCGGGGTCAGCGGCCCCGGCACGACCGTGGCCGCCCGCTTCCTGTACCTGGTGGCGGACGCCGGCGAGCAGGCCACGCTCCTTGTGGCCGCGCCGCTGGATGCCCAGGGACGGTGGCATGGGTTCGAGGTGCCCCTGGCCCAGTTCCAGGCGCGGATCCTGGCTGGCGTGGCCCGGTCGTACGCCGTCGCGGTACCGGGAGACAGCAGCGCCACACTCCGCCTCCGGATCACGAGCCCCGCCGGCGAACAGCTCTACCAGAGCGACCCGCCCCCCGCCCCGCCGTACCTGGCCGAGGCCCACATGGGCGGGAGCCTTGCGGCGCTGGTCGAGGTCTCGCTCCCGCCGGGGGCCGCCGAGCGGCTGGTGGATGGCGGGCTCCCGACCTCCCCGCGGGCGTGGATTCTCGGGGGCTTCCTGTTGCTCACCCTGCTCATCCTCGGCATCGGGGTGGCGGCCTGGCGCACCTGGCGACTCGGCCGGCAGCAGGCGGACTTCGCGAGCAGCGTCACCCACGAGCTCCGCACGCCGCTCACCCAGATCCAGCTCTTCGCGGAGACGCTGCAACTGGACCGGGCGCGGAGCCCGGAGGCCCGCCGGGGCGCGCTCGAGGCGATCGTGCGGGAAACCCGCCGCCTGGTGCAGATGCTGGAGAACGTGCTGGCCGTCTCGCGGGTGGGCCGCCCCTCCGAGCGCCTGTACTTCCGGGAGGAGCGGATCGACCTGCTGCTCCAGGAGGTGATGGCGGGCTTCGGGCCGCTGCTGCGGCAGCGCGGCATCACGCCCGTGGTGGACGCCGCGACGCCACTGCCCTTCCCCGCCGACGGCGAGGCGCTGCGCCGGATCCTCATCAACCTGGTGGACAACGCCATCCGGCACGCGCCGGGGGGCCGCGCCATCACCGTCCGCGCCGCCCGCGAGGGTGACGGCCTCCGGCTGAGCGTCGAGGACGAGGGCGCGGGCGTGCCCGAGGGCGACCTGGCGCGGCTGTGGCGGCCCTTCGAGCGGGGAGCGGCGACCGGCGGCAGCGGGCTCGGCCTGGCGGTGGTGCGTCGCCTGGTGGACCTGCACGGCGGCGCGGTGCGGGTGGAACGCGGCGCTGCCCGGGGCGCGCGCTTCGTCGTGACCCTGCCACGCCCGGCCGCAGGGGCGGCGGCATGACCCGTGTGCTGGTGGTCGAGGATGATCCCGGCATCGGGGAGGGGCTGCGGCTCAACCTTGAACTCGAGGGCTATGCGGTCCGCATCGCCACCACAGGCCCCGAGGGACTGGACCTGGCCCGCCGCTGGCAGCCAGCGCTGGTGGTGCTCGACCTCATGCTCCCCCTGCTCGACGGCATGCAGGTGCTGCGGACGCTGCGGGAGGAGGGCCACGACGTCCCGGTGCTGATCCTCTCCGCCCGGGGCGACGAGGCCGACCGGTTGCGGGGTTTCCGGCTCGGCGCCGACGACTACGTGGTCAAGCCCTTCTCCCTGCCCGAGTTGCTGGCGCGCGTGGCTGCCATGCTCCGCCGCGCGGGTCGCAGTGGGGGTACGGCGCACGAGCGGTGGGAATTCGCCGGCATCGTGGTCGACGCCGGGACCCACGAGGTCCGCCGCGACGGGCAGCCGGTGGCGCTTCGACCCCGCGAGTTCGACCTGCTCGTCGCCCTGCTCCGGCGGGAGGGGCGCGTGGCCACCCGGACTGAACTGCTGGAGGAAGTGTGGCGTTACGAGGCCGACGTGGTGTCCCGCACCGTCGACGTGCACGTCGTGGAGCTGCGGCGCAAGCTGGAGCCTGACCCGGCGCGCCCGCGGCACCTGCTGACAGTGCGGAAGACGGGATATCGCCTGGTCCCCGGGTAAGGCCGGGAGAGCGGTGGCCTAGGACAGCGCGGGCTCGAAGCTCCCATCCGGCCGGACCATCTTCACCTCGGTTTCCAGCTCCACCCCGAACTGCTCCCGCACCGTCCGCCGTGCCAGTGCAATCAGTCCGCGCACGTCGGCGGCACTCGCGCCGCCGGTGTTCACGAAGTAGTTGGCGTGCATCGGCGACACTTCCGCCCCGCCCACGCGAGTGCCCTTGAGTCCCGCCGCCTCGATCAGCTGACCCGCCGAGCGGGGCGCGTCCGGCCGCTTCCAGCCCGGCCCCCCCGGGTTCTTGAAGACGCTGCCGCAGCAGGGCTGGTTGAAGGGCGTACCCTCCTGCCTCCAGCGGAAGAGCTCCGCCACCTCCGCCTCGATCGCGGACCGGTCGGTGGCCTCGAGGCGGACGGTCGCCGTGAGCACCACGAGCCCGGTGAGCCCGCTGTGCCGGTACCGGAAGGGAATCTCCCCGCGCGGGATCACCCGGTCCACACCGCTGGCGTCCACGGCGAGCACCGACTCGACCACCTCGGCCCACTCGCCGCCGTGGCAGCCGGCGTTCATGTAGACGCCGCCCCCGACGGTGCCGGGGACGCCCACGAAGCGGTGCAGCCCCGCGAAGCCGGCCTCGGCGGTCTTCCGGGCGGCCAGCGGCTGCGGCAGGCCGGCGCCGGCGCGCCAGCGCCCGTCCCCGAGGGGCTCCAGGCGGTCGAGCCCCCGGCCGAGGCGGATCACCAGCGCGTCGAGGCCTTCATCGGGGAGGAGCAGGTTGGAGCCGAGCCCGAGGGCGAACCACGGAACCCCGTGGGCCGCGGCGCACTGCAGCGCGGCGCCCACGTCCTCGGGCCGCTGCGGGAGGAGGACGGTGGCCGGTCCGCCGATGCGGTAGGTGGTGTAGCGCGCGAGGCCTTCGGCTTCCCGCACCTCGCCCCCCACCCGCGCGCGGAGGGCGGCGATGAAGGCCGGGGTGCGGGCGGAACTCATGTCGTCTCGCGCGACTTCCGGGCGATCTCGTGCCATTCCTGCAGCGAGCAGACGGTGCGTTCCCGGCTCTTGAGCGCGATGATCGCGTCGCAGGCCGCCGACGCCGCCGACATCGTGGTGGTGTACGGCACCCGGTGGGCCAGGGCCGCGGCGCGGATGGTGTAGTCATCCTGCTGGGTCAGCTTGCCGAGCGGGGTGTTGATCAGCAGGCGGATCTGCCCGGAGACCAGCAGGTCGATCGCGTTGGGCCGCCCCTCGTACACCTTGAGCACCCGTTCGGCGGGGATGCCGCGCACCCGGAGGTGCCGCGCGGTGCCGTCGGTAGCGTAGATGCGGAAGCCGAGCTCGTGCAGTCGCCGTGCGATGGGCACCACGGTGACCTTGTCGTGGTCGTTCACCGTGACGAAGACGCCGCCCTCGAGGGGCAGCGGGCCATCGGCGGCGTGCTGGGCCTTGGCGTACGCCATTCCGAACGACTCCGCGATCCCCATCACCTCGCCGGTGGAGCGCATCTCCGGGCCAAGGATGAGGTCCACCCCGTGGAGCTTGTTGAAGGGGAAGACCGCCTCCTTCACCGCCACGTACGGCTGGTCCACGCTGTCCTGCAGGCCGAGCTCGTCGAGGGTCTTGCCGGCCATGACCGCGGCGGCCAGGCTGGCGAACGGCACCCCGGTGGTCTTGGAGACGAACGGCACGGTGCGCGAGGCGCGCGGGTTCACCTCGAGCACGTACACCACACCATCCTTGATGGCGTACTGCACGTTGATGAGCCCCACCACCCCCAGCTTCGCCGCGAAGGCCCGGGTGTAGCGCTTCATCTGCTCCACCTGCGCCTCGGAGATCAGGTAGGGCGGCAGCACGCAGGCGGAGTCGCCGGAGTGAATGCCGGCATCCTCGATGTGCTGCATCACCCCGCCGATCACGCAGCGGTGGCCGTCGGCCAGGGCATCGACGTCGGCCTCGAAGGCATCCTCGAGGAAGCGGTCGATCAGCACCGGGTGGCCGGGCGCCACCCGGGTGGCGCGGCCGAAGTAGTCGCGCAGCGACGGCTCGTCGTAGACGATCTCCATCCCCCGCCCGCCCAGCACATAGGAAGGCCGCACCAGGCAGGGGTAGCCCACCTGGCCGGCCACCCGCACCGCCTCGTCGAGCGACATCGCGGTCCCGGCCGGCGGCTGGGTGACGTCGAGCTCCCGGGCCAGCGCCTCGAAGCGCTTGCGGTCCTCGGCGGCATCGATGTTGTCGGGGGAGGTGCCCAGGATCTTCACCCCGGCGGCCTCGAGCCCGCGGGCCAGCTTGAGCGGCGTCTGCCCGCCCAGCTGCACCACCACGCCGAGCGGCTGCTCCACGTGCACGATCTCCAGCACGTCCTCGAGCGTGAGCGGCTCGAAGTAGAGGGTATCGGAGATGTCGTAGTCGGTGGAGACGGTCTCGGGGTTGGAGTTCACCATCACGGTGCGGAAGCCCAGCTCCCGGAAGGCCAGGGTGGCGCGGACGCAGCAGTAGTCGAACTCGACACCCTGCCCGATGCGGTTGGGACCGCTGCCCAGGATGATCACGGTCTTCTCGCCGCGGGCCCGGGCCTCGTTCTCCTCGTCGTAGCAGGAGTACAGGTACGGGGTCTGCGAGGGAAACTCCCCGGCGCAGGTGTCGACCGTCTTGAAGACCGGCCGGACGCCCAGGGCGTGCCGCCGGGCCCGGACGTCGGACTCCCGGGTCCCGCGGAGGTCGGCGAGCTGCCGGTCCGAAAAGCCGAACTGCTTCATGCGGCGCAGCTGGTCCTTCTCCGCCGCGCCCTCCGGCCGCCGCTCCGCGTAGTCGCGCTCGGCCTCGATCAGCTCCAGCATCTGGTCGAGGAACCAGGGGTCGATGCCGGTGCGGTCGGCGACCTCCTCGATGGTGACCCCCATGAGCATCGCCCGCTTGACCTGGTAGATCCGTTCCGCGGTCGGGGTGCGGATCGCGGCCTTCACCGCCTCGAGCGAGGTGTCCGTCAGCCGGTCGTCGATCGGGGCCTTCCCCACCTCCCAGCCGGAGCGGTCCGCCTCGAGCGCGCGGAAACCCTTCTGGAACGCCTCCTTGAAGGTGCGCCCGATGGCCATCGCCTCGCCCACCGCCTTCATCTGGGTGCCGAGCCTGGGGTCGGCGGTGGGGAATTTCTCGAAGGCAAAGCGGGGGATCTTCACCACCACGTAGTCGAGCACCGGCTCGAAGCTGGCCGGGGTGGTCTTGGTGATGTCGTTCGGCAGCTCGTCCAGCGTGTACCCGACCGCCACCTTGGCCCCGATGCGGGCGATGGGGAACCCGGTGGCCTTCGAGGCGAGGGCCGAGGAGCGCGACACCCGGGGGTTCATCTCGATCACCAGCTGCTCGCCCGTGGTGGGGCAGACGGCGAACTGGATGTTGCAGCCGCCGGCGGCGACGCCCACCTCCCGGATGATCTTGATCGCCCCGTCCCGCATCGTCTGGTACTCGCGGTCGGTCAGCGTCATCGCCGGCGCCACGGTGATCGAGTCGCCGGTGTGGACGCCCATCGGGTCGAGGTTCTCGATCGAGCAGACGATCACCACGTTGTCCTTGCCGTCGCGCATCACCTCGAGCTCGAACTCCTTCCACCCGATGATGCTCCGCTCCACCAGCACCGAGCCCACCGGCGAGAGCTCCAGGCCCCGCTCCACGATCGCGATGAACTCGTCGCGGTTGTAGGCGATGCCGCCGCCGGTGCCGCCCAGCGTGAACGAGGGCCGGATGATCGCCGGGTAGCCGGTGTCGGCCACCGCCTCCAGCCCCTCCTCCAGCGAGCGGATGGTGCGGCCCCGCGGCGTGGCCAGGCCGATCCGCTGCATGGCGCGGGCGAACTCCTCGCGGTCCTCCGCCACCCGGATGGCCCGCTCGTTGGCGCCGATCAGCTCCACGTTGTACTTGGCGAGCGTCCCGTCCTTGTGCAGCGCCATCGCCACGTTGAGCGCGGTCTGGCCGCCCATGGTGGGCAGCAGGGCGTCGGGGCGCTCCCGCTCGATGACCCGGGCCACCCACTCCGGGGTGACCGGCTCGATGTAGGTCCGGTCCGCCACCTCAGGATCGGTCATGATCGTGGCAGGGTTCGAATTGACCAGGATGACCCGGTAGCCCTCCTCCTTGAGCGCGCGCACCGCCTGCGTGCCCGAGTAGTCGAACTCGGCGCCCTGGCCGATCACGATCGGGCCGGAGCCGAGCAGGAGGATGGAGCGAAGGTCAGTCCGTTTGGGCATTGACGACGTCCTGGAGGGTCTGGGCGAAGGAGAGCTGGGGCGTCCACCCGGTGTCGGCCGTGAGACGACGGGCGTCCCCGACCAGGTGCGGAATGTCCGCCGTGCGAGTGAGCTGCGGGTCGACCTGGGGCGTGGCGTGCACCCCCAGCAGGCCGGCCAGGTCGGTAAAGATGCTGCCGAGGCTGCGGCCCTGCCCCGAGGCGATGTTGTAGGCCTGGCCCGGCGTCCCCTGGAGCAGCAGCGCCAGGTACGCCCGCACCACGTCGCGAACATCAAGGAAGTCGCGCACCGGCTCCAGGTTCCCGGTCTTGACCGTGGCGGCCCCGATGCGGCGCGCGGCCGCGAGCCGGCGCGCAAAGGCGGGCACCACGTAGTTCTCGGTCTGGCCGGGCCCGGTGTGGGGAAACGACCGGGCAATCACCACGTGCAGCCCGGTGCGCCGCGCCACCTCGAGCGCGGCCACCTCCGCCCCGACCTTGCTCGAAGCGTACGGCGAGACCGGCTGCAGCGGGTCCTCCTCCGTCCGCAGGCGTCCCATCGTGCCGTGGCCGTACACCTCGGCCGTGGAGACGAGCAGGAACCGGGGCTCTCCCGCCCCTTCGTGACGCCGCTGTCCGAGGGCATCAGCCAGGCGGGCGGTGCCGGCCGCATTCACCTCCCACGCCAGGCCGGGATCGCGCCGCGCCTCCGCGCCGGAAGCGAGGGCCGCGAGGTGGATCACCGCGTCGGGCAGCTCCTCGACCGCGGCCCGCACCGAGACCCCGTCCGAGAGCTCGAGCGGCAGCCAGCGCACCCGTAGCCGCTCCGCGGCGGAGAGGAAGTCCGGCGGCGCCTCGCCGGGAAGCCGGGTGCCGAGCACCTCATGCCCGGCCGCCACCAGGGCGGGCACCAGCCACCGCCCCACGAAGCCCCCGGCCCCTGTCACCAGGATCTTCATTTCCCCGCGCCGAGGAGCGCCAGGTCGGCGTCCACCATCATGGTCACCAGCCGCCGGAAGTCCACCGTGGGCGACCACCCCAGGTCCCGGCGCGCCAGGCCGGGGTCGGCCAGCAGGACATCCACCTCGGCCGGGCGCAGGAACTTCGGGTCGGTCGTGACGTACTGCTGCCAGTCGAGCCCCAAATGGCCGAAGGCGATCTCGACCAGTTCGCGTACGGTGTGGGTCTCGCCGCTGCCGATCACGTAGTCCCGCGGCTCGGGCCGCTGCAGCATGCGCCACATCGCGTCGACATAGTCCCCCGCGAAGCCCCAGTCCCGCCGGGCATCGAGGTTGCCGAGCTTGAGCTCCGTGGCGCGGCCCAGCTTGATGCGCGCCGCGCCGTCGGTGACCTTCCGGGTCACGAACTCGATCCCGCGCCGGGGCGACTCGTGGTTGAAGAGGATCCCGCTCACGGCGTAGAGGCCGTAGCTCTCCCGGTAGTTGACCGTGATCCAGTGACCGTAGCACTTGGCCACGCCGTAGGGCGACCGGGGATAGAACGGGGTGGACTCCCGCTGCGGCGTTTCCATGGCCCGGCCGAACATCTCGGAGCTCGAGGCCTGGTAGAACCGGGCCCCGGGCCAGGCCAGGCGGATGGCCTCGAGGATGCGGGTCACGCCGAGGGCGGTGAACTCGCCGGTCAGGACGGGCTGGGACCAGGAGGTTGGCACATACGACTGGGCCGCGAGATTGTAGACCTCGTCCGGCTGCGTCTCGCCGATGACGGTGGTCAGGGAGTGCTGGTCAAGGAGGTCTGCCGGGAGGATCGTCACCCGCTCCAGCAGGTGCTCGATCCGCTCGTAGCTGTGGTGGCTGGTGCGGCGGACCACCCCCACGACCTCATAGCCCTTGGCCAGGAGCAGCTCGGCGAGGTAGGACCCATCCTGGCCGGTGATACCGGTAATCAGTGCCCGCGGCATGGTGGCGGGACCCTCCGGAGTTGTGCCAAGCGATTCAGGCGGTTATACTTGTGGGCTCTTTCAGCCGCCACAGTTCCACGTACTCTGGAAGGAAGCTTCGTATGGCCCGGGTGTGCACCGTCTGCAAGAAGGGGCCGATGACTGGCAACAACGTCAGTCACGCCAACAACCGGAAGAAGCGTCGCTGGTACCCGAACCTCCAGACCGTCCGTGTGCTGGTCGAGGGAGCGCCGCGCCGGGTGGCTGTCTGTACCCAGTGCCTCAAGTCTAACCGGGTCAAGAAGGCGACGACGGCTCGCGCCGTCGCCGTGTAGGCGCCTGCGGCGGCCGACGCTCACGTCGGCCGCCGACACCCGCGGGACCAGGCCAGAAAAAAGGGGACCAATCGGTCCCCTTTCGTCGTTCCTGGCGGAGGCGAAGGCGGCTGCCATCACTCGGGCAGCAGCTCGATCCGCGCCACCTCGGCGCCGTCGCCGGGCCGGTGGCCGAGCTTGAGGATCCGGGTGTAGCCGCCCGGCCGGGCGGCGAACCGCGGGCCGATCTCGGCGAACAGGCGGGTAAGCGCCTCGCGCTCCCGGATCTTGGCCGCGACCTGCCGGCGGGCGTGCAGGTCGCCCCGGCGGGCCAGGGTGATGAGCTTCTCGGCGTAGGGACGCAGCTCCTTGGCCTTGGCCACGGTGGTCTCGATCCCGCCATGCAGGATGAGGCTGGTGGCCATGTTCCGCATCAGCGCCCGGCGATGTTCGGACGTGCGCGAAAGCTGCCGGCCCTTGGCTTGGTGTCGCATCAGCCCTCCTCGCCGCCGTCCAGGGCCACGCGGGCACTCGGCGGGGTACCGGGGTGAGCCACGCGGAGGTCGCCATCGGCCTCCTCGAAGCGCATCCCGAAGTTCAGGTCCTGCTGGCGGAGGAGATCCGCGATCTCCTTCAGCGCCTTCTCCCCGACATTCTTGACCTTGAGCAGCTCGTCCTCGGTGTAGGTCACGAGGTCGCCCAGGGTGCGGATGTTGGAGTTCTTGAGCGAGTTGAGCGACCGGACCGAGAGACCGAAGTCATCGATCAGCTTGGTGAGCTTGTCGCGCAGGGCGCCACCGCCTTGCAGCCCGGCGGGCGCCTCGGGACGGCCCATCGGGACCTTGCCGAACTCGACGAAATACCGGAAGTGCTCCTGGGCCAGGGCCGCCGCATAGGCGATGGCGTCCTCGGGCGACAGGGTGCCGTTGGTCTCGACGCTGACCGTGAGCCGGTCGTAGTCGGTGCGCTGGCCCACGCGGGTCTCGGCAACCGAGAAATTGGCGCGGCGGACCGGGTTGTAGATCGCGTCGATGGTGATGAGGTCCACCGGCAGCGAGCGGTCCTTGGGGTGCAGCTCCGACTCGACGTAGCCGCGGCCCTTGTTGACGTGGAGCTCGCCGTTCACCTCGCGGTCGTCCTGCACCGTGAAGAGGAGGTGGTCGGGGTTCACCACGCGGACCGAGCCGCTCGGGATGATGTCCCGGGCGTACACGGGGCCGGCGCCGTCCTTCTTGATCTTGAGCACCGCCTCGTCGACGTCGTCGGCGAGCACGAGCGTGAGGCTCTTGAGGCGCTGGATGATCTGGTGCACGTCCTCGTGCACGCCGGGGATGGTCTGGTGCTCGTGCACCACCCCGTCGAGGCGGAACGCCCACACGGCGCTGCCCCGCAGCGAGGACAGCAGCAGGCGCCGGAGCGAGTTGCCCAGCGTGTACCCGAATCCCCGCTCGAGCGGCTGCAGCCGGAACTCGGCGATGTTCGGGTTGTCTTCCCGCTTGGTCATCTCGACCAGGTGCGGGCGGACCAGTCCGGTCAGGTCAATGGTCATGGTCACTTCGAGTAGAGCTCGACGATGAGCTGTTCCTGCGCATTGAGCGGGATGGCGTCGCGCGTCGGGCGCTCCGTGACGCGCCCGGCGGCCTTCTCGGTGTCCACCGAGAGCCACGACAGCGTGGTCCCGCGGGTGGCGAACTCCTGCGCGGCCCGGACCGTCACCAGCTCGCGGCTGGCCGGCGCCACGCGCACTTCCATGCCCGGGCGGATCACGTAGGACGGCACGTCGACCTTGCCGCCGTTCACCTGCACGTGCCCGTGCCGGACCAGCTGGCGGGCCGACTTGCGGCTGGCGGCGAAGCCCATGCGGAAGACGATGTTGTCCAGCCGGGTCTCGAGCGCGATCACCAGGTTGGTGCCCTTCACGCCGCTCTCGCGCGAGATGCGGTCGAAGGTGTTCCGGAACTGGCGCTCGGTGAGCCCGTAGATGCGCTTGACCTTCTGCTTCTCACGCAGCTGCTTGGCGTACTCCGACGCCTTGCGGCCACGGCCGGCGTTCTGGCCATGCTGGCCCGGGGCGTAGCCCCGGCGCTCCACGGCGCACTTCTCCGTCAGGCAGCGCGTGCCCTTGAGGAACAGCTTGGTGCCTTCCCGACGGCACTGGCGGCAGCTCGGACCGGTGTAGCGCATGGCTCAGACCCGCCGCTTCTTGGGGGGACGGCAGCCGTTGTGCGGAATCGGCGTGACGTCGCGGATGGAGACGACCTTGAGGCCGGCGGAGGCCAGCGCCTGGATGGCCGACTCCCGGCCGCTGCCCGGACCCTGGACCCGGACGTGCACCCGGCGCAGCCCGAGGTTCATAGCCTCGCGGCCGCAATTCTCGGCGGCCACGGTGGCGGCAAAGGGGGTAGACTTCTTGGAGCCCTTGAAGCCCGCCTTGCCGGCGGAGCCCCACACCAGGGCATTCCCCTTCATGTCCGTGATCGTGATGAGCAGGTTGTTGAAGGTGGCGGCGATGTGGGCGACGCCCTCGCTCTCCACGACCTTCTTGCCGCGCTTGGCGGCAGGCACCTTCGCCGGGGCTGCGGCGGCGGGCGCCGCGGCCGGGGCGGGCGTCTGGGGCTTCTCGGGAGCAGTCATTACTTCTTCGTCACCTTCTTCTTGCCCGCGATGGCCCGGCGCGGGCCCTTCTTGGTGCGGGCGTTGGTATGCGTGCGCTGCCCGCGGACCGGCAGGCCCCGGCGATGCCGCACGCCGCGATAGCTGCCGATATCCATGAGCCGCTTGATGTTCATCGCGATCTCGGTGCGCAGGGCGCCCTCGACGCGAAGCGAACGCTCGATGAACTGGCGCAGCCGCGCCACTTCAGCGTCCGAAAGGTCCCGCACTCGGGTATCCGGGCTCACGCCAGTCTCGGACAGGATCCGGTTGGCGGTCGGACGGCCGATGCCGTAGATGTAGGTGAGGCCGATCTCGACCCGCTTCTCTCGCGGCAGATCCACGCCAGCAATACGCGCCATCGGTTACCCCTGCCGCTGCTTGTGCTTCGGGTTGCGCTTGCAGATGATGCGGAGCGTGCCCTGCCGCCGCACGACCTTGCAATGCTCACAAATCGGCTTGATGCTCGAGCGAACCTTCACGGACTTCCCCCAGGAACAGGGTTTCGAAGAGCACGAGAATGTACCGGGGGCATGTGGATAATGCAAGGGAGGGGACGGACTTAGGCGGGGGTTTTCAGCCCTGGGGCCGGGCGGCCTCCGCCATCTCCCGGTAGACCGCCCGGGGATCGGCCGCCTGGAGGATCGGCCGACCCACCACCAGGTGCGTGGCCCCCGCCCGCGCCGCAACGTCCGGGGTGGCGGTCCTCACCTGGTCCCCGGCGGCATCCCCGGCCCGCCGGATCCCGGGCACCACCACCCAGGCCTCCGCCCCCAGCCGCGACCGAACCGTCGCCACCTCGAGGGGGGAGCAGACCACACCCCGGAGCCCGGCCACCTGCGCGGCCTCCGCCAGCCGGCCAACCTCGTCCAGCAGCACCACCTCCGGCCCCCGCCCCGTGGCCGCGCCGTACCCGGCCCGGCTGTGCGAGGTCAGCACGGTGACCCCCACCACCCCGAGCCGGCCCCCGCTGGCCCGGGCGGCCTCGGCCATCATGTCGGCCCCGCCCAGGGTGTGGACCGTGGCCATGGCCACGCCCAGCCCCGCTGCGGATTCGACCGCCCCCGCCACGGTGTGGGGGATATCGTGCCACTTGAGATCGAGAAAGACCTGGAGTCCCCGGCCGGCGAGTTCCCGGAGCAGCGCCGGGCCCTCCCGGGTGAACAGGATCGAGCCGACCTTGACCCAGCGCACCTCGGGGAGGCGGTCGAGCAGCCGCCGGGCCTCGTCACCCGGCAGGTCGAGCGCCACGACGAGTTCAGCCATCGCCCGCCTCCAGGTCTGCCACGATCCGCTCGGGGATCCTCGGGTTGCACATGGCCGCAGTCCCGACTGCCACCAGCGCGGCCCCCGCCTGCAGGTACTGTCGGGCATCCCCCGCCGACCGGATGCCACCCATGCCGATCACCGGCATGCCGCCGCTGCGGTCCATGATCTTCCGCACCGCCAGGACCCCGACCGGCAGCAGGGCCGGCCCGCTCACCCCGCCGTTGCCATTGCCGAGCCTCGGCAGCTGGGCCTCGCCGTAGAGGTATCCCGGCATGGTGTTCACCACGCTCACGCCGTCGGCCCCGGCGCCGCGCACCGTCAGCGCCATGCCGGCGATATCCGGCAGCGCGGGCGAGAGCTTGGCGAACAGCGGCTTGCGGGTCCGTGCCCGGCACAGCTCCAGGACCCGGGCGGCACTCGTGGGATCGGCGCCGAACTCCATGCCGCCGGCGTGGGTGTTGGGGCAGGAGAGGTTGATCTCGAAGCCCGCGATCCCGTCGAACTGGTCCAGCCCGGCCACGACCTCGGCGAAATCCGGCGCCTCGAACCCGACCACGTTGACCAAGGCCCGCGCGGCGTGCAGGTGGCGCATGAGCCACGGGAGCTGCTCCGCCTGGACCCGGGCCAGCCCGGGGTTGGCCAGGCCGACGGAGTTCATCATGCCGCCAGGGAACTCGGCCACCCGCGGCGCCCGGTTGCCGGGACGGGGCGCGGTGGACACCGCCTTGGTGATGATCCCGCCCAGGCGCTCCAGGTCGATCACGCCGGCCACCTCGCGGCCGAAGCCGGCCGTGCCGGCCGCGAGCAGGACGGGGTTCTGGTAGGCGACGCCGACTACGGTGCGGGCGAGGGCGCTGGCCACTAGCGGTTCACCGGTTCCCGCGGCGAGGTGGTCGGCCGGGCCGGCTGTCCCGGTCGGCCCGTCGGCCGGCGCACGCCCTCCGGGCGGAAGGCGGCGATGAACCGGCGCAGCGAGTCCTCGAGCGCCGCCACTCCGGGATCGTCCCCCGCGGCGGCGAGGCGCACGTAGGGGCTGGTGCCGTACCGATCCTCGAGGACGCGCACCAGGCTGTCCCGTGCCTCGGGCTGCAGGTCGATCAGCGCCATGATGGCCTTGGGGGCGAAGGGCGACTCCGGCCACTCCTGGGCGATCCGCGCGAACTGGTTCCGGCTGAATGCCGTGGCCCCCACGCTGTCGCGGGCCATCTCCCCCGCGGCGAAGAGCCGGAGGTCACCGCGCGGTGTGCCGGCGGGGGCGGAATCGGCGGCGATGGCCACCCGGCGCACCTGGGTGCCGAGCACCGACAGCCGCGGGCCGTAGGGTCCCGGCACGTCATCGCCTCCCTCCAGCTCGTCGAGCAGCGCGAGCAGGTCGGGCACGGTCTCTGCCCGGGCGACGCGGACACGGACACGGTGATAGCGCGCCTCGCCCTCGAGGGGCGACCGGCCGGCGAGCGTCATGGCCTCGCGGAACCGCCGGTCGGCGCCCGCCGTGTCGGCGGGGGCGCGGCGGACGCCATCCTGGAGCAGGAGGGCGGCCCGGAGTTGCGGCGGGAGGCCCGGCGCGGCGGCGAGGGTCTCGAGGAGGGAATCGGCCACCGCGGGGTGCTGCCGGGCGAGGACAGCCATGAGGGAATCCCAGGGCGCCGCCGAGTCAGCGGCGTCCCGGAGCGAGTCGGCGAGGCCGAGCGCGTCGGGCACCCGCCCGACGCCGGCGAGGGCCACCATCCGCTCCCCCGGCGCGCGGGGGTCCGCGGAGGCGGACAGCTCGGCGAGCGCCGGGACGAAGTCCCCGGCGATGCGGAGCGCGCGGCCATGGGCGTAGAGCGCCAGGTTGCGTCGCTCGGGGTCCGGGCTGTCCGTCAGGCGGGCGTAGGCCGCGGTCGCGCCGACCGGGTCGCCGAGGGTCACCCGGCACCCGCCGACCAGCATGGCGGCCTGCTCACGGAACTCCCGGTTCTCGGCGCGCACCATCACCTGCTCCAGCAGCGGGAGCGCCCCGGCGCAGTCCTTGAGCCGCGCCTGCGCGGTGCCCTGGAGCAGGCGCGCCTCATCGTCCCACTTGCTGCCGGGATGGCGCACCAGCACCGATTCGGCCTTGACCGCGACCTGCCCCCAGAGCGAGCTGGCGTCGAAGGTCCGCCCCTCGCGCTCCGCCTTGCGGGCCCGGCCGGCGAGGCGCTTGGCGTTGTACATCCCGTTGTAGTAGGCGCACCCCGCCCCGAGCAGCAGCAGTGGCAGCAGCCAGGTGGCCCGCTTCACCGGCTCCCCCCCGCTCCACCGGTGCCGCTGCGGCGTTCGTACTCCAGCAGGTAGGCCACCACCGCGTCCGCCATGGCGGCGGCGAAGGACTCCTGTGACTTGCGGTTGGTGAGGAGGCGGGCATCCTCCGGATTGGTGGAGAAGCCCATCTCCACCAGGATGGCGGGCCGCCGGGCGGTATTGAGCACCGCCAGCCGGTTGTGCTGCTTCACCCCGCGGTTGTCGCCAGCGTGCACCAGATCGAGGTTCTCCTGCACCAGCTCCGCCGCGCGGGCCGACTCGCGGAGGTACTCGTTCATCTGGAGGTTGCGGAGGATGAAGTCGAGGTCGCCCCCCTGCTGCCGCGGGGCGTCCTCATACCGGAGGGCATCGTTCTCCATGTCGGCGATCCGGTCGGTGGCCTCGGTGTTCTCCTCGCCGATGATGATCGTATGAAACCCCCGCACGGTGGAGAACCTCCGGCGGGCGCTGGTGGGCAGTGCGTCGACGTGCAGGCTCACGAAGAGGTCGCACTCGGCCGTGCAGAATGGGGCGCGTTCGAGCACGCTGATCAGGGTGTCCGTCTGGCGGGTCATCACCACCCGGATTCCCCGGCGGCGGAGTTCGTCCCGGAGCAGCAATCCCACGGCGAGGGTCACGTGCTTCTCGTTCATGCCCCGGGGGAAGTAGATCCCCGGGTTGCCCGGATCCCGGCCGCCGTGCCCCGGGTCCACCACCACCACGTGCCCGGGCCGCAGGCCGTTCGGGAGGCGGGCGACCGGCGCGGACGCCGGGGGCCCCGTCTCCACCAGGCGCGCCGCGCCGGGCTGGAAGTCGTACCGCTCCGCCAGCACCCCCGGCAGCACCTCGGCGACGAACTGCAGCGGCAGGAACAGCGAATCACGGCCGCGCCAGGCCCAGCCGACCAGCGGCTGCAGCCGGTCGTTGAAGACGAGCCCGGGCGCATTCAGCAGGAATCGGAATGACTGCCGCGCCAGGATCACCTCGGCCCAGGGCTCCCGGATCTGCAACCGCCCGTTGAGCGCCTCGACGAACGCCGTGGCCGAAACCCCGGGGCCGGCGGGGCCATGCGCCGTGACCGGCAGCCGGGTGGTGCCACGCGGTGTCTGCACGGTGACCATCTGCGGCGCCGGCCGGGGCCCGCCGGCGAGCGCCGCCAGGAAGAGTGCCGTGATCATGCGCGCCGGCTCATCGCGCGCGCCATCTCCCGCTCGGCGTCACGCTTCTTGAGGTCTTCCCGCCGGTCGTGGGCCTTCTTGCCGCGGCCCAGCGCGAGCGTCACCTTGGCCACCCCGTTGCTGAAGTAGAGCTCCAGGGGGACCAGTGTCAGGCCCTTCTGCTCCACGGCGCCGACGAGCCGCTCGATCTCGCGCCGGTGCAGCAGCAGCTTCCGGGTCCGGACGGGATCGTGGTTGTAGCGGTTGCCCTGCTCATACGGGGTGATGTTCACGCCCTCGAGGAAGACCTCCCCGTTGGCGAGGCGGGCGAAGCCCTCCTTGATCGAGGCCTTGCCGCTGCGCAGCGACTTCACCTCAGTGCCGGTCAGGACCAGCCCCGCCTCCCACGTCTCGAGGATGTGGTAGTCGTGGGTCGCCTTGGGGTTGCGGGCGACCGAGAGTCGCCCCGAGGCGTCGGGAGTACGGCGGGCCCGGGAAGTCATCGTAACCCGAAGATAGACAGGGGGTTCGGCCCGGGGGAAGGTATCCCAAACGAAACGGGGCCAAGGTGTGCCTTGGCCCCGCGTCGGGGAGAGTGCCGAAGGGGGGACTCGAACCCCCACGGGCTTGCGCCCACTGCGCCCTGAACGCAGCGCGTCTACCAGTTCCACCACTTCGGCGTGGGCGGACAAACTACCCTTTCACCGTGGGCCGCGTCAACTCGCCCCCCGGGCTCAGTACCGAGGCAGCGCCGGGTCCTGCTCGGCTGCCCAGGCGTCGATGCCGCCCGCGAGGCTCCGTGCCCGCTGGAAACCCGCCGCCCGCAGGAGCTCGACGGCCTGCAGCGACCGCATGCCGTGGTGGCAGAGCACCACGAGGTCCCGCCGTGAGTCCACCTCGGCCAGCCGGCCCGGCAGGTCCCGCAGCGGAATGAGCTGGCTGCCCGCGAGGTGCGCGATGGCGAACTCGTGCGGCTCGCGCACATCGAGCAACGCGGGCGGCGCCCCGCCCTGCAACAGTGCCGCGAGTTCCGTGACCGCGACTTCCATCTCCCCGTGCGACGCTGGAGCGCCGAGGCCGCAGAAGGCCTCGTAGTCGATGAGCGCCGTGACCGTCGGCTGCGGCCCGCAGAGCGGGCACTCCGGATCCTTGCGCAGGCCGAGTTCGCGGAAGCGGAGCCGCAGCGCATCGAAGAGCACCAGCCGGCCCACCAGCGACTCCCCGGCGCCCAGGATCAGCTTGATGGCCTCCAGCGCCTGCAGGCTCCCGATGACGCCGGGCAGGACGCCGAGGACGCCCCCTTCCGCGCAGCTTGGCACCAGACCCGGGGGCGGTGGCTCGCTGTAGAGACAGCGGTAGCAGGGGCCGCGCGTGGCGTCGAAGACCGAGACCTGTCCCTCGAACCGGAAGATGCTCCCGTACACCAGGGGCTTGCCCAGCAGGACGCAGGCGTCGTTGACCAGGTACCGGGTGGGGAAGTTGTCGCTGCCGTCGACCACCAGGTCGTAACGGCCGAGCACCTCGAGCGCGTTGCGTGAGGTGAGCCGCTCCCCGATCGGTTCGAGGTGGACGTGGGGATTGAGGTCGTGCAGGCGGTCGCGGGCGGACTCAAGCTTGGGGCGGCCGATATCGGCGGTCCCGTGGAGGATCTGCCGCTGCAGGTTGGTGACGTCGACCCGGTCGAACTCGGCCAGCCCCAGGTGCCCCACGCCTGCCGCCGCGAGGTAGAGCGCCGCCGGGGAGCCCAGTCCGCCGGCACCGACCAGCAGGACCCGGGCGGCCTTGAGTTTCCGCTGTCCCTCGACGCCCACCTCGGGCAGGAGGAGGTGGCGGGAATAGCGCAGGATCTCGTCGTTGCCGAGGAGGGGGGTATCCATGGGGAGGAAACATAACGCCCGGCCTGCGAGGGCCGGGCGTGGAGTGCCGTGGAAAGGCAGCGTTCAGACGGTCGGCGCGATCGACACCAGCTCCTGGACCTGGGTCTCGTGCTTCATGAGATCGGCGAGCGCGATCCCGCCGAGCAGGTCGTCGACCCGCTGCTGCAGCGCCTGCCAGACCGGCCGGATGCTGCAGGCCGCCCCGGGATTGCACCGGTCGTTGTCGACCTGATGGGTGGCGCAGTTCATCTCGAACGTCTGGTGCTCGGAGGCGGTCATGATGTCGCGCATGGAGATCGCGGCCGGGTCCTTGGCCAGGTAGTACCCACCCTTGGCCCCGCGCACGCTCTCGACCAGGCCGGCCCGACGCAGCCGCAGCAGGATCTGTTCGACGTAATCCCCGGGAAGCCGTTCCTGCTCGGCGATCTCGCGGGCAGCCACCGGTCCACTCCCCGCCGCACCACGCCGGGCGAGATGAATGGAGATGATGAGGCTGTATTCCGTCCAGGTTGTGATTCGCATAGGGGAACTATACGACCGTATATTGAAAACCTGCAAGCGGATAACCGTGAAATCCGCATAAACATGCGTTCATGCTTGGTGCCCCCCCGGCTCAGCCCCCGCCAGGCAGGCCGACGCCCCCAGGGACCCCGATCTCGGTCATCGCCCGGAGGTCCAGGACCTCCTCCAGCTCGGCGCCGGCCAGCAGCCCCTTCTTCACCACCAGTTCCTTGACCGTCAGGCCGGTGGCGATGGCCTCCTTGGCCAGCTTGGCGGACTCGGCGTACCCGATCTTGGGGGCCAGCGCGGTGACCAGCGCGGGGCTGCGCTCCAGCCAGTAGGCACACAGCTTCTCGTCCGCCCCGATGCCGGCCACGCACCGCTCCGCCAGCACCCGGGTGGCGTTGCCCACGATCGTGAGCGCGAAGACCATGTTGTGGGTCATGACCGGCATCATCACGTTGAGCTCGAGCTGCCCGGCCTCGGCCGCGAGAGCCACGGTGGTATCGAGGCCCAGAGCCTGGTAACAGACCTGGTTGACCATCTCGGCGATCGACGGATTCACCTTGCCGGGCATGATGCTGGAGCCGGGCTGCACGGCCGGCAGGAGGATCTCGGCGAGCCCGGTGCGCGGACCGGAGGCCAGCAGCCGCAGGTCGTTGGCGATCTTGTTGAGGTCGAGCACCCAGGCCCGGAAGGCCCCCGAGAACGTGGCGATGTCGCCCATCGACTGCATGAGCTGGATGCGGTCCTCGCCCTCGTGCAGCTCGAGCCCACTCACCGCGCGCAGGTGCTTCACCATCAGCGCCGGGTAGGCGGCCTCGGCGTTGAGCCCGGTGCCCACCGCGGTGCCGCCGATGCCCATGGCCCGGAGCCAGTCGGCGGCCTGGGCGAGCTTCTGCCGGTGGCGAGCCACCGTGTGGCCGTACGCGGTGAACTCCTGGCCGAGACGGATGGGCGTGGCGTCCTGCAGGTGGGTCCGGCCCGACTTGATGACGTGGTCGAACTCGCGGCCCTTCGCCAGGAAGGCCGCGGCCAGCGCATCCATCGCGGCGAGCGTGGCCGGCAGGGAGGCCAGGGTGGCGAGGCGCATGGCGGTGGGGATCACGTCGTTGGTGCTCTGCGCCATGTTCACGTGATCGTTGGGGTGCACCGGCTGGTAGGCGCCGCGCGTCCCGCCCAGGATCTCGTTGGCCCGGTTGGCGAGGACCTCGTTGCAGTTCATGTTATGGCTGGTCCCGGCGCCGGCCTGGTACACGTCCACGATGAACTGGTCACGGTACCGGCCCCCCAGGATCTCGTCCGCGGCCTGGACGATGGCATCAGCCAGGCGCCCCTCGAGCCGGCCGGTCTGCTTGTGCGTCAGGGCGGCGGAGCGCTTGATCCAGAGGACCGCATCGACGAACGCCGGCAGCGGTCGCAGCCCGGAGATCGGGAAGTTCTCCGCGGCCCGGACGGTCTGGATGCCATAGAGGGCCTCGGCGGGCACCGGCTTCTCGCCGAGCGGGTCCTTCTCGATGCGGGTGGTCATGGCGTGTTCCTTGGCGGCTCGACGGCTCGGCGGCTCGACACATTGGCGAAGGGTGGGACGATGACGATGGCGCAGCGGCACCTCCCGGCGGAGGCACGGTTCGACGTGAGCCAGGGCACGAAGGCGGACCTGTTCCGCGGCCCGGGGTTGCTTGCCGGGCTCAACTGCTTTGAGCGGGGACAGGCGCAACGGGTCCATGCCCACGCCGGCGCGGACAAATTTTACTTCCTCGTCTCGGGAAAGGCGAGGATGCAGGTGGGCGAGGAGACCTTCGACGCCGTGGCGGGCGACCTGGTCTGGGCCCAGGCTGGCGTGCCGCACGGCGTGCTCGAGACGCTGGAGCGGACCGTCATGCTGGTGGCGATGGGTCCTCCGCCGGGGTGATCCCGCCCCGCCGGGTGAACCGCGCCACCGCCCGGCGCAGCGGGACCAGCCCGAAGGCGCGCAGGGCGAGCGCCACGCCGAGCAGCACCCCGATCCCCACCGTGTAGAAGCGCCAGGCGAGCAGGAGCGTCACGCCCCCGCTGAGCTGGCCGGCCGCGCCGCCCAGCAGCGCGAGGTCCACCGCGCCCGCGCCCGCGGGCGTCGGCAGCAGCAGCTGGCTGTAGAGCAGGACGAAGCTGCCGACGAGCAGCACCCCGAGCGGGGGAGGCGCCGGCAGCGTGGCCGCGAGCACCGGCAGCACCAGGGTCCGCGCGGCCACGTTGATGAGCGAGGTGGGCAGGCAGACCAGCAACAACGGCCAGGGGAGCCGCGCCCTCCCCGCGCGGAGCCGGTGCGCCCCGCGCTCCGGCTCACGGAACGGCACCCGACGCCAGCGCCACGCCACCGCGCCGGCGGCGACACTCAGCAGCCCCACGAACGCCACCCAGGGCCAGCCGCTGCTGAGCCGGCCGCGCAGTTCCGGCCCCGCCTGGCTCCACCAGTCCGGGGCGTACCGCCAGAGCAGGATCCCGCCGAAGGCGAACACCACCGGATACGCGAGCACGACCTCGATTCCGACGGCGAGGAACGCCTGCGCCGCCGGCACCCCGGCGCGAAGCAGTCCCGCGAGGCGAGCGGCCTCGCCGCCGACGCGCATCGGGGTGAGGCCCGCCGCCGCATCGCCCCAGGCGTTGAGCTGGAGGGCCTGCCGGGGCGTGACCGGGTACCCGACGGCGCGAGTGCAGGCCCGGATGCGCACCGCGCGGGCCGCCAGGTCGAGCAGGACGAGCGCCAGGCAGGTCCCGTGCGCGGCGAGCGGCGAGAGGGCCATCACCGCCCGGACGCCAGCAGCGAGCGATACACGGCGAAGATCCCGTCGAAGGCCTGGTCCCAGGCGTGGTGCCGCTCCGCGAAGCCGCGGGCCACCTGCCCCAGCGCCTGGCGGCCGCCGCGCAGCAGGGTCAGCGCCGCCTCGGCGCAGGCGTTGGTGTCACCGACGGCGTACAGCGCCCCGGCGCCGGAGGCACGCACCCGATCCGCGACCCCGCCCGCCTCCACCGAAAGTACCGGCGTCCCGGTGGCCATCGCCTCGAGGGCGCTCAGGCCGAAGCTCTCCGCCGGCCCGGGGGAGAGATAGAGCTCGGCTGCGGCGAGCAGGCGGGCCACCTCATGGCGGTCCCGGACATACGGGATGAACCGCACCTGCTTCCCTTCGGCCAGGGCGCGCAGCCGCGCTTCCCGGGGACCGGCGCCCACCAGCACCAGCCAGGCCCCGGTACGGCGCTCCACCTCGGGCCAGGCGCCGAGCAGCAGGTCGAGCTGCTTCTCTTCCGTGAATCGCCCCAGGTAGAGCGCCAGCGGCGCGTCCGGCAGGTTGTACCGGCGCCGGGTCTCGGGGGCCTCCGCGCGGAGGTCCGGATGGAAGCGTCCGAGGTCCACGCCGAGGGCCACGCGGTGCACCGGCCCGACGCCTTCCTGCTCCAGTTCGCGCGCCATGCTCTCGCTCGCGGCGAGGATGCCGCGGTACATGCCCGCGAGTCGTCGGACATAGCCCCAGGCCGCGCGGCCCAGCGTGGAGCGCACGCCACCGGCACCGAGCGGATCGATGATCCGGGGAAAGTGCGTGTGATAGAACCAGACCAGCGGCGCCTGCAGGGCCCGGTTGGCCCGCCGGGTGATCCAGGGCACCAGCCACGGGCTGCCGACCTCGATCAGGTCGGGCCGCTCGTGCTCGAGGATCCGGCGGGTGGTGCGGGTGGCGAGCAGGAAGCGGTACGACTGGTCGAACGGGATGCGCGGCCCCTTGAGCCGGTAGCAGCGCACGTGGCCGGCGTGCCCGAGGCCATCGTGCGGGCCGGGGACGACCAGCAGCTGCCGCAGGTCGGCCCGCGACTGGACGTACGCAGCCTTGGCCAGGAGATAGGTGCGGATGCCGCCGGTGGCGTCGCCGAAGTACTTGGTGATGTCGAGGACGGTGAGCGTGCCGGGGCGCGCGAGCCGGGAGGGGAAGCTGCTGCGCGAGAGATCGAGCGCGGGGTCGCCCGGGGGCAGGAAGCCGGGCGGCGCGCCGCGATCAGTCGGAACAGTCACCGAGCGGATACACGGTGCCGCAGTTGGGACAGGGGTTCTTGCAGCCCCAGGGCCGGCGCGTCACGGCAACGCCGCAGCGGTTGCAGGCCGGAGGCTCCGCGGCACGCCGGCTCGGCGGCGCGGCCGTCGATCCCGCGCCGCGTGGCGCCGGGCCGTCACTCATGGCGGTAGGCGCCGGTGAGGAAGGGGTTGGTGAGTCGCTCCACCCCGATGGTGGTTTCCGGGCCATGGCCGCAGAGCACCCGGGTGGAATCGGGGAGCGTCAGGAAGACCCGCTGCAGGCTCTGCATGAGGGTGGCGAAGTCACCACCCGGAAGGTCGGTCCGTCCGACGGAGCCGCTGAAGAGGACGTCCCCGCCGAGGATGAAGCCGTCGGCCACGAAGCTGACGCTGCCGCGGCTGTGTCCCGGCGTGTGACGCACGGTGAAGCGCTCGCCGCCGAACCGGAGCTCCTGCCCCTCCGCGAGCGGCTGATCGGGTGGCGGCGGCGCCTGGAGGGCGAGCCCCATCCACCGGCCCTGCCCCGGGAGGCCATCGTAGAGCTCGCGATCATCGGGGTGCAGGTGGATCGGCGCGCCGGTCTCCTGCTTGAGCCGCCGCACGCCCATGATGTGGTCCACGTGACCGTGGGTGAGCCAGATGGCGGCGAGCTGCACTCCCTCGCGGCGGAGGGTGGCCAGGAACAGCTCTTCCTCCTCCCCCGGGTCCACGATCACCGCCTGCCCTGCCGGCCGGTCGATCAGCAGGTAGCAGTTCTCCTCGAACTGGCCGTTGGGCAGGCAGGCGACCTCAAGCGCCGACACTGGCCTTGGCCCGGCGTTCGGTGAGGTACTTCTCGACGGCGATGGCGGCGGTGGTGGCGTCGCCCACGGCGGTGGTGACCTGGCGGGTGAGCTGTACCCGGAGGTCGCCGGCGGCGAAGAGGCCGGGAATCGAGGTCATCATCCGGTCGTCGGTGATCACGTACCCGCTCGCGTCGTGCCGGAAGTGCTCGCGAATGAGCCCCGAGTTGGGCCGGAAGCCGATGAACACGAAGCAGCCGCTGGCCGCGAGCCGCGACTCCGCGCCGGTCACGGTGTCCTTGAGGCGCAGCGCCGTCACCTCGCGCAGGCCGGCCTGCTCCCGCCCCTCGACCTCGAGCACCTGCTTGTTCCACACCGGCTCGATCTTCGGGTTGGCGAAGAGACGCTCCTGCAGCACCTTGGAGGCCCGGAGCTCGCTGCGCCGGTGCACGAGGTACACCTTGGCGGCGTAGCGGGTGAGGTAGTCCGCCTCCTCGACCGCGGCGTCACCGCCGCCGATGACCGCGATGGTCTGGTTGCGGAAGAAGGCGCCGTCGCAGACCGCGCAGTACGACACCCCGAACCCCGCATACTCGGCCTCGCCGGGCACCTCGAGCTTGGTGGGCGTGCCGCCGGCGGTGAGGATCACGGTCGGGGCGCGGTAGACATCGCCATCGAGGGTCTTCACCTCGAAGGTCCCGTCGGGCTGGCGGAAGATGCCGTCGACCGTGGCCTGGCGGATCTCGGCGCCGAACTTCTTGGCGTGGGCAGTCATCCGCTCAGCCAGCTCGCGGCCGAGGATGGACTCGAAGCCGGGGTAGTCCTCGATCTTCTCGGTGTTGAGCAGCTCGCCACCGGGCACCCGGCTTTCGAGCACCACGGCCTTGAGCATGCCGCGGCCGGCGTACATGCCGGCGCAGAGGCCGGCCGGGCCGGCGCCGACGATGACGGTATCGAGATCGAATGCAGAAGTCTGGGTCATGGGCGTGTTCCACCGGCGCTCCGGCCGGGGGTCGGGTCAGCGGGAAATATAGGCGGGGTCAGGGGGTCAGCGGATGAGGCGGCCGCCATCGACGACGATCGTCTCGCCGGTGACGTAGTCCCCGCCTTCCAGCAGGTAGAGGATCGCCGCGGTCACATCCTGGGGCCCGCCGAGCCGGCCGAGGGGGGTGGTGCGGGCCAGGTGTTCGCGGGCGGCGGCGTCCCAGTCATCCGGGGGAAGCACCGCGCCGGGGGCCACGGCGTTGACCGTGACCTCCGGGGCCAGGGCCCGCGCCAGGGTGCGGGTGAGCATGACCACCCCCGCCTTGCTCACGCAGTGGGCGGCGTAGCGCGGCCAGGGCTCGAGCCCGCCGACGTCGGCCAGGTTGATGACCCGTCCGCGCGCCGCCCGCAGGGCCGGCAGCGCGCCCTGGGTGGTGAAGAACATCGACCGGAGGTTGGTGTCCTGCACCTGGTCCCACAACTCGGGGGTGGTCTCTTCGACCGTGGCGCGCACCATGATGCCGGCGCTGTTCACCAGGACGTCGAGCCGCCCGAAGGCCTCCGCCACCGTGGCCGGCAATGCCCGGGCCGCGGTGGCGTCCGAGAGGTCGGCCTGGAAAAGCTCGGCGCGCAGGCCCAGCTCCCGGATGGCGTGCAGGGTGACGTCGGCCTCGCGGCGGGAGCGATGATAATGCACCGCCACCGGCATCCCGCGACCAGCGAGCGCCAGCGCGATGGCGCGGCCGAGGCGGTGTCCGGCCCCGGTCACCAGCGCCACCCGCCCGGCGAGTTCCATCAGAGGGCGCCGTTGGTCACCGGGAGGATGTGGCCGCTGATGCCGGCGGACGACTCCCCCGCCAGGAAGAGCACCGCGCCGATCAGCTGCGACATCTCCACGTAATGCGCCTGCTCGCCCGCCACCGCCACGTTCTCGGGCGTACGCACCATGCCCGGGGCGATGGCGTTGACCCGGACCCCCTTGGGCCACAGCTCCGCGGCGAGACTCTGGGTGAGGCCGGCCACGCCCGCCTTCGCCGCGGTGTAGGCCGCCATCTGCTCGGCGGGCCGGAAGTAGGCCACGGAGGCGAAGTTCACGATCGCGCCCCGGCTGGCCGTCAGGGCCTCGACCGCGGCGCGGGACATCAGGTAGGCCGTCTTGAGGTTGATGGCGATCTCGCGATCGAAGCCATCCACCCCGGTCTTGCCCACCGGGCCATAGGTGGTGAGCCCGCCCGCCACGTTCACCACGGCGTCGAGCCGCCCGTAGTGCTTGAGGGCGATCTCCACCGCGAGGGCGGCCACGTCAGGCTCGGTGAGGTCGCCGGCGGCGGGCCGGGCCTCGATGCCCTGCGCGGCAAATTCCCGGACCCGCTCCGCCACGCCGACCGCGTTGCGGTCGACCGCCACCACGCGGGCGCCCGCCCGCCCGAACGCCTCAGCCACCGCGTGGCCGATCTGCCCCGCGCGACCCACGCCGGTGACGAGCACCGTCTTGTCCTTGAAGTCCCACTGTGTGGCCATGCTCACTCCCGGTAGTGCGTGGGTGCCCGTGCCGCTCAGGCCGTCGGCGCCGCGACGCGCGGCCGGGCGGCCTCGAGGGCCTCCAGCCACGCCAGCGGCACCTGCTGCCCGCCGATCGCGGCGGTGGCCGGCTGGGTCAGCTCGTCGCCGTGCCAGTCGGACCCGCCACTGACCCGCAGCCCCAGCTGGCGGGCGTGTTCCGCGAGGCGGGAGCGCAGGTCGGCGTCGTGGGTGGGGTGCCGCACCTCCACCGCGTCGAGCCCTTCGGCCTTCAAGACCGCGAGGGCGTTGCGGGTTCCCCGTTCCTTGAGGTGGGCCGCGGAGACCACCCCGCCGGCCTGGTGGACCAGGGCGGCGACCGTCTTGAACGCCGGCAGCCGCTTCTCCACGAAGCCCGGCCGCCCCCAGCCCACATAGCGATCGAACGCATCCTGCACCGTGCGCGCGGCCCCCACCTTGACCAGCGCGCGTGCCACGTGCGGCCGGCCGATCGCGCCGCCGGCCGCCTCGGCCAGCACGTCCTCGAGGGCGATGCTGGCGCCCAGGGCGCGAAGCTTCTCCACCATCTCCCCGCCGCGGCGCGCCCGATCATCCCGGGCCAGCACCAGGAACTCCTCCAGCGGCGCCCAGGCCACCGGCAGGAAATAGCCCAGCAGGTGCATCTCGCCCCACGTGGCCTGGACCGAGAACTCGCAGCCGGGAATGACCCGGAGCCCCGCGGCCTCGCCGGCGGCCAGCGCGGCCGGGACGCCGGCCAGGGTGTCGTGGTCGGTCAGCGCGATGGCGGCAAGGCCAGCCCGCGCGGCGCGGCGCACCACCTCCTCCGGCGGATGGGCTCCGTCGGAGGCCGTCGAGTGCAGGTGCAGGTCAACGCAGGGTACCGGGACGGTGTCGTTCAGCGGCGGTACTCCGTCTCGGGCGCCGTCCACGACGGCTGGGAACGGTGGAACAGCTCGAGCAACTGGGCGTCGGAGAGCTCCAGCAGCGCCTCCTCGGGAAGCCGGGAGCCGAGCGGCGCGAACCGCGCCACGCGCACCTCGCCGGCGGCGCCGGGCTGGCTGAAGCGTACGCCGAACTCGTCACGGGTGTACTGGGAGACGCGGCCGGTCGGGCTCACGTCCCAGCGCTGGCCATCCACGGTCACGCAGCGTCGGGGCATCGGCGGTCCTCCGGGCGTACGGTCGGGAGTTGGGGCATGGCGATCACCCGTCCTGGTCGGGTTCGGCGGCGAGCGCGGGCGGCACCTCGTCCCAGAGGTCCCACGCGTCGGCCTCGTAGGTGGCGAGTTCCCGCAACCGGGCCTCGAGCTTCTGCTCCAGGTCGGTGCGCGAGGCCCGGGCCCGGTGGGTCAGCTCGGTGCGGCTCTCGCTGAATTCGATGAACCGCCCGCCCGCGCCCTGCTGGCGGAAGAGCCAGAGGCTGCGGCCCCGCTGGCCGCCGAGTTCGGCGAGCAGGTGCACGGTCCGCACGTACTCCGCCTCGTGGCTCGGCGGCACGGTCACCCGGGAGATGGTCAGGACGCGGGTCATCTCAGCCGGCGTCGTCCGGGAACTGCTCCAGCATCTTCTTGACGTCGGCCAGGAAGCGGTCGGCGTCGGCGCCATCCACCACGCGGTGGTCGAACGACATGGTCAGCATGCCCTTGAGCCGCGGCGCGATGGCATCGGTGCCGTCGGGCAGGGTCACGACCGAGGCCCGCTTCTCGATGGTGCCGACGCCGAGGATGGCCACCTGGGGCTGGTTGATGATCGGAAGCCCGGCGTAGCTGCCGAAGGTCCCCGGATTGGTGATCGTGAAGGTGCCGCGCTGGACGTCGTCGGGGCTCAGCTTCTTGGTCCGTGCGCGCTCGCCCAAGTCGTTGATGGCGCGGGCGATGCCCAGCAGCGAGAGCTCGTCGGCGTGCTTGATGACGGGGACGATGAGGCCCCAGTCCAGCGCCACGGCGACGCCGAGGTTGATGTCCCGGCGGAAGATCGTGGCGTCGCTCGCGACCGCCGCGTTGAGTCCCGGATGCCGGCGCAGGTTGTCGGCGATGGCCTTCGCGATGAAGGCCAGGTAGGTCAGGTTCACGCCCCGCTCGGCGAAGTCCTTCTTGCGGCGCGCGCGGACCTGCGAGACGCGGGTGTAGTCGACCTCGAACAGCGTCTGCACGTGCGCCGAGACCCGGCGCGACATGATCATGTGGTCGGCGGTGAGCTTCCGGATGCGCGACCACGGCTCCACCCGGTCGCCCTCCCATGCCTCGGCGCCGGGGGCCGCGTGCGCCGGCGCGGGGGCCGCCGCCGGCCGCGCGGGTGCGGCCGGCGCCGTCGGTGCGGCCACGGGTGCCGCCGCGGGCGCCTCGATGTAGCCGATGATGTCGCTCTTGGTCACCCGGCCCGCGTGCCCGCTCCCGGCCACCGTGCCGATGTCGATCCCATGCTCGGCCGCCATCTTCCGGACCAGCGGCGTGGAGCGCCGACGGAGCCGGTCTTCCGCCGACTCCGCCGCCGGCTCCGCGGCCCGGCGGCCCGGCGCTTCGGCGGCCCGGGTCGGCGCGGCGGTGGGTGCCGTCGCGGCCACCGGCGGGCTTGCCGGTGCCGGGGCCGAGGCCGAGGCAGGCGCCGGAGCGGACACGGCGGCGCTGGCATCAGTCTCCAGCCGCGCAACGACCGTGTTCACCGCCACCGTCTGGCCCTGCTGCACCAGGATCTCCGCCAGGATGCCCGCGCTGGGCGCCGGGATCTCGGCATCGACCTTGTCGGTGGAGATCTCGAACATGGGTTCGTCGCGCTTGACCGCGTCGCCCACCTGCTTGATCCACTTCGAGAGGGTCCCCTCGGCAATGGACTCACCCATCTGCGGCATGATGACGTCAATGCGGGCCATGGCAACTCCGTCGGCTCGGCGACTCCGCGCCCCGGCGGCTCGGCGAGAACGGCCGAGTCCGGTGCGGCGGCGGTCGAGCGGTTAGTAACTCGCCAGCCAACGGCTGGCGGTGATCAGGTCCTCGGTCTGGGGCAGCACCGTGTCTTCAAGCGTCGGGGCGTAGGGCAGCGGCACGTCGTGGGCCGCCACCCGGCGCACCGGGGCGTCCAGCCATTCGAACGCCAGTTCGTTGATCCGGGCGATGATCTCGCCCGCCACACCACCGGTGCGGGTGTCCTCGTGGGCCACCAGCACCCGGCTCGTCTTCCGGACCGAGGCCACGATCGCCTCGTCGTCCAGCGGCAGCAGCGTCCGGAGGTCCAGCACCTCCACCGACAGCCCATCCACGGCCGCCAGTCGTTCGGCGGCCTCCAGCGCCTTCCAGACCATCGCCGACCAGGTCACGATCGTCAGGTCAGCCCCGGCCCGGGCCACCCGCGCCCGGCCGATCGGGGTGAGGATCTCCTCCCCGGCCGGGAGGTCCTCCTTGATCCGCCGGTAAAGATACTTGTGCTCGAAGAAGAGTACCGGGTCCTCGTCCCGGATGGCGGCCTTGATCAGTCCCTTGGCGTCCCGGACCGTGGCCGGGCAGACGATTTTCAGCCCGGGGGTGTGGAGAAACGCCGCCTCCGGGTTCTGGCTGTGGAACGGCCCGCCCCGGACGTAGCCCCCGCTCGGGCCCCGGACCACCATCGGGGTCGGGAGCCCCGCACGATACCGGGCGGTGGCCACGTAGTTGGTGAGCATGTCGTAGCCGCAGGCGATGAAGTCGATGAACTGCATCTCGCACACCGGGCGGAGGCCCATGTGCGCCGCGCCGGCGGCCGCGCCGATGATGGCCTGCTCGCTGATGGGGGTGTCGATCACCCGGCCGGCCCCGAACCGCTCGAGCATCCCCTCGGTCACCCGGAACGGCCCGCCCAGCGCGCCGATGTCCTCGCCCAGCAGGAACACCCGCTCGTCGCGCTCGAGCTCCTCCCAGAGCCCCTGGCGGATGGCCTCGAGATAGGTGGTCTCAGCCACGCGGCGGCTCGGCGATGCGGCGGTACCACTCGAGCGGCGCGGCGGCGGGATCGGCGTAGACCCCCGTGAGCGCGGTGCCGGGGTCGGGGAACGGCTCCTCCAGGCAACGGGCCAGCGCCTCGTCCAGTTCCCGCGCCACCCGGGCGTCGGTGGCGGCGAGCTCGGGCTCGGTGGCCCAGCCCTCCGCCCGGAGCCGCGCCAGGTGGCGGTCGATCGGGTCGTTCCGCTCCCACGCCTCGATCTCGCCCGCGGGGACGTAGCGCTGGTCGTCGTGCTCCGCGTGGCCCTTGCGGCGGTAGGTCACGAGCTCCACGAGCGTCACGCCGTCCCCCGCGCGGGCGCGGTCCACGGCGGCCTTCGTGGCCTCCCAGGTGGCCACCACGTCATTGCCGTCGGCGCGCTCCGCGGCGATCCCGTAGCCGGGCGCCTTGTCCACCAGGCGCGCGGCCGCGGTCTGCAGCCGCGCCGGGGTGCTGTAGGCGTAGCCGTTGTTCTCGCACACCACCACCAGCGGCAGCCGCTGCACGGCGGCGAAGTTGATCCCCTCGTGGAAGGCGCCGGTGCTCATGGCGCCATCGCCCACGTAGACCAGTCCCACCCGCCGCTGCCCCGTCATCCGGAAGGAGAGCGCGATCCCGGCCATCACCGGCACCATGGCGCCGAGGGGCGAGACCTGTCCCAGGAAGCCGCGCGCGAGGTCATTGAAGTGGATATTGAGCTCGCGGCCGGCGGTGGGGCTCTCCGCCTTGGCCATGTACTGCCGGAACACCTCGAGCGGGGTCGCCCCCTTGACCAGCATGGACCCGAGGTTCCGGATCAGGGGCGAGAGGATATCGCCGGGCTCGAGCGCGTAGGCGCTGCCCACCGCGTCCGCCTCCTGCCCCAGGGAGCGGAACAGCCCCCCCACGACCTTCCCCTGCCGGTGCAGCCCGACCAGGCGCTCTTCCAGCGAGCGGGTCAGGCGCATCCAATAGTAGAGGTCGAGCAGCTGGGGGCCGGTGAGCCCGGCGGGGGGCGGGGTGGCGCGAGGGGCGGCGGTCATGGATCGGGTTGGGAGGCGGAAGATCGGGAGCCGGGCCGGGGGAGTCAAGCAGGAGGCCCGGGCGATGTGCCCGGGCCTCCGACCCGCTCCCCGCCCGGAAGGTGGCCGTCAGCGTGCCGCGGGCCTCAGCGCCTCGAGCACCAGCGCGGTCATGATGCGCATGGCGTGCGGCACGGTCTGGTCATCGGCGTAGAACGTCGGGGTGTGGTGTCCGCCGGAGACCTTCCCCGCCGGCACGGCGCCGATCCGCACGTAGAAGCCGGGCACCTCGCGCGCAAAGTAGGAAAAGTCTTCCGCACCGGTGACCGGCGGCGCGACCCGCACGTTGGAGGCGCCGGCCACCCGGGCCAGCACGGGGCCGAAGCGCCGGCTCAGGGTGGTGTCGTTGACCGTCATCGGATGCGAACGGTCGAACTCGAGGGTGAAGGTGGCCCCGGCCGAGCGGGTGATGCCGTCGAAGATCTCGCGCATGCGGCGCTCGATGGTGTCCAGGTCCGCGTCATTGAAGGTGCGGATCGTCCCCTCGAGCAGCATCTCGCCCGGGATGATGTTGTTCCGGTCCCCGCCCCGCATCACGCCGACCGTCACGACGTTGTCGGAGAACGGCGACAGCGTCCGCGACCGGATGGTCTGCAGCGCCAGGACGACCTGCGAGGCGGTGACCGCGGCGTCGATACTCAGGTGCGGCGTGGAGCCGTGCGCCTGGCGGCCAAGCACCTTCGCCGACCAGCGCGTGGCCGCGGCGTAGGTGGGGCCCGGCGTATAGGCCACCCGGCCCAGGAGCTCGTCCTCTCCTTCGGCGTCGGGAGGAACGCCATTGGCGTGGAACGCGACGATCAGGTCCGGGCGGGGGTCGCGCAGCGCGCCCTCCGCGATCATGAGCGACGCGCCGCCTGCCTCACCCGGGGGTGGCCCCTCCTCGGCCGGCTGGAAGATGAACACCACCGTCCCGGTGAGCTGGGACTTCATCCCGGCCAGGATGTTGGCCACGCCCAGCTGCGCCGCCACGTGGGTGTCGTGGCCGCAGGCGTGGAAGACCCCGGTCTGGCGGCCGAGATACTCGGCCGTGACGATCGACTTGAAGGGGAGGTCACCCTGCTCCGTCACGGGCAGGGCATCCATGTCGGCGCGGATCGCGACGACCGGGCCCGGCTTCCCGCCCCGGAGGATCCCCACCACGCCGGTCCGGCCCACGCCGGTCCGCACCTCGAACCCGAGCCGGCGGAGCTCGTCCGCCACCAGGCCGGCGGTGCGGGTCTCGCGATTGCTGAGTTCCGGGTGCTGGTGCAGGTCGTGCCGGATCTCGATCATGCGGGGGGCGAGGCGTTCCGTGGCCCGCGCGACGTCGGCGTCGGACTGGGCGGCGAGGGCGGCCGGCAGCAGCAGGAGCGCGGCGGCAAGGGAGCGTCGGGTCATGCCAGGGATTCTCCGGTGAGGGCGCGGCTAGGTTAGCCCGCTTCGGGAGGGGACGGAAGGGCCCGGCGTCAGCGGAGCGTGGCCACGCCCCGCAGGCGGAGGTCGCGCGAGGAGGCGCCGACGAGGACCTCGAGCCGCCCCGGTTCAACCACGGGATGGAGCGCCGCATCGAGCACCGCCAGCTGGTCAGGCTCCACCCGGAACCAGACCTCCCGCGACTCACCCGGCGCCAGGTGCACCCGCTGGAAGCCCGCCAGTTGCATCACGGGGCGCGACACGCTGGCCACGGGGTCGCGGAGGTAGAGCTGGGCCACTTCGTCGCCCGCGCGGGTGCCGGTATTGGTGATGGTACACCGCACCTGCAGCCCGCTGCCCGTCGCGACCGTATCCGGAAGGATGCGCAGGCTGTCGTAGGCGAACGTGGTGTACCCGAGCCCGAAGCCGAAGGGGAACTGGGGCAGGCCGGTGAGGTCGTCGTAGTCGTCGCCGCGGCCGCTGGGCAGGTGGTTGTAGACCAGTGGCAACTGCCCCTCCGCCACCGGGAAGGTGATCGGCAGCCGACCGCCTGGCGACGCCGCTCCGAAGAGCAGCGCGGCCAGTGCCTCGCCGCCGGCCTCGCCGGGGTACCAGAGGTCGAGCACGGCGGCGACCCGGTCCAGCCAGGGGCGCATGGTGACCGCTCCCCCGCCCACGAGGACCACCACCACCGGGGTGCCGGTCGCGGCCACCCGCCGGATCAGCTCCTCCTGGCGCCCCGGCAGCGCGAGCGAGGCCCGGTCGCGGAACTCACCCTCCTCCAGCCCGGCCATCACCACCGCGACGTCCGCGGCTCGGGCCGCCGCCATCGCGTCGGCCATCCGCCGCTCGCCCTCGTCCACCACCCCGACGTCCCAGACCATGCGGAGCCGTCCGTTGCCCGCCGGCTGGCGGGCCTCCAGCCGGAGGCCGATGCCCCGCCCCGCCACGAGCCGCACCGGCACCAGTCGCTCGCTCGCTCCCTGCTCACTCCAGGCGTCGATCACCAGGGAGTCGTTGAGCCAGAGGCGGTACCCATCGGTGCCCACCAGGCCGATGCGGGCCGGCCCGGAGACTGGCGAGGTGATCACGCCATGCCAGCGGGCGCTGAACCAGGACGGATCCAGCGTGGCGGCCGGCGGCAGGAAGGTCCAGTGGAAGTCGATCCGGGAATCGAGGCGCTCCTCGGCCAGGCGCCCGAAGTCCGGCCCGGCGTAGTAGCGTGCCACCAGGCCGCGCACGCCCCCGGCAGCGCTGAGGGCCGTGCCCGGGACGGTCACGTAGCGCTGCACCGACCGGCCCGGCCCGGGGTGGTACCGCACCCGCGCCGCGCCGAGGCGGGCCTCGAGGGCGGCGCGCGCACTGACCAGGCGCCGACCCGACCCGGAGTAGCCGCCCAGCCTCGCCTCGTCGGCATCGACGCCGATGAGGGCCAGGCGGCGGATCCGGCGCGGGTCGAGCGGCAAGGTCCGGCGCTCGTTGCGAAGCAGGACGGCCGATTGGATGGCGGCACGTCGGGCCAGGGCGTGGGCCAGCGTGTCTGCGGCGAGGGCGCGCGCCACGGTGTCGCTGGTGTACGGCGCCTCGAAGAGCCCGAGCGCAAACTTGAGGCGCAGCACGCGCGCCACCGCGCTGTCGACCACCGCCGGCGCGATCAGGCCACGGTCGAACGCCGCCTGGAAGAGGGGGGCGCTGGCGGCATCGCCCTGGAAGATCACCTCGAGCCCGGCGGCCATGGCCTGCGCGGTGGCGTCGGCGTAGTCCGTGGCGGTGCCATGCAGCACGTTGGCGCCACCGACCCCGCCGGCGTCGGACATGACCACCCCGCCAAAGCCCCACTCCCGCCGCAGGACGTCCCGGAGCAGCCATGGACTCGCCGACGCCGGGCGGCCATCCACCGAGTTGTACGCCGCCATCAGGCCTCGCGCGCCGCCTTCCCGGAGGGCGCGGCGGAACGGGGGGAGATCCCGTTCCCGGAGCCGGCGCGCGCTCCATTCGATCGGATAGCTGTCGCGGCCCCCGTCGCCCACATTCGCCACGAAGTGCTTCGGCGTGGAAACGATGCCCCGCCGCTCGAAGGGCTGGATGAACGCCTGCCCCATCAGCCCGGCGAGCCAGGGGTCCTCGCCATAGGTCTCCTCCACCCGGCCCCAGCGGGCGTCGGTGGCCAGGTTGAGCACCGGGGAGAGCACCTGGCGGATGCCCCGGGCGCGGGCCTCGGTGGCGATCGCCGTGGCTACCTCCCGCATCAGCGCCGTGTCCCACGTCGCGGCGAGCGCGATGGCCTGGGGAAAGGCAGTGGCCCCCTCCCCCACCACGCCGTGCAGCGCCTCCGCCACCGGGATGAGCGGAATGCCCAGGCGGGAGCCGGCCAGGGCGTCCGCCTGGACCCGGTTCACCTGGCGGAGGGCATCGATGGTGCCCCCGGCCGCCTGCACCTGGATGCCGTACCGTCCGGGCCCGGCGTCCCGGCCGCTGGTGCTGTCGCCAGGGTGGAGGTAGAGCTGCCAGAACTTCTCCGTCGGCGTCAGCCGGGGCAGCAGGTCGGCCACCCGCGCCTCGATGGGGCGGGCGGGATCCTGGTACGGCAAACGCGTCCCCTGCGCCGGGAGCGCGACGGGGATGGCGGCAACGAGGAGGAGCGGCCTGGGTAGTCGCATGGGATGGGGGAAAAGATAGGGGCGGAGCTCGCGCTCCGCCCCTGGACCGCGCCGGCCGGGCCGGGCGGCTAGTTGGACTCGATCCGCATCCCGTAGAAGGAGCGGTAGACGAAGACCGTGGACACCAGGAAGAACACGGCCGACAGCGCGTGGCCCAGCATCGGGCCCTGGCTCTCGGCCAGGTAGACGCCCAGCTCCACGGCGAGCAGCCCGAAGAGCGTGGTGAACTTGATGACCGGGTTCATGGCCACCGACGAGGTGTCCTTGAACGGGTCGCCGACCGTGTCGCCCACGACCGACGCGTCGTGCAGCGGGGTGCCCTTCGCCTTGAGCTCGGTCTCCACGATCTTCTTGGCGTTGTCCCAGGCGCCGCCGGCGTTGGCCATGAAGATGGCCTGGTACAGCCCGAAGATGGCGATCGAGATCAGGTAGCCGATGAAGAAGAACGGCTCCACGAAGGCGAAGGCCAGGGTGGAGAAGAACACGCCGAGGAAGATATTGAACATCCCCTTCTGGGCGTACTGGGTGCAGATCTCGACGACCTTGCGGCTGTCGGCCACCGAGGCCTTCTCGCTGCCTTCCAGCTTGATGTTGGCCTTGATGTACTCCACCGCGCGGTAGGCGCCGGTGGTGACCGCCTGCATCGAGGCGCCGGTGAACCAGTAGATCACGGCGCCGCCGGTGATCAGGCCCAGCAGGAACGGCGGGTGCAGAATGGAGAGGTTCTCCATGCCCTGGGTGAGGCCGTGGGTCAGGGCCATGATGATCGAGAAGATCATCGTGGTGGCGCCGACCACCGCCGTGCCGATGAGCACCGGCTTGGCCGTGGCCTTGAAGGTGTTCCCGGCGCCGTCGTTCTCCTCGAGCAGCTCCTTGGCCACCTCGAAGTTCACGTCGATGCCGTAGTCCTTCTTGACCTCCTGCTTGATGTTCGGCAGCGTCTCGATCACCGAGAGCTCGTACACCGACTGGGCGTTGTCGGTGACCGGGCCGTAGCTGTCGACCGCGATGGTCACCGGGCCCATGCCCAGGAAGCCGAAGGCCACCAGGCCGAAGGCGAAGATCGCCGGGGCCTTCATGAAGTCGGCGAGGCCCTGGGTGCTGACGCCAAAGGCGAGGGCCATCAGCGCCATGATCGCCATGCCGAGCCAGTAGGCGGAGAAGTTGCCCGCCACCAGGCCGGAGAGGATGTTGAGCGACGCGCCGCCCTCACGGGAGCTGGTCACCACCTCGCGCACGTGCCGCGAGTTGGTGGAGGTGAAGACCTTGACCATCTCCGGGATGATGGCGCCGGCCAGGGTGCCGCAGGTGATCACCGCCGACAGCTTCCACCACATCGACGGATCGAGCTGGGGGCCGAGGGTCGGGATGATCAGCTTGGAGAGCACGAAGGTCAGGATCACCGACACGATCGAGGTGATCCAGACCAGCGAGGTGAGGGGGTGCTCGAAGTCGAACTTGACCGCGTTGCCGTACTTGGCCTTGGCCATCGCCTCGTTGACGAGGTAGCTGCCGGCGCTGGCCAGGACCATCATCACGCGCATCAGGAAGATCCAGACCAGCAGCTGCACCTGCACGCTCGGGTCGTTCACCGCCAGGACGATGAACGAGATCAGCGCCACGCCGGTGACGCCGTAGGTCTCGAAGCCGTCGGCGGTGGGGCCCACCGAGTCGCCGGCGTTGTCGCCGGTGCAGTCCGCGATGACGCCGGGATTCCGGGCGTCATCTTCCTTGATCTTGAACACGACCTTCATCAGGTCGGAGCCGATGTCGGCGATCTTGGTGAAGATGCCACCGGCAATCCGGAGCGCCGCGGCGCCCAGCGACTCGCCGATCGCGAAGCCGAGGAAGCAGGCGCCCGCCACCGTGTTGGGCACGAACAGCAGGATCGCCAGCATGAACAGCAGCTCGACCGAGATCAGCATCATCCCGACGCTCATCCCCGCGCGCAGCGGGATGGCGTAGACCGGGTAGCCCTTGCCCGCGAGGCTGGCGAAGGCGGTCCGGCTGTTGGCCAGGGTGTTGATGCGGATGCCGTACCACGCCACCCCGTAGCTGCCCGCCATGCCGATCAGCCCGAACACCAGGATGATCGCGATCTTCCCCCACTCGAGCCCCGTGATCCGGAAGTAGACCAGGATCACCACCGCAATGAAGGCGAACAGGCCCAGCAGGAACTTGCCCTGCTGCACCAGGTACGCCTTGCAGGTCTCGTAGATGAGCGCCGAGACCTCGGCCATCGACCGGTGCACCGGCAGCTTCTTGACGGCGTTGTAGCTCCACAGCCCGAACAGGAGGCCCAGCACGCAGACCACCAGGCCCGAGAGCAGAATGTCGTGGCCGTTGATGCCGAGGAACTCCACCGTGCCCAGGTCGGGCAGCTGGAGGTTGACCTCGCCGCCGGGCCGGTGCTCGGTGACCGGGGCGGCAGCCCCGGCGTCCTGCGCCATGAGGGGGGCCGCGACGAGCGCGAGGTTGGCCACCAGCACCACGGCGGCCAGCCACGGCGCCAGGCGGCGATTCACCTTGGCCATCATCTTCAGCATGGGGGACCTTCTCCTGGAGGATCGGGATCGAGGGGACGGGCGCGGCGAGGGGCGGATCTGCACCCGCCCCTCGCCGCCCGCCCGGATTCAGTACGCCCCGCGCACCGGGTGCGACGGGTCGGACAGCGTGTGCACCATCGTGAGGAACCGCTTGGCCAGCTTGTCCGCCTCGCTCTCGCCCGGCTGGTTGGTCTCGACCGTCACGAGGGTGTAGTGCCCCCCCTCGGCCTGGACGTTGACCGCGATCTGGCCCAGCGTACCCGAGAACCGGCGCCGCCGCGGCGCCTCCTCGGTCGGCGCCAGCCGCGGGCCGAAGAACGCGTTGGCCTGGGCGATCACCGCCTCGGGCGGGAGGTGGCAGCGATGGAAATATTTCATGGGCGGCTCGGTGGCTCGGCGGCCCGGGTCTGGCGCCTCGGCCGAGGCGCCGGACCACCGGACCACCGGGAGGTCACTTCTCCCCGTACTCGTAGTATTCCACGCCCAGGTGGGTGATCGCCGACTCCCCCATCAGCCAGCGCAGCGTGTTCTTCATCTTGGTCTGCTGGATGAAGAGGTCGTGCTCCGGGTACAGCCCCGGGGCCACCTGCGGGCTCTTGAAGTAGAACGACAGCCACTCCTGGATCCCCGACAGCTTGGCCCGCTGGGCCAGATCGAAGAAGATCGCCAGGTCGAGCACCAGCGGCGCGGCCAGGATGGAGTCGCGGCAGAGGAAGTCGACCTTGATCTGCATCGGGTACCCGCACCACCCGAAGATGTCGATGTTGTCCCACCCCTCCTTGTTGTCCCCACGCGGCGGGTAGTAGTTGATCCGCACCTTGTGGTAGATCTCCCCGTACAGGTCGGGGTAGAGGTTGGGCTGCAGGATGTGCTCCAGCACGCCCAGCTTCGACTCTTCCTTGGTCTTGAAGCTCTCGGGATCGTCCAGCACCTCGCCGTCCCGGTTGCCCAGGATGTTGGTGCTGTACCACCCCGCCACGCCGAGCATGCGCGCCTTGAACATCGGCGAGAGCACGGTCTTGAGCATGGTCTGGCCGGTCTTGAAGTCCTTGCCGCCGATGGCCACGCCCTTGTCCTTGGCCAGCTGCTCCAGCGCCGGGAAGTCGCAGGTCAGGTTCGGCGCGCCGTTGGCGAAGGGCACCCCCTCCATCACCGCCGCCCAGGCGTACAGCATCGACGGGGCGATCGTCGGGTCGTTGGTCTCCATCCCCTTCTCGAACGCCGCCAGCGTCTGGTGCGCCGGGCCGGGCTGGATGAAGATCTCGGTCGACGCGCACCACACCATCACCAGCCGGTCACAGCCGTGCTTGGCCTTGAAGTCGCGGATGTCCTTCCGCAGCGCCTCGGCCAGGTCCTTCTTGGTCTTGGCGGTCTTGACGTTCTTGCCTTCCAGCTTCTTGACGTAGTGCTGGTCGAACGCCGCGGGCATCGGGGTGATCGCCTGCAGGAAGTCCTTGATCGGCTCGACGTGTTCCCACTTGTCGAGCACGCCGCAGTGCAGGCAGCTCTGGTAGGCGTTGTCCGGGACCGGGTCCCAGGCGCCGAAGACGAGGTCGTTGAGGTCGGCCAGCGGCACGAATTCCTTGATCAGCGGGGCGCGCCCTTCGGTGCGCTTGCCGAGACGGATGGTGCCCATCTGGGTGAGGGAGCCGATCGGCTTGGCCTTGCCGCGGCGGATCAGCTCCACCCCCGCGATGAAGGTGGTCGCCACGGCGCCGAGACCGACGCAGAGGACACCGAGCTTGCCCTGGGCCGGCGCGATCGGCCGGGGAGTTCCTGCGGTCGACACTAGGACTGTCCTTTCGACGCTTCGGGCGCGGCCGCGCCCTCCGTCACCTGGTAGACATACACGAAGCGCTGCACCACCGTGATCACCGAGGTGAGCGCGAGAACCGCCACGATCCAGAACAGCACGACGCCGCCGGGGCCCGCGCCCCAGAGGAGCGTCGGGAGGCTGAGCCCCACGATCCGCTCCGCCCGCTGCACCATCCCCACCTTGCAGTCGATCCCCAGGCCTTCGGCGCGTGCCCGGGCATACGAGACCAGCAGGCTCGCGATGATCGCCACCATGCTGATGATGATCGCCAGCTCGCGATGGGTCACCGACCCGTCGGGCGCGAGCAGGTAGAAGACGGCGATCCCCATGAAGGTGGCCCCGTCCCCGACCCGGTCCAGCGTGGAGTCGTAGAAGGCGCCGAACCGGGTCACCTGCTGGTTGGCCCGGGCCACCGCCCCGTCCAGGGTGTCCACCACCCCGCTCAGCAGGTACAGCAGGCCCCCCAACCGCACGTGGCCCAGGCCGAAGGCCACCGCGCTGGCCACCACCAGGAGCGTGCCGATGGTGGTGATCACGTTCGGACGGATACCAGCCCGGATCAGTCCCTCGACCATCGGCCGGGTCAGCCCGTAAAAGACCCGTTCCACCGACTTGGGGATCAGCTTCACCGAATGGGCGTCCTCGGGGGTAGCACAGGGGCGGGCCCGTCCTGGCTGGGGCCCAAAACCGCGGCAAACTATAACCCGGGAAACGCTTTATAGGAAGGACGCGTGCCGCCGCACCCCCGCCCGTGGATCGCTATTCGGGATAGACGAGGAAGGGCCGTCGACGGTCGAGGAACCGCGGCAGTTCGGCGGCCCACTCGGCCAGGAGGCCGGCGCGGGCGTCGCCCTCGCCCCGGATCACCTGGTCCACCTCCCCCCGCGCATGGCCGCCATCGCCGACCAGCCGGTCGAAGTGGGCGGGGTTGGGCGGGAAGAGCCCCCCCGGCACGCCCGCGTCGCTCACGGCGGCGAGCAGCAGGACCGCGGTCCGGATGGGGTCGTAGCGCTGGCGGTCGGTGACCGTGAGGCGGATCCCCGTGACCAGCGTATCGGCGAACTTGCCGTCGCCCGGCCGGCGCGGGGTGAACTGCACGGACTGGAACGACACCCCCGCCGGGGCGGCAGCGCGCAGGGCCGCCAGCACGGCCGCGGTATCAAGGCCGGGCGCCCCCACCTGTTCGAAGGGATGCTCGGTCCCCCGTCCCACCGAGAGCGTGGTGCCCTCGAACAGGCAGGTGCCGGGATAGTGGATCAGCGCGTCCAGGGTCCGGAGATTGGGGGACGGAGGGACGAACGGCAGGCCGGTCTCGTCCTGGTACATCTGCCGCCGCCAGCCGGCCACGGGCACCACCGTCAGCGCGGTGCCGAGGCCCAGGTCGTGGCGCGCCAGCCGCGCCAGCTCGCCGAGCGTCATGCCGTGGCGCATCGGGATGGCCAGCATGCCCACCGGCGTCCGGTACGCGGTGTCGAGCACATTCCCCTGCACCGCCCCGCCGATCGGATTGGGGCGATCGAGCACCACGACCGGGATGCCCCGTGGCGCCGCGGCGCGCATCACGCCCACCGTGGTCCACAGGTAGGTGAAGTACCGGGCTCCGGCGTCCTGCAGGTCCACCAGGATCACGTCCACGCCGGCGAGCTGCGCGTCCGTCGGGGCGGAATTGCGGCCGTAGAGGCTGTAGATTGGGAGGCCGGTCGCGCTGTCGGTGGTCGAACTGACCGCCGCGCCGGGGTCGGCGGTACCGCGGAAGCCGTGCTCCGGGCTGAACAGCGCCACCAGATGCACCCCGGCGCCCCGGAGCCGGTCCACGCCGGCGCGGCCGGCCGCATCCACGCCGGACTGGTTCGTCACCAGGGCCACCCGGCGGCCGCGCACCAGGTGGACGCTGTCACTCAGCAGCACCTCGAGCCCCGGGCGGACCGCGGGCGTCACGTCGGGCCCGGACCGAGCCGGGCCCCGCCCCGGGCAGGCCCCGGCCAGAACCATCCAGCCTCCGAGCAGCCAGTGTCGCGTGTGCATCGATCCCCGTGGGTAATGATGGCCCTGCTGCTGGCGGCCGCGCCGCTCGCCGCGCAGCAGAGCGCGCGCTTCGGCGGCGGCCCCGTGATGACGGCGGTGGACTCCACCGCGGTGGAACGGCTGCTCGACTCCCTGCCGCTCCGCGCCAAGGTGGCCCAGCTGGTGATGCCCTGGATCCCCGGCGCCTACCAGGCCTTCGACGACAGCGCCTTCGCGGTGATGCAGGGCTGGGTCGACTCGCTGGAGGTCGGCGGCCTGATCGTTTCGATCGGGTCGCCCGTCGACGTCGCGCTCAAGCTCAACCGCCTGCAGCGCCGCTCCCGTCTGCCCCTCCTCGTGGCGGCGGACCTCGAAGGGGGCGCCAGCTTCCGCCTCACCGGCGCCACCCCCTTCCCTCCCAATATGGGCGTGGGCGCCGCCGCCCGCGACAGCGACGCCTACGAGGTGGGCCGGATCACGGCGCTCGAAGGCCGCGCCGTGGGGATCCACCTGGCGTTCGCGCCCGTGGCGGACGTCAACAACAATCCCGCCAACCCGATCATCAACACCCGTTCCTTCGGCGAGGATCCCTACCTCGTGGCGCGGCTGGTCTCCGCCGCCATCCAGGGGCTGCAGGATCACGGGATGCTCGCCACCGCCAAGCACTTCCCCGGCCACGGCGACACCGAGACCGACAGCCACCTCGCCCTCCCGGTCATCCCCACCCCCTGGGCGCGGCTCGACACCCTGGAGCTGGTGCCGTTCCGCGCGGCGGTGGTGGCGGGCGCCGCGTTCATCATGTCGGGACACGTGGCGATGCCCGCGATCAGCGGCGACCGGAGCCGGCCCGCCACCCTGGACCCGAACGTGATGCAGAGCGTGCTGCGCGATTCGCTCGGCTTCCAGGGCCTGTTGGTCACCGACGCGCTCGACATGGGCGGCATCGTCAACGCCTACGGCGCGGGCGAGGCGGCGGTCCTCGCCTTCCGCGCCGGCGCCGATCTCCTGCTGCAGCCGGCCGACCCCCGCGCCGCCATCAATGCCGTCACCGAGGCGGTGGAGTCCGGCCGGGTCACCTACGAGCGGCTCGACCGCTCGGTACGCCGAGTGCTCCGCCTCAAGATGCAGCTGGGCCTCTTCGCCCACCGGACCGTGCCCATCGACAGCGTGCCCGTGGTGGTGGGCAGCCGCGCGTTCCAGCCCTTCTCTCGGGACCTCGCCACCCGCGCCGTGGTGCTCGCCCGGGACAGCCTCGGCGTGGTGGACAGCCTGCGCGCGGGGCCCCGCACCATCGCCCTCATCACCTACGGCGAGGAGAACGCGGGCACGGTCGGGAACACGATGCTCCGCCAGCTGCGCGCCGCGGGCCACCGGGTCACGCTCTTCCGCCTCTGGCCCGCCACCGGCGCCGCGGGCCTCGACTCCGCGCGCGTGCTCATCCGGCGCAGCCCCTACACGATCTTCGCCGCCGCCGTGAAAGTGAGCGCCTGGAAGGGCACCGTCGGGCTGCCGGAGCCGGTGGCGCGCCTGTTCGACAGATCGGTCTACCGGCGCCGCATGGTCGTGGTATCCCTGGGCTCCCCATATGTCGCCGGGCAGATGCCCCGCATCGGCTCCTACCTGCTCGCCTGGTCGGCGAATGGCCTGGGCGAATGGGCCGCGGCCCGCGCCCTCACCGGCGAGGCGCCCATCACCGGCCGCCTCCCGGTCCGCATCCCGCCCCACCTGCCCCTCGGCGCGGGACTCGACCGCGGCGCCGCCCGCGCCCCGTGAGGCGCCGTCGCGCGGCGCTGGGCCTCGCCTTCGGCCTGCTGGCCTGCGCCGCGCCCGGCGCCGTGGCGCCGGTGCCCGCAGGCCTGGGGGCCGCGGCTGGTTTCCTCGATTCGGTGATCGCCGATGGCGTGGCCCCCGGGGCGGTGCTCGGCGTGAGCCTGGCGGGCTGCCACTACTATCATGGCGCCGGCCGCCTGGGCCAGGACGACGCCACCCGCCCCGACAGCACCACCATCTACGACCTGGCCTCGCTCACCAAGGTGATCGGCCTGACCACCGCCACCATGGCCGCCGTCGAGCGCAGGGTCCTTGCCCTCGACGCGCCGGTGGTCCGCTACGTCCCCGCCTTCCGCGATTCCGCCGTCACCATCCGCCACCTGCTCACCCACGCGAGCGGCCTCCCGGCCTGGCGCCCGCTCTACCAGGAGGCGCCCACCCGCGCCGCGGCGCTCGCGCTGGTCAACGCCACCCCGCTCGCGGCCACGCCGGGCGACACCTTCGTGTATTCGGACCTGGGCGCGATCCTCCTGACCCAGGCGGTGGAACAGGCGTCGGGCGCACGGATCGACACCCTGGTGGAGCGGCTGCTGGCGGGCCCGCTCCACCTGCGCGAGACCCGATATCTCCCGCCCCCGAGCTGGCGGCATCGCATCGCGCCCACCGAGGACGACCCCTGGCGGGGCCGGGTCCTCCGCGGCGAGGTGCACGACGAGAACGCCGCCCGGCTCGACGGGGTCTCCGGTCACGCGGGGCTGTTCAGCTCCGCCCGGGACCTGCTCCGGATCGGCGACTGGCTGCTCGAGGGCCTCGGCACCGCGCGCGATGCCCCCTGCGCCGGCGCCGCCCTCCCCCCTGGGCCCGCAGCCCTCTCTGGCTTCATCCGCCGCCAGGACTTGCCGCCAGGTTCCAGCCGCGCCCTCGGCTGGGACACCCCGTCGGGCGTGAGCAGCGCGGGCACCCTGATGTCGCGGACCAGCTTCGGGCACACCGGGTTCACGGGGACTTCGATCTGGATTGACCCCACCCGGCGGCTGGTGGTGGTGCTGCTCGCCAATCGGGTGCACCCCACCCGGGACAACCCGCGCTTCGGGCCGGTGCGCGGCCAGGTGGCCGACCGGGTGGTGCGGGGGCTCGGAATCGAGGCGCTTAGCCGTTGACCAGTAAGGGGTTGGGGCCGCCCCGGCCAGCGCGATGATTGACACGGCCGGGCGCAGGTTCGTAGCTTGTACCAGCACCCCGGACCGCTGGCGTTCCGCCAAAGCGGTACCCGGGACAATTCACGAAGGGAGCAGTCAGTCATGGAAAGCACGGAACCGCAGGTCTCCACGCCGGGATTCACGCTCATCCTGACCGATCGGGCGGCGGAGGAAGTCCACAAGTTCATGCAGGCCGAGGACGTCCCGGGCGAGTCGGCGGGCCTGCGCGTGAGCGTGCTCCCGGGCGGCTGCTCCGGATTCAAGTACAGCCTGAACGTCGAGGAGCGGGCGCTCGAGGATGATTCGGTGCTCGAGGTCAACGGCACCCGGGTCTTCGTCGACGGGTTCAGCATGCAGTACCTGAACGGCATCACCATCGACTACGTCACCTCCATGCAGGGCTCCGGGTTCACCTTCCACAACCCGAACGCGACCGGCGGCTGCGGCTGCGGCTCGTCGTTCACGGCCTAGCCTGAGCCCCGCCCGATCTCCGTAGCGCCGCACACCCGTGCGGCGCTACTCTTTTCCCCCCATGGCCACCCTCGATCTCGCGGTCATCGCGCTCTACTTCTGCCTCACCCTCGGCGTGGGCCTCTGGGTATCGCGCCGGCAGCAGACCGCCGGCGACTACTTCCTCGGCGCGCGCGACCTTCCCGCCTGGGCCATCCTCCTCTCCATCGTGGCCACCGAGACCTCCGCCCTCACGGTGATCTCGATCCCGGCCGTCGCCGCCCGCGGTGACCTGACCTTCCTGCAGCTGCCGCTGGGCTACCTCATCGGCCGCCTCGCCGTCTCGGTGTGGCTGCTCCCCGGCTACTTCCGCGGCGAGCAGGACACCGCCTACGCCCGGCTGGAGCACCGCTTCGGCACCCCCACGCGGCGGCTGACCTCGGGGATCTTCCTGGTGACCCGCGCGCTCGCCGACGGGGTCCGGGTCTACGCCGGCGCCATTCCGCTGGCGGTGCTCGCGGGGTGGGACGTGGCCCCCGCCATCGTGGTGATGAGCCTGATCACCCTGGTCTACACCTGGCATGGCGGGCTCAAGGCGGTGGTCTGGGTGGACGTGATGCAGCTGATGGTCTACGTCGCCGGCGGGGTGGTGGCGTTCTGGATCGCGGCCGGCATGGCGGGCGGCCCGGCCGCGGTGCTGAGCCAGGCGGCGGCGGCGGGCAAGCTGCGCTGGATCGACCCCGCCATCAGCTTCACCGCCACCTATACCCTGCTCGGCGGGGTGGTGGGCGGCGCCATGCTCTCCGCGGCCTCGCACGGCACTGACCACCTGATCGTGCAGCGGCTGCTGGCCAGCCGGGGACTCGCCGCGGCCCGCTTCGCGCTGGTCGGGTCGGGCGTGGTGGTGTTCATCCAGTTCACCCTGTTCCTGCTGATCGGCATCGCCATGTGGGCCGCGGGCCAGGCGCCCACTGACCTCCCCGCGGACCAGCTGTTCCCCCGCTTCGTGGTGAACCACTTCCCGCACGGGCTGTCCGGCCTTATCGTGGCGGCGGTGCTCGCGGCCTCGATGGCCACCCACAGCTCGGCCATCAGCGCGCTGGCCAGTTCCGTCACCCACGACTTCTACGCCAGCGCCACCGGACGGCGGGATCCCGCCCACCTGCTCAAGGTGGGCAAGCTGGCGAGCCTGGTCTGGGGGGTGCTCATCACCGTGGTGGCCCTCGTCTTCCACGCCACCGCCGGCGGGGGCCAGACGCCGGTGGTGGTGTTCGCGCTCTCCATCGCCTCGATCACCTATGGCGCGCTGCTCGGCGCCTACCTGCTCGCGGCGGCCCCCGCCCGCATCGGGGGGCCGCACGTGCTCCTCGCGGTGGCGGCGAGCGTGGCCGTGATGCTGACGCTGTTCCTTGCCAAGGCGCCGCTGGCCTGGCCCTGGTACGTGCCGGCCGGCGCGCTGATCACCCTCGTCGTCGGATTCGCGGGGGGCGCGGTGCGCCCCCACCGGGAGGGAGTTGCATGAGCCGGATCATCATCGGGGTAGACGCGGGCGGCACCAAGACCACCGTGATCGTGGCGGAGGACGGCGCCATCGTGGCCCGGGCCAGCGGGCCAGGCGCCAAGATGCGCTCGGGCCGCGGCCTCACCTGCGCCACCACCATCGGCGAGATCGCGCGGCGGGCCCTCGGCGAGCGGGGCCGGCTGCGTGCCGATATCCTGGTGGCCGGCGTCGCGGGCGCGGGCCGCGAGGCCGAGCGGGAGGAGCTGCGACAGGCCTTCCGCAGCGAGGACTTCGCCGACCGGATCACGGTCACCGGCGACACCGAGATCGCGCTGGCGGCAGCGTTCCAGGATCGCCCCGGCATCGTGGTCACGGCGGGCACCGGCAGCATGGCGGTGGCCCGCGACCCCAGCGGCCGGCTGCACCGGGCCGGCGGCTACGGCTGGCAGATGGGCGATGAAGGCAGCGGCTATGCCATCGGGCGCGCGGCGCTGGGCGCGGTGGGCCGCGCGGCCGACGGCCGCAGCCCGAAGACCGCCCTGACCGACCTGCTGCTCAAGGCCACCCGCGCCGAGACCATGGACCGGCTGGTCCAGTGGGCCGCGGCGGCCGGCGTGCCCGAGGTGGCGGCGCTGGCGCCGCAGGTCTTCGAGGCCCAGCGGCTCAACGACACCGTAGCCGCCGGCATCATCGACTACGCGGCCCGCGAGCTCTCGGCGCTGGTCTCCCGCCTGGAGCCCCACTTCGGCGCCGACGAGCGCGCTCCCATCGAGGTGGCCACCAATGGCGGGCTGCTGCTTCACGACGGTCCCCTCTACCGGCTGCTCACCACCCGCCTCGGCGAGCAGCCCCGGTTCCGCCTGCGCCCAGAGGCCATCGACGCGGCGAGCGGCGCCCTCCACCTCGCCGGCACCTAGCGGCGCCCCCGGCCAGGACACGACGAAGGGCCGCCCGCGGGCGGCCCTTCGTCGTTCCGGCCCCGGAGGGCGAACTCAGCCGCAGCTGGCGCGGCTGAACACCAGGTAGTGCAGCACCGCCGCCGCCACGGCCACCCCCAGCAGCCCCAGCCAGGGCATCTTGAACTTGCCGGGGCCATTCGGGTTGCGCATCCGGCTGTGGAACGCCCCGTAGAGGAAGTAGATCACCAGGCCGGCCAGCAGCCACCAGCTGAACCGCCGCCAGGTCAGGCAGGGGAGCTGCAGCATGAGGTACAGGCAGGCCACCACCGAGATGAGCGGGGTGACCGGCACCCACGGCACCCGGAAGGGCCGGACCCGCTCGGGCTCCTTGTACCGAAGCACGATGACCCCCACCGATACCAGCACGAACGCGAACAGCGTCCCGATGTTGGTCAGGTCCACCACCTCCGCAATGTTCGCCGTGGCCGCGAAGGTCCCGACGAACAGGCCGGTGATGATGGTCCCCACGTACGGCGTCTTGTACTTGGGATGCACCTTGGCGATGAACGGCGGCAGCAGGCCGTCACGCGCCATCGAAAAGAAGATCCGCGGCTGGCCCAGCTGGAAGACGAGCAGCACGCTGAACATCGCGATCACCGCGCCGAGGGCGATGATGAACCGCGAGAAATTGAGCACCCAGGCGGGGCCGTTGGCGAACTCGAGCGCCGTGAGCATCGGCTCCGCGGTGCCCAGCGCCTTCCACGGGGCGATGCCGGTCATCACCGCCGAGAGCGCGATGTACAGCACCGTGCAGATCACCAGGCTCATGATGATCCCGAACGGCATGTCCCTGGCCGGCTCCTTGGCCTCCTCGGCGGCGGTGCTCACCGCGTCGAAGCCGATGTAGCTGAAGAAGATGATCGCGGCGCCGGCGCTCACCCCTGCCCAGCCGTTGGGCATGAACCCGCCGGTGGCGGGATCGGACCAGTTGCCCGGCTTGATCAGGAACGCGCCCACCGCGATGAAGAACAGGATCAGCCCCACCTTGAGCAGCACCATCACGTTGTTCGAATCCGCGGACTCCTTCACCCCGCGGATCAGGATCACCGTGATGAGCGCCACCGCCAGGAAGGCCGGCAGGTTGAAGATGATCGGGATGCCGCCGAGGTGCGGGGCATTGGTGATGGCGCTGGCCAGGTAGAGGGTGCCGGGGTCCGCGCCGCCGCCTGCCGCCGCGAGGGCATCGGCCGCCATCCGGGCCGAGCGGAAGTCGGTGGCCAGCCAGGCCGGCAGGTGCAGCCCGAAGAACTCCAGCAGCTCGCGGAAGTGGCCCGACCAGCCGATGGCCACCCCGATGTTCCCCACCGCGTACTCGATGATCAGGTCCCAGCCGATGATCCAGGCAATGAACTCGCCCAGCGAGGCGTAGGCGTAGGTGTAGGCGGAGCCGGCGATCGGCACCATCGCCGCGAACTCGGCGTAGCAGAGCGCCGCGAACCCGCAGGCCACGGCGGTCAGCACGAACGACAGGATGATCGCGGGGCCCGCGCCCGGGCGGACGGCATCCCCGACGATTGCGGTGCCCGTGGTGGCGAAGATGCCCGCCCCGATGGTGGCGCCGACGCCCAGGGCGGTCAGGTGCCACTTGGTGAGCGAGCGCCGGAGCCCGCCACGCTCCGCGATGTCGTTCTCGCAATCGGCGACCGACTTGCGAACGAAGAGACCTTGCATGGAGTTCTAGGGGTAGCGAGGGGTAAGGGAACAGACTAGAACGGCATGTAGCGATACACCCAGGTGCTCTCCGTGGGCCGCCCGTCGGGCCCGAGCGCGGGGTAGAAGCGGAACTCGAGCATGCTCCGCCGCAGCTTGTCCACAAAACGGCTGCCGCCGATCGGCGGGTCGAACACGACCTTCTGTGGCACCCCGGTGGCGTCGATCGTGAACACCACGCGGATCTCGCGACCCCGGAGCTCCTTCGGCACCTCGTCCGGGGGCAGGACCTCGTGCCGCAGCCGGGGCCCCCGACCGATGCCGCCACCCCCGCCGCCCCCCTCGCCGGGCCCCGTGCCAGGGCCGGTCCCTGGTCCGATGCCTCCGCCCGTCCCGCCACCGGCGCCTCCGCCGGCGCCCGGGCCTGTCCCGGGTCCAGCGGCAGCAGTGGCCGAGGGCGCCGGAGCAGCCACTGCGGCCTCCGGCACCGGCGCCACCTCGACGACGGGGGGCGGCACCTCAGGGACCGGCGTGGGGGCAACCTGGACTGGGGGTGGCGTCACGACCGGGGGGGTCACGGCCACGGGCGCCGTGGTGGTGTGCTCCGGCGCGGGGAGAGAAATATACGCCACCTCACGACCGCCGCCACCGCCACCACCTCCCCCGCCCCCGGCCGCCTTGAACGGGTCCCCGGCAGAGAAGATCCGGGCCACGTCGTGCCGCACCGAGAAGAGCAGCAGCGCGGCGAGCACCAGGTGGCACGCCACCGAGACCAGCACGCCCAGGGGGCGGCCGCGTTCGCGGGGGGCGGAGAGCGAGAAGTCGTAACGGGCGCGCAGGGCATGCTCCGGCATCGCAGGGGGGGACGTCCGGTCCCGGGTTCCGCACACGACCGGGAAAGATACGAACCGGGGGGCCATCTGGTGACGGCCCCCCGGTCTGGATCGGTCCCTGCCGGCGCCGCTACGGGGCGGCCGGGGTGAAGCCGATGACCTGCACCCCGGCACCCCGGGCCACGTCCATGGCCTCGATCACTTCCTGGTACAGCCGTTCGGGCGCGGACTTGATGAACAGGAGCTTGGCCGGCCGGGTGTCGAAGATCGCGTGGATCTGGGTGTCGAGCTGCTCCTTCGGCACCGGCTGGGTGTTGATGGCGTAGCCCCCGTCGACGGTGAGCTCGAGCACGATCTGGTTCGAGGCCGCCGTCGGCTTCGCCGCCGCGGTTTCCTGGGGCGGCACCTGGATGTCGAGCGCCATGCGCGCCAGCGGCTGCGACACCATGAAGATGATCAGCATCACGAGCATGATGTCGATCATCGGGATCACGTTGGGTTCCGAGTTGACTTCGCCCGGCCCCGCTGAGCCTCCACCGGCCATGGCTACTCCTCCTTGACGGCGGCGTCGAACAGCCCGCCCTGGACCTGCGGCTCGGTGATCGCGGCCATCACCCGGGCGCCGGAGCGGCGCACCAGTTCCACCGCGTCCTGGATGCGGCCGAACTTGAGCTGGTTGTCAGCCTTGAAGTACACGATCTTGTCCTCGGTCCGCGCGGCGTACATCGCCTTGAGCGTCTCCTCGAGCACCACCGGGTCGACGGGGCCCTTCCCGTTCAGGAAGTACTGGCCCGCGGCGTCCACCCCGAGGATGATCTCGTTCTCGCCTTCCGGCCGGCTGTCGAGGTTCTTGCCCTTCGGCATCGTCGCCTTGAAGCCGGCGGCGATCAGCGGCGTCACGATCATGAAGATGATCAGCAGCACGAGCATGATGTCGATCATGGGGATGACATTCGGCTCGGCCTTGACGGCGCTCCGTCCGGCATTACCCGCTGACATGCCCATGGCCGGTCACCGCCTTCTGGGCCTGGAATTCCTTGGTGAAGATCGAGCGGCCGAACTCGCTCCCCACGCTCTTGATCAGGTAGTCGATCAGCTCCTTGGAGCTGTAGGTCATCTCGACCGTCAGGTTCTCGATCTTGGTGGTGAAGTAGTTGTAGAACCACACCGCCGGGATCGCCACCATGAGGCCGAACGCCGTGGTGATCAGCGCCTCGGCGATACCGGCCGAGATGCCGGCCAGGCCGCCCGACGCGCCCGCGGCCGCCATGCCGGTGAACGCCGTCACGATGCCCATCGTGGTGCCGAGCAGGCCGACGAACGGCGCGGTGGCGCCCACCGTGGCCATGATGCTCATGCCGCGACGGAACTCCGCGAGGGTGATCAGCATCTGGCGCTCCACCGCCCGCTCGGCCGAGTTGATGTCGGCGGAGGTGATGGTGGCGCGGTCCTGGATCAGCGTCTTCACCTCGGAGAGCGCGCCGCCCAGCACCCGGGCCACGTGGCTCTTCTGGTTCTTCTCGGCCAGGGCGATCGCCTTCTCGAGGCTGTCTTCCTGGATCGCGCGGGAGAACTCCGGCGCGAACTTCCGGGTGGCCTGCTGGCTCTTGTAGATGTGGATCATCTTGGCGATGGCCACCGACAGCGACCACAGTGACATGATCGCCATGATCACGATGACGCCGCGGGCGAACATGCCCGCCGCATCCCAGAGCTTCAAGATATCAACGCCGTGTTGCATGACTGACCGTCCTCGGTAAGGAGAAAAGACCTACTGACCGATCTTGAATGACACCGCCTGCTGCACCAGCACCCGGACCGGCTGGCCGCGGGACTTGCCCGGCTTGAAGTTGCACCCGGCGCTGGTGATCCCCTGCCGCGCCGGTTCCTCGAACGCCTTGTGGGTGCTGCTGATCACCTTGAGCGTGGCCACGTCCACCCGCCCGTCGGTGTTCACGATGAACTGCAGCACCACCTTCCCGGGAATCCCGGCCGACATCATCACCGGCGGGAACTTCCCGATGCACGCGCTGCCGTCGATCGCCTGCGGCGTCTCGTCCACCTCGGCCGCCAGGAAGACCTCACCCTCGATCGTGGGCACCGGACCGGTCCCGCCCACCACGCCCGTCGCGATGCCCCCCTCGACGCCCTTGCCCGTGAAGTCACGCGGGTCGAAGCGCTCGTTCAGGTTCACCGGCGGGATCTCCGTCGGGATGTTGTCGGGCGGCGTGATGATCTGGAAGCCCTGCGGCGGCGGGTTGGCGCTCACCACCACGTTCTCCGGCGGCGGCTGCACCGGCGGCGGCGGCGTCTCGGGCGGCTTGAGGAAGACCATCGTGGTGTCGATCACGATGTCCTTCACCACCTCGGCCGCGCCCTGCGTGGCCTTGATGGCACCCACGATGAGCACGCCGTGCAGCGCGAGCGACACGACCTGCTGGCCCAGGGTGTTCTGACGTTTCCGGTTGGATTCGACGAGGTTCTCGAACACGGCGCGACCCCTCCGAGGGTGGGACGGTGACCGAAGCTACAGGGCGCCCATTGCAGCACACCGCCCGGCAAATGACAAAATGATGACAGCCCGATTAGCTCTGCCGTCCCGGCGGGCGCGCCGTTCCGGTGTCACAGTACGCACCAGAGCGCCCCGCTCACACAGCGGGCAGAGGAGAGGAGGGGGCCAATATACGCGTGGCCCGGAGGTGCGCTAGAGGAAGTCCGCCGGGTCAGCCAAGGAGGGTGGGTTCCGGGGCCACGCCGGCCGGCGGCAGCTCCCGGTGCTTGGGGAGGCTCACCGTGAAGACGGTGCCCCGCCCGGGGCGGCTCTGCACGGCGATGGTGCCCCCATGGGCTTCGGCGATCCACTTGGTGATCGCGAGCCCGAGCCCGGCGCCGGGACGGGCCCCGGTCCGGGTGCGCGCGGTATCGACCCGGTAGAACCGGTCGAACACGTATGGCAGGTGGGCCGCCGGGATGCCGATGCCGTCGTCCCCGACGATGATCGCGGCCGTCTCCTCCTGGTCCACCAGCGCCAGGCTCACCTTGCCGCCGGAGGGCGTGTACTTGATGGCGTTGGTGACCAGGTTGAGCAGCAGCTGCCTGATCCGGCTCCCATCCACCGGCACCACCACCGGCGAGGCGGGGAGCTCGGTGCGCACCGCGATCCCCGGCTCCTCGCCCAGGATGCCGGCGGTCTCGGAGGCCTCGCTCACCAGGTCGCGCAGGTCGAGCGGGGTGACGGCGAGCGCGGCCCCGCCCTCGTCGGCCCGGGCGAGCGTGAGCAGGTTGTCCACCATCTCGCTCATCCGGTGGATCTCCTCCAGCACCTCCTCGAGCGCCTGCAGCCCCTCGGTGGAGGCGCCCGGATCGGTCATCGCCCGCTCCACCCCCGCGCGCAGCACCATCAAGGGGGTCTTGAGCTCATGGCTGGCATCCGCCGTGAACTGGTGCAGGCGTTCGAAGCTCTGCTCCAGCCGCGCCAGCATCCGGTTCATGGTGGCGGCGAGCCGCGCCAGTTCGGCGGCCGAGGCCGGCAGCTCCACCCGGCGATGCAGGCTCCGCCCGTCGGTGATCGCCTCGATCTCGTCGACCATCCCCTCCAGCGGGCGCAGGCTGGCATCGGCGAGCACGTAGCCGAGCCCGACGCTCCCGATCAGGATCACCGGGGCGATGACCAGCATGGCCTGCAGCAGCTGTTCCGGCCCGAAGGGCACCGCGTCGAGGGGGGCGGCCACGAAGATCGTCGCGGGATGGGCCCAGACGCCGGGAAGCGGCACCCGCGCGTAGCGCACCACCACGCCGTCATCGGCCAGGTTCACCACCCCGGTGCGGACCGCCTCGAGCGCCTGGCCATCGTCGGTGGCGAGCAGCCGGGCCAGGGCCGCGAGCGAGAGCGGCTTGGCGATGGCGTTGCGGTAGATGGGGGCGCGATCGGGGTCGAACACCACCACGAGGTCCCGGATGCCATCGAGGTAGCCGCCCACCGCACTGAAGCCGAGGCCAGGGGTCTCGCCCGGGGCCAGGCTGCGGCCCAGCTGCCGCTGGTAGCCGATGAAATACTGCGCCGCCAGGTTCCCCTCGAGGCTCAGCCGCTCGTCGAGCTCCCGCACGCTCGAGCGCTGCCGCTCGAGGTAGAGCGCGCCGCCAAACGCCCCAATCGAGGCCAGCAGGGCCACGGCGTACCAGACGGTGAGCCGGCGGCGGATGGAGGACATGCGGGCTAGGCCTTGATCACGTACCCGACGCCGCGGACGGTATGGATGAGCCGGGTGGCCTGGCCCTGGTCCACCTTCTTGCGGAGCCGGTTGATGACCACGTCGACGATGTTGGTCCCCGGGTCGAAGTGGTAGTCCCAGGCGTACTCGGTGATGAGGGTCCGGGACATGACCCGGCCGGCGTGCCGCATCAGGTACTCCAGGACGGCGTACTCCTTGGGCGTGAGCTCGAGCCGGCGCCCGGCGCGGGTCACCTCCCTGGTGCCGAGGTCGAGCTCGAGATCGCCGATGCGGAGGGCGCGGGGCGCCAGCTGCTTGGGCCGGCGGCCCAGCGCCTCCACCCGCGCCAGCAACTCCTCGAAGGCGAACGGCTTGGTCACGTAGTCGTCGGCGCCGGAGCGGAGCGCCTGGACCTTGAAGTCGAGGGCGTCCTGCGCCGTGAGGACCAGGATCGGCATGGTGTTGCCGCGGTCCCGCAGGGTCCGCAGCACCTCGAGGCCGGTCATGCCGGGCAGCCGGAGATCCAGGACGAGCAGGTCAAAGCTGCCGTGCGTGGCCGACTCCAGTGCCTCCGCGCCGTCGGCCACCAGCTCCACCTGGAAGCCCTGCTCCGTCAGGCCGCGGTGCACGTACTGCCCCACGGTGCGGTCATCCTCGACCAGGAGGATCTTCATGCCGGCGCCCCCGGCTCGAGCGGGGCGGACCGCCGCGCGATGGGCAGGAACACCCGGAACGTGGAACCGCGCGCGGGCTGGCTCTCGACCTCGATGCGGCCCCCGTGCTCCGCCACGATGCCGTAGCACACCGACAGGCCCAGCCCCGTCCCGCGGCCGGGCGGCTTGGTGGTGAAGAACGGCTCGAAGATCTTGGCCACCTCGGTGCGCGGGATGCCCACCCCCGTGTCGGCGATGTGGATCTCCACCTCGTCCGCGTGCACGGTGCCCGGCAGGGTGCGCACCGTGAGGCTGCCGCCGTGCTCCATGGCGTCGAGCGCGTTCAGCATGATGGCCATGAACACCTGGATCAGCTGCTCGGCGTTGGCGTGCACCATCGGCAGCGTCTCGCACAGGTCGCGGGTCATCTCGATCCGCTTGAAGCGCTCGTGGTGCTTGATCAGGAACAGCGTGTCCTCGACGATCGCGGTCACGCTGACCGGGCCCTTGGCCTTGCCCTTGGGGCGGCTGAAGTCGAGCAGGCCGTCCACGATCCCCTCGCAGCGCTGCACTTCCTTGTCGATGATCTCGAGGTACTCCTGCATCCCCGCCCGCTGGCCGGCCGGGAGGTCGTCCTCCACCCGGTTCTCCAGCGCCGCCACGCAGGCGCCGATGGTGGCCAGCGGGTTGTTGATCTCGTGCATGATCCCCGCCGCCAGCTGGCCGATGGCCGCCAGCTTCTCGCTCTGCAGGATGCGCTGCCCGGCCACATGGGCCTCGGTGACGTCCTCGCCGATGGTGATGACGTGGGTGATCGTCTCGCCGTCCTGCCGCATCGGGATCTTGCTGATGCGGTAGTACTTGGTCTCCCCGCCCACCGCCACCTCGAGCTCCATCTGCCGCCCCTGCCCGGTGCGGAAGACGTCGTCGAACTCCTCCCGCAGCTGCTCGGCGTTCTGCCGGGTGAGCACGTCGAACACCGGGCGCCCCACCACCTCGTCGCGGCGCAGGCCCTGGGTGCCCATCTCGCGCTTGCGGTTCCAGATCTGGATGCGGTACTCGCGGTCCACCACGTAGAGGCCCACCGGCAGGCAGTCGATCACCAGCGTGATGAAGCGGCGCTGTTCCTCGATCTCCCGGGAGCGGAGCGCCACCTCGTAGGCGAGGTCCTCGGACAGCTCGATGGACGCCAGGAAGGGGGCCAGGATGTCGGCCACGATGGGGAGCAGCGCGCCGTCGCCCACGCTCGCGGGCGTGACTTCGAGCACGCCGAGCCGCTCCCCCTCGTGCAGCAGCGGGAGGCGGAGGGTCTCGGGGGCCACGTCGGGCAGCACGGCGAAGGACCGGCTGGTCCGCCGCCCCGCCGCGGGCACCGGCGCCGTGATGGCCCGCAGGGTGGTCGCGTTCGGCTCGCGCAGCCACAGCTGCACCGCCTGCGCCCCGAGCCCGGCCCGGAGCACCTCCGCCACCGTGCCCAGGGTCTCCTCGGCCGCCAGCCCGGTATTGAGCAGCCGCGCGATCCGCCCCACCAGCGCCAGTCCCTCGCCCTGCTCGACTCCGTGCATGCCCCTCCACCCCTCGGTCAGCGGAAGCCCGTCAGCTGGATCCCCCGAATGAAATACCGCTGCGCGAGCAGAAAGACCAGCAGCAGCGGCAGCGCGGCGGCCACCGCGGCCGCCATCTGGTAGGGCCAGTTGCTGGCGTAAAAGCCATGGAAGGCCGCCACGCCGACCTCCACCGTGCGCCGGTCGAGCGATCGCGTGGCGATCAGCGGCCAGAGGTAGCTCTTCCAGGCGTCCACGAAGGCGAACAGCGCCAGGGTGGCGAGCGCCGGCCGGACCGCCGGGAGCGCCACGTGGCGGAACACCGCGAACTCGCTCGCGCCGTCGAGCCGGGCGGCGTCCTCGAGCTCCCGGGGCACCGCCTGGAACGCCTGGCGCAGCAGGAAGATGCCCCACACCGACACCAGCTCGGTGCTCACCAGGCCGTGCACCGAGTCCACCCACCCCAGCCGGTTGAGCAGCAGGAAGCGCGGGATCAGCAGCACCACCCCCGGCACCATCAGCAGGCCCAGCGTGGCGGCGAAGAGCCGCCGCCGGCCGGGGAACTCGAGCCGGGCAAAGGCGTACCCGGCCGCGGCCGAGGTCGCGACCTGTCCCAGCACCACCCATCCCGCGAAAACGAGGGTGTTGGCGAAGAACCGCCCGAACGGCAGCGCCGTGAGCGCCGCCGGGTAGTTGCGCCACTGCGGCACGGCGGGGAGCAGCGGGGCCGGCTGGCGGAACACCTCGAACTCGTCCATCAGCGAGGTGGAGAGCATCACCGCGAAGGGGGCGAGCATGGCCGCGCCGAGCAGCGCCGCCGCCACCCATCCGAACGCGCGCCGGGGCGACATCGGCTACACCAGTTCCACCCGGCGGCCGAGCCACCGGAACTGAAGCCAGGTAAGCCCCAGCAGCAGGAGCAGCAGCACCAGGCTCATGGCGCTCGCGGTGCCGAAGCGGAGGAACTCCCAGGCCTCCTGGTAGATCCGGTACACGGCCACGTCGGTGGCCTGCAGCGGCCCCCCCTCGGTCATCACCGCCACATAGGTGAAGACCTGGAACGATCCGATGATGCCGGTGACCAGCACGAAGAGGACGGTGGGGCGGAGCAGCGGAAGCGTCACCCAGAGGAACCGGGCCACGGGCCCCGCCCCGTCCATCCGGGCGGCATCGTGGTAGTGGCCCGGGATGGCCTGCAGCCCGCCCAGGAAGACCACCATCTGGTAGCCCACCTGCACCCAGACCGACATCAGCATGAGCGACAGCAGCGCGGTCCGCGGCTCGCCCAGCCAGTCCGGTCCCGCCACCCCGGCCGTCCGGAGGAGGGTGTTGAGCAGGCCGGTGTCGGGCTGGTAGATCCACTGCCAGACCAGCGCCACCGCCACCACCGAGCTCACGAAGGGAATGAACAGCAGCGTGCGAAGCACCCGGACCTGGAGCCCCGACCGGTCGAGCACCACGGCCGCCACCAGGGCCAGCACCACCGTCACCGGGACATGCAGGGCGTACAGCGCCGTCACGCCCAGCGAGTGCAGGAACCGGCCGTCGCCGAGGATGGTCCGGAAGTTGTCGAGCCCGACGAACAGCCGCGCCTCCCCGATGAGATCCCACCGGTGGAACGCCAGCACCAGCGTAAAGCAGGCGGGGAGGAAGGAGAACAGGAAGAGGTGCAGCAGCGCTGGCGCCAGGAAGGCCCAGGCCGCGAGGGTCGCCTCGAACCGGGCCGGATTGGCGCCGCCACGCCCGGCCCAGCCCGTGAAGGCCAGGGCCAGCACCGCGAGCGCCGCCCAGGCCAGCAGCTCGGCGGGCAGCGTGCCGAGGTCCGCCTCGTAAGGGCGTACCTGGAAGGCCAGCCCGCGCTGGGTCCGGGGCGTGGCCGCCACGATCCGCGCCCGGAGCACGCCGGCGCTGTCCTCCCGGGCAATGACGCCGGTCTCCGTGGGCCGCGGCAGGCCCTGGACCGCGGCGCCCGCGCCGATCTCCGGCAGCCGTGACTGGGTCACCCCCGGGGCCGTCGCGGCCATCTGCACCAGTTGCGCCAGCGTGGCCAACCGGGTGTCGGTGGCCTCGACCGCGGTGCGCCGCGCGCTCACGCCGAGGTCGAGGGCCAGCAGGACCGCGGCGACGCCGGCCAGGAGCGGGAGGCTCCGGGCCCAGCGCTCCCGACCACCGCGCTCAGCCACCACGCCCACCAGCACCACCAGCAGCGCCGCCAGGATGGTGAGCAGCCCGGCGTGCACCGAGAACACGCGGCCGGGCACCGTGTCCCAGGCCGCGGCCCAGCCCTTGAGGGTCCACTGGTCCCGGTCCAGGAACGGCACCACCGCCACGCGGCTGCGGGCGTGTGTCGCGATGAAGCCCTCGCTCCCCTGCTCCAGGCCCCGGATCAGCGAGTCCGGGAGTGGCAGGAGCCCGATCGTGTCCCTGAGGAGCGGCGCCTGCCCGAAGGACAGCTGGAAGCCGCCCGGCCAGGCCGACGAACTCGCCAGCGCGTTGGCGCCCGAGAGCAGGCGCCGGGCGTCATAGCTCACCCCGCCGGGCGGCGTCACCACGGCGAGGTACGCGGCCCCGTGCCGCGCGAGGGCCAGATTGGCCTCATCGCGCACCGCCTCCTCGACGGCGCGCGCCGAGTACCACTGCCCGCCCAGCGCGAACAGGGCCACCGCCGGCCCGAGCCCCACCGCCCAGCGGGCGGCGCTCATCGCTCGGTCTCCGCCAGCAGCCGGTCGATGTCGGCCGCGGCCGCGGCGAGCGCCTCGTGCAGCGGCCTCCCGGCCAGCAGCACCTCGTCGAGGGCCTGCGGCAGGCGGTGCTCCACCTCGCGCCAGCCGCGCACCCGCGCGCCCCACGGCACCCGGGCCCCCGGCATGGCCGCCAGGAAGACCTGCTCCCAGCCGAGGCTGTCCGCGGCGGCCACCTCGGCGGCCAGGCGGCTCACCGCCGACAGTTCGAGTCCCTGCTCCACCCGTATCCGCTGCGCCGCGGTGTCGGCGAGCGCCGCCGCCAGCCGCACCGCCAGGCGTCGCCGCGCCACGGTGGCGGGCACCGCCCAGCCCGAGGCGTACACCACGGTGGCGGGCGCCACGCCGGCGGCATGGGGGATCGGCGCAAAGCCGATGTCGAGCCGGCCGTCACGCACGTAGGGACGGAACCGGGGCAGCCAGAAATGCCCCGTTGTCAGCATGGCCACCCGCCCGGAGTTGAAGAGCCGGAACTGGTCGCCGAGGCTGCGGCGCAGCGTCATGACGCGGGGCACGATGCTGTCGCGCGCGACCCAGTCGAGGTACCACTGCAGCGCCCGCTGGGTGGCCGGACTGTCGAGGCACCCCGAGGCCGAGCGGCCGTCGGGGCAGAGCACGTCCCCGCCGCCGGACCAGATCCAGGGGATCCACAGGAATACCCGCCGGTCGAACACCGTGCCCCACTGGTCCACCGTGCCATCGCCATCGGTGTCACGGGTGAGCGCACGCGCCGCCGTTAGGAACTCGTCCCAGGTCCAGTCCCCGCTGGGGGGCGTGAGCCCCGCCTCGCGGAACAGGCGCCGGTTGTAGACCACCACCATCGGGCTGTAGCCCTTGGGAAAGGCCACCAGCTTGCCATCCCGCGAGAAGATGGCGCGGACCTGGGGTTCCCAGGCGGCGGTGTCGAGTCCCACCCGCGCGGCATAGGGGGCCAGGTCGAGGAGCACCTCGCGGTCCGTAAAGGCGGGCACGTCGATGTTGTCCAGCAAGAAGACGTCCGGCGGCGCGCCGGCCGCGATGGACGTGAGGACCTGCTCGCGGTACTCCGCCTGGGTGCTGATGGCGTCGTTCACCACCCGCACCCCGGGGTTCGCGGCCTCGAAGGCGCGGAGGTTCCGGGCCTCGATGCGCTGTTCCATGTCGTCGGCCCACGACGAGATCCGGAGGGTGCTGCCCGCCGGCGGGCCGCAGCCGGCACAGCACAGGAGCACCAGGGCGGCGCGGATCACGACAGGCGCCGCCCCGCCGGGTCGAACCAGTGCCGTTGCGCCGGATCGGCGGTGACGCCCACCGTGGCCCCGTGGGTGAGCGCGGCCTGCCCCGGCACCCGGGCCACGACGGCCTGAGCGCCCACCGTCAGGTGCACCAGGGTCTCGCTCCCCAGCCGCTCTACCAGGGTCACCTGTCCCTCGGCGCCGGTTGGCCCGAGCCGCAGCGCCTCGGGGCGGAGACCGCAGGTCGTGGCCCCGGCCGGCGCCGCGCCGGCGAGCAGCGTGGCGCCCGGCAGCTCCACGTCGAGCGGCAGCAGGTTCATCCCCGGCGCGCCCAGGAACCGCGCCACAAAGGTCGTGGCCGGCCGGTCGTACAGCTCCGCGGGCGTCCCCTGCTGCTCCACCCGCCCCGCGCGCAGCACGACGATGCGATCGGCCATCGTGAGCGCCTCGACCTGGTCATGGGTCACGTACAGCATGGTCGCGTGCAGCTGCCGCTGCACCCGCAGCAACTCGCCGCGCAGCTCGCTGCGGAGGGCGGCGTCGAGGTTGGAGAGCGGCTCGTCGAGCAGGAACGCCTCCGGCTCCCGCACCAGCGCGCGGCCCAGCGCCACCCGCTGCCGCTGGCCGCCGGAGAGCTGCGCGGGATGCCGCTCCAGCAGCTCGCCCAGGCCCAGCAGCTCCGCCACCCGGCGGATGCGGGGTCCGCGCTCCGCGGCGGGCACCCGGCGCATCCGCAGCGGGAAGGCCAGATTCTCGCGCACGGTGAGGTGCGGATAGAGCGCGTAGTTCTGGAAGACCATCGCCAGGTCGCGGTCGCCCGGCGGCGTGGTGGTCACGTCGCGGCGGCCGATGAGCACCCGCCCCCGGTCCGGCAGCTCCAGCCCCGCCACCAGCCGCAGCGCGGTGCTCTTGCCGCAGCCGGAGGGGCCGAGCAGCACCACGAAACTCCCGTCCGCGACCTCGAAGGTGCAGTCGGTGAGCGCGGGAACCGCCGGAGGGTAGACGCGGGTGAGGTCCTGCAGGGTGATGGAGGCCATGCCGCCTGTAAGTTGCCGTCGCCGGACCCCGGCGCAAGATTGCTGTCATGACTGCCACGCCTGAACTCACGCCCTGGATCAACGGCGCCGCGCTGCCGCCCGGCGGTCGCGCCCTCACCCCCGTGCTGGCCCCCTATACCGGCCAGCCCGCCGCGCGGGTGGCGGAAGCCACCGCCGCCGACCTCGACGCCGCCATCACCGCGGCCGAGGCCGGCTATCGCGCCATGCGCGCCCTGCCCCGCCACGCCCGCCGTGACCTGCTCACCCGCATCGCCGACGCCCTCACCCGGGAGCGGCAGTCCCTCGGCGAGGAACTCGCCGTGAGCTGTGGCAAGCCCATCGGCCAGGCGCTCGGCGAGGTGGACCGCGCGGTGATGACCTTTTCCCTTGCCGCCGACGAGACCCGCCGGTTCGGCGGCGAGGTGGTCCCGCTGGACGTGGATCCCCGCACCGTGGGCTACACCGGCACGGTGCACCGCTTCCCGGTGGGCCCCATCAGCGCCATCACGCCCTTCAACTTTCCGCTCAACCTGCTGGCCCACAAAGTGGCGCCGGCCATCGCCGTGGGCTCCGCGCTGGTGGTGAAGCCGCCACCGCAGTGCCCCCAGCTCGCCTTCCGGCTCGGGCGCATCCTCGCCGACTGCGGCCTCCCCGCCGGCGCCTACAACGTGCTCCACCTGCCCATCCCGGTGGCCGAGCGGCTCGCCACCGAGCCCCGGTTCGCCATGCTGACCTTCACCGGCAGCCCCGTGGTGGGCTGGCACCTCAAGAGCGTGGCCGGGAAGAAGAAGGTCTGCCTGGAGCTCGGCGGCAACGCCGCCGCCGTGGTGCATGAGGATGCCGGCGACCTGGACTGGGTGGCCCAGCGGCTGGCCCTCGGCGCCTTTGCGTACGCCGGCCAGGTGTGCATCAAGGTGCAGCGGGTGCTGGTGCACCAGCCGATCTACGAGGCCTTCGTGCGCAAGCTGGTGGCCGCCTCCGCGGCGCTCCCCTGTGGCGACCCGCTCGACCCGAAGACCGTGGTCGGCCCGATGATCGATGCCGGCGCCGCCGACCGGGTGCAGGCCTGGACCGACGAGGCCATCCGCGCGGGCGCAGAGGCGCTGCTCTCGCCGACCCGCGCCGGCAACGTCCTCACCCCGGGGCTGCTGGCCGGCGTCCCCCGGGACGCCAAGGTGTCGTGCCGGGAGGTCTTCGGCCCGGTGACGATCGTGGCGCCCTACCGCGACTGGCCGGAGGCGCTGGCCACCGTGAACGACTCCGACTTCGGCCTGCAGGCGGGCGTCTTCACCCACGACGTCAACCGGATCCACCAGGCGTTCCATGGCCTCGAGGTGGGCGGCGTGATCGCCAACGACTTCCCCACGCTCCGGGTGGACAACTTCCCCTACGGCGGCGTGAAGGACAGCGGCTTCGGCCGCGAGGGGGTCCGCTACGCCATGGAAGAGATGAGTGAGCCGCGCATGCTGGTGATCAACACCACGCGGTAGGCGGTCAGTCGAGGAATGCCACCTCGTCGTGCTCGCCCGTCTCGAAGACCGCTCGGCCACCGCCGAGCGGTTCGTCGTTGAGGAGAATGGGGCCGTCGGGCGCGCCCGGCGGGCGGGCGGCGAGGATCCGTAGCCGGGGGCCGTGGGCCCGCTCCACCCGCAGCACCACCTTGCCGGGCCGGCGGCGCAGGCGCAGGTCGAGTGTCGTCGCGCCCACTCGCACCCCGCGCAGCGCCATCTCGCTCCACGCCGGCGGCAGCCACGGCGCCACCCGCACCGCCTCCGCGAGCGCGTCCGGCGCGATGCCCCACAGCCCCTCGACCACCGGCGCGACCACCATCGCCGCCGACCATGCCTGGTCGGGACAGATCCCCGCGGCGCGCCGTTCCATGCCGTGCAGCACTTCATCGAAGGCGCCGCGGGCGCGCTCGTCGGCCAGCGCGGCGTTGGCGCGCAGGTGCGCCAGCGCCGCGGCGCCGCGCCCGGCGCGCCACTCCGCCAGGGACACCCAGCCGGTGTAGAGCGGCCACACCGCGCCCTGGTGGTAGCCCGCCGGGTCGAAGAGCGGGTCGCTCGCGGCGATCATCCGGACTCCCCAGGGCACGCTGAAGTCAGGGCCGGCCACCGCCGCGTACCAGTCCGCTGCGTCCGCCGCGGGGACCGCGCCCAGCAGCAGCGGCACGGCGAGCATGGCGGTGCAGTGCTCCCGGGGGGTGCCGTCCGCCTCGAGTCCCAGGGCCCAGCCATCCGGGGTGCGGAACCGCGCGGTGATCGTCGCGCGCGCGCGCGCGGCCCGCTCCTGCAGTTCGTCGGCGAGCGCGGTCTCGCCCCGCGCGCGGGCGACGGGCGCGAGCCCCTCGAGGGCCGCGAGCCAGCAGGCCGCCAGGTAGAGCGTGACGTGCAGCCCGCCGAGCGGCCCATGTTCGATCCACCCATGGCCGACGCGGTGGTTTTCGATGAGGCCATCGCCATCGGTGTCGGTCTCGAGGCAGAAGCGGTACGCCGCGAGCACGGACGGCCACAGGCGATCGAGGAACGGGAGGTCGCCCGACCAGGCGGCGTATCGCCCGCAGAGCAGCAGGAAGAGTGGCGTGCTGTCGGCGGCGTCGTAGTGGACCAGCCCGCTGGTGGTGCACTCGTGCATGACCTTGCCGGAGACATCCTGCGTCCGGGCCAGAAAGCGGAGCGTGTCCTTCGCGATCTCGCGGTCGCCCATTGCCAGCGTGGCGAAGCCGGTCCAGCAGGCGTCGCGCCCGAAGTACCACCCATAGCCCGGGCGGCCATCGCCCCACCCCGGCCGGCTGGCGGCGTACCCCGCCAGGAGCGAGCGCCCCACCCCCGGCGTCTCGGCCAGGAAGCTGTCCATCCGGACCTTGGCCCACCCGAAGGCACGGTCGAGGGTCGCGTCCGGCGTCTCGAGCCGGGTGATCCGTTCCTCGAGCCGGCGGGCGTGGAGGATCCGCTCCTGCCGGATGGCGCGCAGCTTCCGCCGGTCCAGCGCGTCGAGCGCGCGGTCCACCTCCGCGGCATCGCTCCCGCCGGCGAAGACCAGCGAGAGGCGGCCCGCGCCCCGCGCCACGACGCCGGCCCCCTCGGGCGCATCGGTGCCCGTCAGCTCGAGCTGCGCCGGGAGGCCCCGCACCTCGAGCACCGGCGGTTCCTCGCTGAGGCCGAGCCGGAGCCGCTGCTCCTCCGTAGCCAGCACGGCCACGCGCGAGCTGCCCGCCGGGTAGGGCCACATCCGCCGGAAGTCGGTGGACCAGGAGAGCGCGAGGGGGATCCCCAGGTCGGCCACGAGGCTGTAGAACAGCAGGCCCTGCTCCAGCGCGGTGCTCACCCGTTCCGTCAGCTCCACGTTGCCCGCGCGGAGCACCCGCACCACCTCGTCCGGCGCCACGCGGACGCTCAGCACCTCCGGGTCCCGCCCATCCACCAGCAGCCGAGCCTCACGGAGCATGCGATAGGGGTGGATCCAGGCCTCCTGCAGCCCGCCGCGTTCGCGGCCCACCGCCAGCACGCGGCGGCCGGCCAGGGTCCAGGGCTCGTCGCTCCGGGCCGGGGATTCGGACGTCAGGGGAGAGGCGGAGGGCGGCCATTCGTCCCATACGGCGCCGGCAGCGTCGGCCCCGGGGCGGCGGGGGCCGCCGCCCGGCGTCGCGGGCGCATCCGGCGTGGACGCCTCGGGGAAGAGGTCGAGCTCCTGCTGTCGTTCCACCGGCGGCCCCGGCCACCACGTCGCCGCGGCCGCCCGGGTGGCGTGCGGGATCGCGTCGCCGCGGATGGCGTTGGCCAGCACGGCGCGCAGCTGGCGGGCGAGGAGCGGGTCGGGGGCGGCGAGGGGCACGTAGGCGCCGAGGCAGAGGAGCCCGCCATCGTCCACCGCCTGTTCCCAGGCCACGGCGCGCTCGGCATTGAGGTGGATGAACGAGCGCTCCACCGCCACCACCCGGCCCCGCGCGGGGCGGGTACGCCGGTAACTCACGGCGGTGTAGCGCTCGCCCTCGGCTGGCGCCCAGGTGAAGGCGCCCTGGTGCAGGCCGTCAAAGAGCGGATGGGGTCCGAAGGCGCCGAGGCCCCGGAGGTGCGGAAAGGCCAGGAAGGAGCGGTACTCCTCGAGCCAGAACTCGTCCGCAGCGTGGCACCACTCCGCCTCACGCCGCTCGTCGGGAGGGGTGGGCTCGAGACCGAGACGCGCGGGCAGCCGCGCCGCGTCGAGGGTGCAGAGCAGCCGGCCCCCCGCCCGCAGCCAGCGCGGCAGGTCGGGACGGGCCCCCGGGAGGATCGCGTGCACCCAGAGCAGGTCCACCGGCTGCAGGGCCACGGCGCCGAGGTCCGCGTGAAGGTCCACCGCGATCCCCTCGAGCGTACCGAGCCACTCCGCCGCCGCCCGCCCTTCGTCCCCCGCGCTGACCAGGGCGACCCGCCTTACCACCGCACCTCCAGCGCGCGGCCCACCCGCCCCGTCCCTGCCTTCCGCCCCTCGACCCGTACCTCGAAGCGCCCGTCCTGCACCGCGACGTCCACCGCGTGCCCCGCCACCACCGCGCCCCGCAGCTCGGTGCGCCCGCCGAAGGGCAGCGGATCCACCAGCATCCCCTCCGCGCCCCGCGGCAGCAGGCCGGCGACGTGCCGGGCCAGGAGGTCGTTGACCCAGGAGTGCTGGTAGTCGTCGATGCCACGATACACACTGCCCCGGCCTGTCACCGGGTGATAGTGCTCGAAGCAATTGGGCCGTGCCGGATCACCCCCGACGCTCATCATCCGCACGAACTGTCGCAGCAGGTGCACCAGCTGCGGCGCCCAGGAGGGCCGGTGCAGGCGCACCACCCGCGCCAGCGCGTCGATGACGTGACTGTTGGTCATGGGCCAGACCCGTCCGTTCCATGGACAGACGTGGCGCTTGCCCTTCCACTCCGCGTCCGGGCTGTAGCGCGGGTCGTCCACGCTCGAGCTGGGCACCGGGAACGGGGTCCAGAACTCGGCGGGATCGAAGAGGTGCGCCCCGAACCCCTCGAGGTGGGCGGGCCCCGCGAGGTCGGTGAGGTAGGGATAGAAGCAGACCGCCGCCTTCACCCGGGTCCGCTCGCCCGTGGCGGGGTCCAGGTCGGAAAACATCCCGAGCCCCGGGTCCCACATCCGCTCGCGGATGGCGGCCGCGGTGCGCGCCGCCCGCCCGGCCCACGTGGCCCGCGTCCCGGCATCCGGGCCGCGCTCCGCCAGCAGCTGGAACAACCGCCAGGCGTAGAGCGTCACGTCGATGCCCTTGAGCCGGAGGCGATTCTCCCAGCCGTACCGGTCGGCGTCGGGGTCCACCGCCTCGTACCGCGACATGTACTCCTGCCCGGTCTCGTACTGGTCCACCACGTCGATCATCCCGCTGCCCTCGGCGTCGCGGGTGCGGACCAGCCACTCCCCGTAGGCCGCCAGGGCCGGCGTGATCGCCGCCAGCCAGGCCGGGTCGGGGTGGGAGTCGAGCAGGTCGGCGACCGCCCCGCCCCAGTCCGCGTGGTAGAAGTCGGGCTGCACCAGATGGTTCAGGTACACCCGGCCCGGCATGGAGCCGTCGGGGCGCAGGCGGTCGAGGAAGGTGTGCGCCACGCCCTGGGCCCAGGCGGGCGTGCCGCACCAGCGCAGCTCCCGGATGTGGCACATGGTGGAGTAGCTGATCGGCTGGTGGAAGTAGCCGATGCCTTCGCAGACCGTCGGGTGCCGGTACTGGCCCAGACCGGCGGGCACGCGGTTGAGGCGCAACCCGTACCAGCGGTACCACCAGTAGCGGTTGAAGTGCTCGTCGCTGGAGCGGAACCGCGGCACCTCGGTCGTGAAGGCCTTCCACTGGCGTACTGCCCGACCGCTCGGCGAGCCACGCACCGCGACGGCTGCCGGGCCCGGCACGGCGCTGCCCGCGGCCGGCGCCACCTCCACCTGCACGGTGGCCACGAAGCGGGCGCTCGCGTGCCGCCGCACCACCAGCCGGCGGCTGAGGCCCAGGTACACCAGCCCGCGGCGGTCGATCCCGCCGAGATGGATCTCCTCCCGCATCCCGCCCGCCACCGTCCACCGGTCGTAGAATGGGGTCAGCGTAAAGTTCGGCGTGGGTCCTGAGTGCTCGGACCGGACGGCGGCCCGGCGCACGGCCCGCGGGCCCAGGCCGTACTGCAGCCACACCTCCACCGCCTGGTCTTTCCGGTCCCGCAGCTGGCGACGCAGGCGGAGTCCCTCCCCCGCCAGCTCCACACCGTCGTCCGGCACCGACTCGCCCGCCACCGCGGTCCACTGCACCACCTGCAACTCCCAGCTCCGCCCGGAGCGATTCTCCAGGTGCCACTCGGAGGCGAGGCACCGCTCCCCCGGCGCGCTCCGCACCTCCCGCGCGTGCAGGCCGGGCGCGAGCAGGTAGTCGAGCGCGAGGTGCGCGGGCGTCCAGTGGGTGGCGTCGGCGCGCGCGGGCAGGGCCTCCCCGCCGGCCTCCACGAAGCTCACCGTGAACAGTGGCCCCACCGGGTACTGCAGCAGGTGCGCGTCGTCCCAGAAGCCCGGGGTGTCGTGCCACGCCGGGAAGGGCGGCGCCCAGACCAGGCCGTCGCCGGCGCCGAGATACCACTTGTCGGGACGGGAGAGGAGGACCAGCGAATCGGTGCGCATGACGGGGGGAAAAAGCAGAGGACCGCCGACCGAGTCAACTGCGACGCGCGGTCGGCGGTCCCGGGAGGCGGCCGGCGGGGCTCACCCCAGCTTGCGCAGCTCCGCCAGCAGCTCGGTGTTCTCCCGGCGGGTGCCCGGGGTCAGCTCGGCGAAGGTCCATTGCACCGTGCCGGTCCGGTCGATCACCACGTACGCGCGATTGGAGAAGAACTTGTCTTCCAGGAGCGTGCCGTACGCGCGGCTCACCTCGCGCTTGAAGTCGCTCAGCAGCTCCACACCGAGCTTCTCCTTGGCCTTGAATTCCTTGAGCGTGGGCACCGAGTCCACGCTGATCGGCAGCACCACCGTGTCGGCCGACTGGAACTGGGCGTAGTCCTCAGTAAACGCACAGACTTCCCTGGTGCACACGCCGGTGAACGCCAGCGGGAAGAACGCCAGCAGCACGTTCCGGCCGCGGAGGGCGGAGAGGGTCACCGTGCTGCCGCTGGTGGAGGCGAGGGTGAAGTCGGGGGCGGGGGCGCCCACGGCGGGCATCGACATCCAGGAGATCCTTGCGCAGGTCCGGCGCGCACCAGAGTGCGCGCGTCCAGCCGCGCGCGCGATCGCGCGCGCGGGTCCAGCACGGCTCAGCGACCGTAGCGCGTCCCGACCTCGGTCCAGTTGACCACGCTCCACCAGGCGTTCACGTAGTCCGGCCGGCGGTTCTGGTACTTCAGGTAGTAGGCGTGCTCCCAGACATCACAGCCGAGCAGAGGCGTCTTCCCCTCCATGACCGGGCTGTCCTGGTTGGCGGTGCTGTAGACCTCGAGCGTGCCATCCTGCTTGCGCGCCAGCCACGCCCAGCCGCTGCCGAAGCGGGTGGTGCACGCCTTGGCAAAGGCCTCCTTGAACTTGTCGAAGCCACCGAAGGTCTTGGTCATCGCCTCGGCCAGCGCCCCGGTGGGCTCCTTGGCGCCGCCCGGCGCCATGATCTCCCAGAACAGGGTGTGGTTGTGGTGGCCACCCCCGTTGTTCCGCACCGCGGTCCGGATCCCCTCCGGGACCGCGTCGAGGTGCGCAATCAGGGCGTCGAGGCCCTTCGCCTGCAGCTCCGCGTGGCCCTCGAGGGCGGCATTCAGGTTGTTGACGTAGGCGGCGTGGTGCTTGTCGTGGTGGATCCGCATCGTCTGCTCGTCGATGTGCGGCTCCAGCGCGGTGTAGTCATAGGGCAGCGGCGGCAGCGTGTGCGCCATGGGAGTGTCCTTGCGAGGGAAGAACTGGGACCGGGCCAGTGCGCCCGGCGTGGGGATCAGGAACAGGGCCCCGACCGCACCCGCGGTCTCGAGGAAGCGCCTGCGCTCCGGAGCATGACGAGAATCACCGGTACGCATGTCGCCAAATATCCACGGGCCACGGATCGGGGTCAACGCGTGACCGCCGAACCCTGCACCCGCGCGAACGCCACGGCGGCCAGCAGGACCGTCACCGCGGTGTACATCGCTTCGGCGGAGAGGCCGCCCGCCAGTGCCGGCGCGAGCGCCGCGGCGGCGGCCAGTGCCATGGTCCCGACGAGCCCCTGCCCCGCACCGCTCAGTCGGCGGCCCCCGCCGACCAGCCAGTCGAGGCCCCGCAGCGCCGTCGCGAGGCCCAGGACCACCAGCCCGCACCAGCCCGCCGTCGGGTCGCTGGAGAGGAGGCCGACGCCGGCGAGCGCCACCAGCGCCAGGTCGTCCCGGCGCCGGGCCGCGGCGAACACCGCGGTCAGCACCACCACCGGATACGCCACGGGCTGCCAGTGCTCCAGCCCGCCCGGCAGCGCCACCGCCACCACCCGGACCAGGAGCAGCCCACCGAGAATCGGGGTCAGTGGGCCACGTCCCATCATATGGAAGGGGGCGAGCCCGAGCAGCACCCCGGCACACCCCAGCAGCGCCGCCGCCATGCCCAGCTCGAACGCGGCGCTGTACGGTGCCTCCCCGAGCATCGCAAGCGCGAGCGGGAGCGGTCCGGCCACCCGGGCGAGCAGGTACCAGCAGGCACAGAGCAGCAGCAGGACCGGGGCGATCACGATCGGCCATCGGCCGGGGCGCGACCAGCGCCAGCCGCTCGCCGCCGACACCACCAGCGCGGGCAGGAAGAGGTGCAGGTGGGGTGCGCCGGCGGCTACGCACGCCGCGAGCAGGTGGACGAGGAACGCCGGAGCATCGATGTCGGATGCGGGCCGTGTGGCCACCGGGGCATCGGCCAGCACGGGCCGTGACCGCCACAGCAGCAGACCACCACCCGCCAGGAGGGCGAGGGTGACGACCTGGAACGACCGCGCCAGCGCGCTGAAGGGCATCGCCCCCGCCGTGGCCACCCGGATGCCCGCGAACGCGAGCCCGAGCAGCACCAGCCCGGCCATCACACGGGCGGCCGAGCGGCGGGAGCCGGCGGTCAGCCCCAGCAGCGCCCCGAGGACGAGGGGGACCGCGTCCCAATGGAAGAGCGGGCTGGTCATGGCGGGCAAAGATAGACGGCACCCGGGGGTCCCGCTGGTGGTGTCCGGCGCCAGATCGCCCTATGTTCGGTACGTCCGCACTGGCATGGCTCCTGCGCTCACGGTTCCCGGCCTCCCTCGACTGGGTGAATTCCGTTGATCTCCACCCGCGCGCGTCTTCCGCTCCTGCTCCTCGCCGGCCTGCTCGGCGCCGCCCCGCTGCCGCTCCTCGCGGATGATGGCGGCGATCCGGCACCGGTGCGGGCCGCGCTGGCCCGGGCGCGCGAGAGCCGGCGGCCGGACGCGGGCGTGCACCTGCGCGCCGCCGCCGACAGCGCCCCCGAGATCGCCGACTGGCTGCTGCTCCGCGCCGCCGCGCTGTCGGCGGATTCCCTCGAGCGGAGTGACCTCTACGCCCGGATCCAGCTGCCGGTGGTCCGGGCACGGATCGGGGTCACCGAGGCCACCGCGCGGGAGCGCGACGGCGACCTCGCCGGCGCCGCGCGCACCTTCGACTCGCTCGGCCTCTTCACTGACGCCACCCGGCTCCGGCTGCGACAGGCGCGGACCGACGCCCAGCGCCGGGGCCTCCGCGACGGCCTGCTGCGCCTCGCGCGACAGCGCGCTGGCACCCCGGCGGCGCAGGAAGCGCTCAAGTTCCTCGCCTCACCCACTGTCGTGCTGACGCCACAGGAGGCGCTCGAGGTGGCGCGGCTGGCCGGCCGGTCTGGGCTCCCGCTCGAGGCGGCCCTGCTCTACTCCCGGGCGGTGCGGCGCGGCCCCGCTGAGCCCGCCGACCTCCTGGCCTATGCCCGGGCGCTGGCCTCGCTCCGCCGGCACCGCGAGGCCATCACCACCTTCCACCGGATCCCGGCCACCTCCCCGCTCAGCGCCGACGCGCTGTACGGCGAAGCCGCCTCCCGGGCCCGCCTCGGTGAACGCACCGCCGCCCGCGCCGCCCTGACCCGGCTGCTGCAGCGCGTCCCCGACGACTCGGTCCTGACGCCGCGTGCGCTCTTCCTGCGCGGCAGCCTCGCCTGGGACGACGGCGCGCACCGCGACGCGCGCGAACCGTGGCTGGCGCTGGTCACCCGCTATCCGCACGCCGACTCGGTGGGCCGCGCGGGATTCCTCGCCGCGCTCGCATTGTATGAGGAAGGGCGGATCGACCAGGCGGCCGCGGAGTGGAGCCGCATCCACCAGCTCGACGCGGGCGCCGATGGCCTCGCGGCGGGGTACTGGGCCGCACGCGCCTTGCGTGAGGCGGGCGACACGAGCCGCGCCACGCTGCTGTGGCAGTCGGTGATGGCGCGCGACTCCGTGTCCTACTACGCCTACGCCAGCGCGGCCCGCCTCGGCCGCCCCGGCTGGCAGCCGGCCGCGGCGCCGGACCGATTCACCCACTTCCTCGATGTCGACAGCGCCATGAGCCGGATCGGCCTGCTCAAGGCCGCGGGCATGGTCGAGGAAGCGTCGTGGGAGCGCGCCTGGCTCACGGCCGAGCGGGTCCGCTCCCCGCAGCGCCTGCTCTCGGTGGCCGATGCTTTCCGGCGCCTCGGCGACCCGGACGCGTCGATTGCCAGCGCGCGCGCGGCCCTGGCCCGCGGCGCCCCACGCGATGCGCGCACCTACCGGCTGCTCTACCCGCGCCACTATGAGGACAACCTGGCCGCCGAGGCCCGGGCCATCGGGGTTGATCCGCTGGTGGTGGCCGCGCTCATCCGGCAGGAGTCGGCGTGGAATGCCGGGGCGCGCTCGCGGGTGGGTGCCCGCGGGCTCATGCAGGTGATGCCCGCCACGGGCCGGCTCATCGCCCGGCAGCTCGGCGTCCGCGGCTGGCGGGTGGATCACCTCGACGAGCCCGCACTCAACCTGCGCTTCGGCACCTTCTACCTGGGGCAGGTGCTGCAGCGGTTCAATGGCGACCTGGTCCGCGCCCTCGCGGCGTACAACGCGGGCCCCGGCCGGGTGCCGCTCTGGTCGGTGGGCCGCGCCGCCGATGACCCGGAGATGTTTGTCGAGCGGATCGGCTTCAAGGAAACCCGCGACTACGTCCGCACCATCCAGCGCAACGTGGCGCTGTATCGGGCCCTGTACCCGGCCGCTCCCGCCACCTGATCGCCGGGGGTTGCGGAATCGGGAGGCCCTGGGTAGCTTAACTGCCAGTTGAACATAGCCCTCAGGGGCCCCGGAGGCGGCAACCGGGTGATGCCAGGCCGCAGCGAGGCGCTCGGTCCCACAAGGGATCGGGCGTTTTGGTTTTCCCCCGCCAGGCCGGCCTACTCCGAACCCTTCACCTTGAGCCGACCCTCGTTCTCGCGGATGAAGGCGCGGATGTCGTCGGCCATGTCGAGCAGCTTTTCCCACTGTTCCTTGTAGAAGGTGATCGGGAAGCGGCCGAGGCCGTAGACCGACACCCCGCCCTTCTCGCTCACCTTGAGGCTGACGCCTCGCTGGGTGCGGTTCTTGAGGGCCGCGTTCTCGGCGCGGAGGCGTTCCAGCTCGGCCTTCATCTCGTCATCGGACATGGGATCGTTCCTGGGGGTCGGAAGCATCGGGACGGACCTGCGAGCGCGCTACAACGATAACCGGTCGGGGCGGGCGGAGAACGAGCGAGGGGCCACCCGGGAACGGGCGGCCCCTCGTCTGGTTCCCACAGGAGTGGAGCGGACCGGGATCGAACCGGTGACCCCCTGCTTGCAAAGCAGGTGCTCTCCCAGCTGAGCTACCGCCCCGTCTGGCGCCGCCTGAGTGGCCCGCGCCGGTGGCGAAGATACTCAGGGCCAGCCCGCCGGGCCAGCGATCCTACGCGTCAGCTCCCATACCCGCCGGGACGCCGTCGGCCTCCGCCGCGCGCGCGCGGCCCGCCCGCGGGAGGCGCGCCCCCTGACCGCGCGGTGGCACGCCCGCGGCGCCCGCACCGCCGCGGAACTGGGCCACCAGCGAGGAGAGCCCGCTTGCCAGGTCGGCCAGGTTCGCGCTGGTGCTCGAGATCTCCTGCGCGCCCTCCGACACGCTGCTGCTTCGCTGGTTGATCGTCACCAGGTCGCGACTGATCTCGTTGGCCACCGCGCTCTGTTCTTCCGCCGCCGTCGCGATCTGCGCGTTCATCGCCTGGATCTGCTCCACCGCGGTGTCGATCGCGTCGAGCGCATTGCGCGCCTCAACCGCCTCCGCGACCGTCGCCTGCGCCCGCATGCGGCTCTCCAGCATCGCGGCGGCCGCCTCCCGGGCCCGCTCCTGCAGGTCGCTGACGATCCGGGCGATCTCCTGGGCCGAGTCCCGCGTCTGGGTGGAGAGGGTCCGGACGTTGCCGGCCACCACGGCGAACCCCCGGCCCTGCTCCCCGGCGTGCGCCGCCTCGATCGTGGCGTTGAGGGCCAGCAGCCCCGTCTGCTGCGCGATGTCCTCGATCACCTTGAGCACCGTCCCGATGCTGGCGCTGGACTCCCCCAGCCGCTGCATGATCTCCGCGCCCCGGTTCACCTCGCTGGCCAGGCCGTTGATCGCCTCCTGGACCTGGTGCATCACCCGACGACCCTGCCCCGCGGCCGATTCCGCCGCCGCCGCCGCGGACACCGCGGCCGTGGTGCTCTGGGCGACTTCCTTCACCGTGGCGGCCATCTCGGTCATCGCGGTAGCCACCTGGCCGGTCTGCGCGTCGAGCTCCTCCACGGAGCGGCTGCTCCGGCTCACCACCTCCGCGGTGCGCCCCGCCATCCCCGAGACGTGACCGGCGGAATCCTCGATGCGCGCCACCACCGCCTGGAGCCGGTGCTCCGTCATGCTGAAGGCAAGCTCGAGTTCCCCGAGGTCGTCGCGGCGCCCGGTGATCACATGCTGCGCCAGCAGGTCCTGGTGAATGCTCCGCGCATGCCGCACCAGCCGCCGCAGCGGCCAGGCCACCACCCCCACCACCGCGGCCAGGACGGCCAGCCCCGCCGCCGCGGCGGGCGCGAGCGCCGCGTACGCCAGCCCCGTCTGCAGGTGCAGCAGGTAGCCGGCGGCCCCGAATGCCAGGGCCCCACCGGCCAGCATCCGGCTGGCGATCCCGGGGGTCCGCCACAGCAGCAGCCAGGTGGGCCATCCCGCGTTGATGCGCGTGTAGAGCCGCTCGGCGCGCCGGACGCTGTCCCGGTGCGGCGGGGTGCGCACCGACTGGTACTCCTTGAGCTGGCCGTCCTGCATGATCGGGGTGGCAAAGGCGTCCACCCAGTAGTAGCCCCCGTCCTTGCACCGGTTCTTGACCAGCCCGATCCAGGACTGCCCCGACTTGAGCGTGCTCCACAGCATCGCGAATGCCGCGCGCGGCATGTCCGGATGCCGGACGATGTTGTGGGGCTCCCCGAGCAGTTCCTCCTGCCCGAAGCCACTGATGGCGAGGAAATCGTGATTGACGTAGGTGATGCGGCCCTTGGCGTCGGTCGTCGAGAGGATGACCTCGTCCGGCCGGACCAGCCGTTCCACGTTGGTCACTGGCAGGTTCTTGCGCAACTGTTCCCCCGGGTGCGGTGAATTCCGTGCTCGCAGTATCGGCGAGCCGCCGTGGCGGGTTGAGCCCTGCCCGGGGGGGGGAACCGGGCCCCGAAACGCCAGCGAGCGCCGGCCCCGGGGGGCGCCAGCGCTCGCACAGCGGCCGGGGACCGGCGGCCGGGACGGGCTACCAGGCCAGCAGGCCCAGCTCGTCCAGGAGGGCCGCCACCGGAACCAGCGACCCGACGCTCGGCTCCCGCTTGAAGGCGTGGGCCGCCTCGCGGAGGGCGGCGGTGCCGGTCCGGCCGGTGGACAGCCGATAGCGCCGGTGGGCGTCGCCCAGTTCGCGGAAGACGCTGCGCAGGCAGGCGCGTTCCCGTTCGCTGTCGGCCTGTCCCTCAGCGGGCGTCGGGACGAGACTCAGCGTACCCCGGGCCGGCTTGCGCCGGGTCTTGGGACGGGTGGCCCGGTGGCGGCGGTCGAACATCTTGCCGGCCATGTCCAGGCGCTCGAGCACCCGGGCGGTCATGGGGTCCACGGGCGGCGTGCCGCGCGACCGGGAGGTGGAACGAGGGGAGTCCGTCATGGGCACCAGCCTTGTGGAGGGATGGCTGCCGGCTGGTAGCGCACCAGTCCGATGGAGGAAGATAACCGGGTTCCCGGATCGCCGGGGCCCCGCGCATTGCCTTTCGGGTCGGGGGTGGTATCATCAGGCGCGATCGATGCGCCAGTGCGCGGAGAAATTCCGAGCAGACAGTTGAGGCCCAGCACATTGCTGGGCCTCTTTTGCTTCCAGGATCGCATGCAGCGGTGGGGGAGTTCCCCACGTTGTGGGAGCACCCCCGCCCGTGAGGGTTTGTCACGGAATAGTTGGGACGGCGCCGGCACCCTGCCGGTTCTCCCGTCTCGAACATCAAGGAGTATGGCAATGCGTACGACCGGCACTGTGAAGTGGTTCAATGACGCGAAGGGCTTCGGCTTCATCACCCCCGAGGGTGGCGCGAAGGACTGCTTCGTGCACCATTCGGCGATCATCGGTGATGGCTACCGGTCCCTCGCCGAGGGCGAGCGGGTGGAGTTCGACGTGGTCCAGGGCCCCAAGGGTCCGGCCGCCGAGAAGGTCAGCCGCGTCGCGGCCAGCTGAATCGCGCCGCAGTGAGCGTGTAGGCACCGCCCGCCTGACTCCGGTCAGGCGGGCGGTGTCGCGTTGGGGAAGCCGGATGCCCGGTGGGCGGATCGGAACGCGCCCGCGCTTCCGGGCCCCGGGACGGGGAACTGGGGAACGACGGGCCGGGAGCCGTGCCCCACCGTGCCGTCATCCCGAGGGCCGCAGGCCCAAGGGATCCCTCAAGGTCCGAGGCGGCCCCGAAAGGATTCCCCCGGTCGCCGCGCTCCCTCGGAATGACAGCCAGTGGGGGGAACTCCTCGCGCGCGGCGCGCCCTCGGCATGACGGGCGGTGGGCGGCCCGGGCGTGCGTCCGGGCCATCTCCGACGGTCCGACGGCCCGACAGTCACCCGATCCCGGCATGGGCCCGGTTCAGCACCCCGTCCTCCATCTCGTAGATCGTGTCGAAAACATCTAGCGCCCGCTGATCGTGGGTCACCACGATCACGCCGGTGCCATGTCGATGCGCCACGTCGCGAAACAGCTCCATCACCTGCCGGCCCCGCACGCTGTCGAGGGCGGCCGTCGGTTCGTCCGCGAGGATGAGGCTCGGCTGGTTGGCCAGCGCCCGCGCCACGGTCACCCGCTGCTGCTCCCCGCCGGAGAGCTGGGTCGGCCGGTTGGCGGCCCGCGCGCCCACCCCAGCAGCTCCAGCAGCTCCATCGCCCGGTGACGAGCCGCCGCCGCCGGGTGCCCGATCAGCTCGCCCACCACCTGCACGTTCTCCACCGCGTTCAGGAACGGGATGAGGTTGGATTTCTGGAAGACGAAACCGACATTCTCGCGCCGGAACCGTCGCAGGTCGGCCAGCACCCGGGCGCCGTCCACCACCGGCTGGCCCCCGATCGCGACCCGGCCCCGCGTGGGCGGGTGGATGAGGCCCACACACAGGAGGAAGGTCGACTTGCCGGCCCCGCTCGGGCCCAGCAGCGCCACCAGCTCGCCGCGGCGCACCCGCATCGTCGCGTCGCGCAGGGCTACCACTTCGGTGTGGCCGCTGCCGTAGATCTTGGTGAGCCCCTCGGTCTCCAGGGCGGGCGTCTCCCCCACCCCGGCCCGGTGTGCGAGCGCCGGCATCAGCCGATCGCCTCGTTCGGGGCCACCCGCATTGCCTTCCAGATGCCAAGGAGGCTCCCCGCCACGGAGATGAGCAGGACGATGCCCGCCAGCCGGAGCAGGTCGTCGCCGGTCACCAGCACCCGCCGCGGGAAGAGGGGAAAGAGCCGCTGCCCGATGACGTACCCGATGCCATAGGCCAGGGCGCCCATGATGAGCGACTGCTGCAGGATCAGGCCGATGATGGTGTGGTTGGGCGCGCCGATGAGCTTGAGGAGGGCGATGGGGTGGAGCTTCTCCAGGGTGAGGGTGTAGATGATCAGGGCCATGATCACGGCGGAGATGATCGTCAGGAGCACCCGGAAGAGCAGGATCTGCCGCCGCGCACGGTCCACGCTACCCTTGAGCAGCAGGTCCTCCTGTTCCGCGGCGGCATAGACGGCCACGTCGCTCCAGCCTCGCAGGGTGCGGAGCACGGCGGCCGTGTCGGCCCCGGGGGCCAGCCGCGCGATGACGGCGCTGATCGCCGGCCCCGGCAAGGCGGCGATCGTGGCGGCCGGCCCGGCGGCGCGTTCCAGCACCGCCGGCTGAGTCCGCCCGAAGTCGCCCGCCAGCGCGCGGGCGCCGCGGGCCTCGCGTTCCAGGCGGGCGGCCTCGCCCGGCTCGTCGAACTGGATGGCCTGGGCGTCCCGGCTGGTGACGCTGGCAAGGCCGTCGCCCCCGGAGGAGACCATCCCGCGGGTGATCCCGACCACGGTGTAGCTCTCCTTGCCCAGCCGCACCCGCTCCCCGAGGGCCAGGCCAAGGCTCGCGTCGGCGATCATCTGGAAGTGGTTCCGGGTCAGCGGGCCCCCCGCCACCAGGGGCAGCCCCTCGCCCTTGTCAGTGGGCCAGCCCAGCCCCAGTACGCCCATCCGGAGCGGCTGTCCCCGGTGCTCGCGCTGGATGGTGTGGAACACGAACTCGCGGGCGCCGGTCACCCCGGGCACCGCCGCCACCCGGTCCACCACGCTGCGCGGCAACCGGGACACCTCGGCGAAGGGGCCGCGGGTGTCGCGCTGCACGATCCAGAGGTCGGCCCCGACGCCGCGGGTGACCACCAGCGCATCATCCACCAGCCCGCGGTAGATGCCACCCATCCCCATCACGACCATGAGCAGCATCCCCACGCCGATGGTCGTGAGCGTGAAGCGGCCCAGGCTGTGCCGGATGTCGCGGATGGCGAGGTTCATCGCGGCGTGACCCGGCGGCCTTCACGGAGCGGCGCCGGGCCGGCCGCCGCGGGGCTCACCACCAGGTCTCCGGCGGCCAGCCCCGCCGTCACCTCCACCAGATCCGCCCCCCGCAACCCCACCGAGACCGCGCGCCACCGGGCGCTGCCCTCCACCGCGAGCAGGACCCCGGGCGCGCCGTCCTTCACCCGCAGCAGGCCGACTGGCAGGGCCACCACGCCCTCCCGCCGCTCGGCCAGGATGTACACCTCTGCCCGCTGCCCGACCGCCCACCGGGCCGGCAGCGCCTCGAGCCGGACATCCACCACGAGCTCCCGGGTCTCGCGATCGGCCTCCCGTCCCACCCGGGCCACCCGCCCGACATACTCCCGGCCCGGCTCGGAACGGAACACGACCCGCGCGGGCTGGCCATCGGCCAGGCGGGCCAGCTCCGTTTCATCCACCCACGCGCTGATCCACATCTCGCGCAGCGAGACCAGCCGCAGCACCGTCGCCCCGGCCGACACCACGTCGCCCGGCTCGCGGTCGCGTCGCACCACCAGCCCGTCGAACGGCGCCTCGACCGAGGTGTCGCGCAGCCGCGCCCGCTGGTACTCCAGCGAGTGCTCCGCGGAGGCCAGTCGCCGCTGTCCCTCTGCGATGGCCGCGCCGGCACTGGTCAGCTCGGCCTCCGCGATCGCCAGTGCCTCCACCGCCATGTCCAGGTCCACCGGCGCGGCCGAGTTCCGGGCGAGCAGCTCGGCCGTCCGTGCATGGTGGGTCCGGGCCTGCGCCAGGACGGCGGCGGCCCGCCGCTGCCCGGCCTGCAATCGCTCCAGGGTGGCCGTCGCCGCGGCCACATCGGATTCCGCCATCGCGACCTGTTGCCGGATGTCGCTGTCCTCGAGCTGGAACAGCAGTTCCCCGGCCCGCACCCGCGCGCCCTCGTCGACCGCGACGCGGGTGATCAGCCCACCCAGCTTGGGCCCGATGACCGCCGCGTGGCGCGCCTCCAGCGTCCCGGTGCCGAGGACCTCGGCGGAGATGGTGCCGATCGCGGCGGTGTGGATGGTGACCGGGACGGGAGCGAGGAAGAACCGCCACGCCACGGCCACGAGCACGAGCAGCGGCACGGCCACCCGGAGGCCCATCCGGACCGCCGGGGACTGGCGCCGCCACCACGGCGGGCGGCGCGCCGGGCCGTCGGGACCGTCGCTGGCATCTGTCATGGACTCGCCTCCCCCTGGGTGTCTCCCGCCGCGCCCCCGCCGCCGCGGGGTCGGCACGGCGGGTCAGCTTCGAGTATCATATAACTATATGGCTATACATTGGCCGTCAAGGCGGAGGCCCCGGACGGGCCGGGCCCCCTGCCGCCGGGGGGCCCCGACCGAGCGGGATGTGGGGCGATCACAGGCGGGACGTGCAGGGCGAAGGCGGACCCTGCGGGCGCAGGGCCGGATCGGGTTGCACGCGCGGGCCGGGCACGGGGGGCCATCGGCCGCCGCCCGAACGCCTGGAGGCGGGGGCGGGGCGGCGCGGCGGCCACGACCGCCGCCCGCTAGACCTCCTGCAACCGGCGACCCGTGGCTGCCCCGTGCACCACCCGCCCGAGGCTCGAGAAGCCCAGCGCCGCCACGAAAAGCACCAGCCCCACGCCGCCGTCGGACCAGGCCATGATCCGCGACAGCAGCAGGTAGTAGACCAGCCCGAGGTCCGTCAGGCCGACGAGCGCGAGGTTGAGCCAGAACCCGAGCCGCGAGTTGTGCCAGTTGAGCGTGAGCGCGATCGCCGTCACGAGCAGCCCGATCCACAGCAGGTTGAACGCCCCCATCCCCATGAACGCGGCCGCCGGCGCGGCCACCGCGGGCATCGTGACGCCCGGCGGCCCGGCGCTGGCCAGCATCGCCGCGAGGCCGGCCCCGCCCTCGCGCCCGAGCCGGGAGAGTTGCATCCCGGCGCCGAGCACGTGCAGCACGCCCCAGAGCGCGTAACAGATGGCGCCCGTCCGCGCCGCCCAGTGGGTTCGCATGGGTCAACCCTCCAGCGTGGCGGGCCGCTCGGGACGGCGACCCTGCTCGATGTATGGCTTCAGGATGTCATGCAGCAGCCAGGTCCAGCCCTGCTGCAGCCCCGCCAGCGCCGCCTCGCCCAGCAACCCGAAGGGCGTATCGCGGAAGGAGATGAGCGTGGTGCCGGCGCGGGGACCGGCGGTGAGCCGGAAGGTGGTGACCGAGCGCGCCGGGCCCCCGAAGTCCGCGGACATGTCCCCGGCCCACTGCAACGTGGCCTGTTCCTCGAAGACCGTGATGGTGCCGAAGAGCGAGCCTTCGCCGTTGCCCCAGTCTTCCACCACCTGCCCGCCCACGCGGCCCTCCAGCCGGAAGCGCTTCGGGCTGGTCCCGACGTAGAACTGCTTCGGCCACCACTCACCGATCTCTGTGGTCAGCGAGCGCCAGACCTTGTCCCGGCTCGCGGCGATCTCCACCTCGAGCTGGATATCCAGTGCCCTGAACTCCGTCGCCTTCGCCATGATGTCCTCCGTGGGTCGTTCTGCGTGGAACTTCAGCCGCAGCAACTGCTCCGCCGCGGCCGCTTCAAACGGCCGGATCCAGCGCCGGGCGATCTGGTGGATGGGCATCGGGTTGAGGTGGTTCCAGCGCTGGCGACCCTCGCGGCGGACCAGCACGAGCCCCGCCTCGACCAGCACCCCGAGGTGCTTCATGACCCCGAACCGGCTCAGCGCACAGTGTTCCACCAGGTCGCCGGTCGTCTGCGGCCCCCCCCGGAGCCGGTCCAGGATCTCGCGGCGGGTCGGGTCCGCCAGCGCCCGCCACACCCCGGCCAGGTCGTCGGCACTCGCGGCTCGATGGGCCGCCACGGGGTGACGCGCATTCATATGTGACCAATATGTCACTTGTTATGTCCGACGTCAAGCGGGCGGGGGCCGGCGGGGGCACCCCGCCGGGGGCCGCGCACCACCACGCGGATGACCAACCCGCCCGGCGACTCGCCATGCACTCCCCGCGGCCCGGCATGCATCGCCCGGCCCTCGCCACGCGCTTCCCGCCATGCCCGGCCCACGCCCCGGCGCCCGGGCCCGCCTCCCCATCAGTCGCGACGCCCTTCCCTCCCTTCGCGGCGCCGGACACGCCCCTCCGCCCCCTCGGAATGACAGGCGGGGGGGAGCCCCTCGCGCGTGGCGCGCCGCAGGAATGACAGCCGGGGGTAGCCTGCCGGCGCTTCAGCGCCCGAGGCCGAGCCGCGGCTTCAGCCGTGAGCTCGCGGTCGCGGCGCTCCTCCGGAATGACGGGTGATCAGGCGAGCAGGCGATGGGACCAATCTTCCGCCGTCATCCTCCGCGCACGGATCGGCCAGCGCCCCCGCGATTCCGGCCCTCGCGCCAACGGGGCGAGACCACATCAAATGCATATTTTCCTCGCCTGAACCGCCCCGCACCGCGCCCGAACGACGCCAGCGCTCGCCCGAACGACGCCAGAACTCGCCCGAACGGGGCACGCCGGCGCGGCGCACTGTCCGTGCCGCGCACCCGCGCCCTCACCCAGCCCCGATCGGGGGCCGGCGACCTGACCATCGGCATGGCAGGCGCGCCCGCCCCGCCAGCGCGCCTCCATGCGGCACGAGAGCCCCTCCGAACGACCGCTGGACCCGCACAATCCGGCCCCGGGCCGCCGCGAACCACCCGAGCATCCCGCCCTCCGCCTGGGCCACACTCCACGACGGTTACGGCAGGGGTCGTATGCATTGATACGTCCGCTCATGCATGTGCGCGCCGCCCGTGCCGATTGTGTGGCGCTTGGTTCGCATTTGCCGGCCGCCGGACCAGGGAGTGGCAGTCCACCGATGGTCCAAGGACACGACGCAACGGAGTCATGCGGACAGGCTGCCGGCTGGGAATCCCTCGATGGCAGGGAGGACTGGACAAACAGGATTCTGCGCAGAACCACCGTCACCCACACGAGCGCGCCCCTCTTCCTGGCGACGGCCCACGGCGTCCGGCAGGCGGTGAGCGATGTCCACCAGTCCGGCGCGCGTCAGCGGCAGGTCGCGCGGTGTTCCCCCGAGGGGCGCCCCGACCGCTTCCCCTGGTACATCCGCTGGTCGGCGAGGCCGACGGGTGCCTCGGCGGAGCCTCCCTCGTCGGGGAAGAGCGCAATCCCCACCGAGGCCTCGATCCGGCATTCCCCACCGGGCAGCGGGATCGGCCGGGCGATCTCCTCACGGAGCTTCTCGGAGCAGTGGTCGGCCTGCCGCGGTACCCGGAGGCCCTGCAGCATGACGATGAACTCGTCTCCCCCCAGGCGGGCCACGAGGTCGGAGGTCCGGAGCCAGCCGCGGATCCGTTCAGCCACGGTGCGCAGCACAACATCGCCTGCGGCGTGGCCGCGCTCGTCGTTGATGGCCTTGAAGCCGTTGAGGTCGAGGAACAGCAGGGCGAGACGGCTCCTGGAGCGGTGGTGGACGTGCAGGGCGTGGCGCAGGTGCTCCAGGAAGAGCGCACGGTTGGGCAGGTCGGTCAGCGGGTCGTGGGTGGCGCGGTGCGCCAGCGCCTCCTCCGCGCGCTTGCGGTCGGTGATGTCGCCGAACATGGCGAAGTAGTGGGTTGTCTGGCCGCCGCCGTCCCGCAGGGCGACGATGCTGAGCCACTCCGGGTAGACCTCCCCGCTCTTGCGCCGGTTCCAGATCTCGCCCTGCCACGCGCCGTCCTCGGTCAGGCAGCGCCACATTTCCTCGTAGTAGGCGCGCGAATGGCGGCCCGACTGGAGGATGCGCGGGTTCTTGCCGAGCGCCTCCGCCAGGGTGTATCCGGTGACGTCGGTGAAGGCCTGGTTGACGTACAGGATGGTGCCGTCGACATCGGTGATGCTGATCCCCACCAAGGCGTTCGCCACGACGGCGGAGGCGAGGTACGGCAGGTCGGGCCCCGGGGCCCGGGGCTGCGCGACGGCGACGGTCATGTACCGAATATCGGTCAGGGCATGGCGGGAGTTGATGCGCCCAACTGGCCGCGCGGCGGCGAAATCCCGATGCGCAGTCTCCCCGATGAGGCAGGCGATCCCACCTGACAGCCCGGCGGGTGCCACCTACCTTTTCTTCTGCCCCCCACCGGATCGCGGACATGCCCTCAGCAGGCCTCGCCCTGGGACTCACCCTGACGCTTGCCTTCGGCGCGGCCCCGCTCGCGGAAGGGCCGAAGGACCCGCTGCTGGTCTCGGCCAGCTGGCTCCGGCAACACCTGCAGGACCGGAACCTGGTCCTGCTCCACATCGGCGACCGTGCCGGCTACGCGGCGGAACACCTCCCGGGTGCCCGTCACCTCGAAGGCCATCGCTTCTCCTGGCGCTCGCCGGACAGCCTCTTCCTCGAACTGCCCCCCGCCGCCTGGCTCGACAGTTCGCTCGCGACCCTGGGCATTTCGAACGACAGCCGGATCGTCCTGTATTTCGGGCGGGACTGGGTCAGCCCGACCACCCGCGCCTGGTTCACCTTTGACTACCTGGGGCTGGGCGGGCGCACCTCGATCCTGAACGGTGGCCTGCCGGCCTGGAAGGCCGCCGGTGGGATGGTGACGAGCGAGGAACCCCCGGTCGCGGCGCCCGGCCGGCTCCGCTCCGTGCCGTCTCCCTCGCACCTGGTCACGGCCGAGGCGCTCCGGGCCGAACTGGGTCGCCCGAACCTCCGGATCATCGATGCCCGCAACCGCCAGTTCTTCCTCGGCTTCGACCCCGGGTCCGGCAGCCGCCCCGGGCACCTCCCCGGCGCACGCAACCTGGTCTACGAAACGGTGGTGGACAGCGCGCGCCAGTTCCTCCCGGACAGCGCATTGGCGCGGCTGTTCCGGGACGCCGGCGTTGCCCCGGGCGACCGGATCGTGGTCTACTGCCATATCGGCCAGCAGGCCACGGCGGTGTACTTCGCCGCGCGGCTCCTGGGATATGATGTCCGCCTCTACGATGGGTCATTCCAGGACTGGAGCCGGCGAAGCGAGTACCCGCTGGACGTGGCGATCCCCGCGACCCGTGGCGGCCTGATCACCCCCGCGGCGCTGGCCGAGCAGCTGAAGACCGGCGGGATGACGGTGATCGATGCCCGGAGCGATCGGGCCGCCTATCTCACGGACCACATCCCCGGGGCGCGGTACCTTGATGCCGGGGCGCTCGGCGTCGCTCCGGGCGGAGTGCTGGCCGCCCCGCTGGGGCAGGAGGCGTACGCCGCGCTGTGGGGCCGGCTCGGGATCCGCCGGGATCGCCCCGTCGTGATCTATGGCCACGGACGGGGAACCCAGGATGACGCGACGGTGCCGGCATGGCTCCTCGCGGGGTTCCGGCACCCGGAGGTGTACGTCCTCGACGGCGGCTACGCCCGGTGGGTCGCGGATGGGGGGACGCGCGCCCCGAGCTCCCCGGAACCCGCCCCCGGCTCCTATGAGGCCCAGGCCTTCTTCCCGGACGACATCGGCGCCGAGGAGGCCCGGCACGGGATCGGGGATCCTGAGGTCGCGATCGTGGATGTCCGCCCGGCTGACGCGTACCAGGGCACCGCCGGGGCGGGCCTCCGCCGGGGACACATCCCTGGCGCCATCCATCACTTCTGGCGGGACGACCTCGAGCCGTCAGCGGTGGCCCTGACGTGGAAGCCGGTGGAGGCGCTGCGGCGGTCCTACCTCGCCCAGGGTATCACCCCGGAGAAGTTCGTGGTGGTTTACGGCGAATCGGTGGCCGAGGCGACCCATACGTGGTTCGCCCTCAAGGTCCTGCTCGGCTATCCGCAGGTGGGCGTGTACGCGCCTGGCTGGGCCGACTGGGCTGGGCGGACAGAACTTCCGATCGAGGCGGCGACCGGAGATACCCGGTAGCCGCGCGGGACCGGGGCACGGGTGGCGGAGTCTCCCCGTGCCTCGATCCCGCGTGGATCCCCTGACAGGCACTACCGACCGACGATGTCACCTCGCATCGGCCCCAGGGCGCCCAGCAGCTCCTCCTGCTCATGGTGCCCGACCTTGAACTTCTCCAGGGCGCCGACCAGGTCCTCCACCAGCGCGTTGAAGTGCTCGCCGGTGATGCCCATGCCTGCGTGGGCGGTCTTCATGTCCTTGCCGGTGTAGGTGCAGGGGCCGCCGGCGGCGGCGCAGATCTGGTCCACCAGCTTCCCCTTGAAGGCGGCGAGGCGGGCCGGATCGGCCGCGGCCGCGGCGAAGAAACCGTTGATCCGCTGGTCGGCCGCGACCCGGCCCACGAACTCGTCCACCACCGCGGTGATGGCGGGCTTGCCGCCCAGCCGGTCGTACAGCGACTTCTCCTTCATGGTGTGCTGGGCCGTGAGGTGCCCCGGGAGCGCCGCCGCCAGCGCGAGCGCGACCGTCCCTGCCAGGAAGAGCTTCCGCATGCCTGCCTCCGGATGATCGTGGGTGTGATCCAGCCGGCAGGTCTACGCCGCGCGCCCGCGATCGGATTGGTGGAAGGGCGACCGGGGCGCCCGGGTACTCGGTACGACCCTCGGCAGAGTTCCCTCTTCCCGCTTCCCCTTTCCCTCGCCCCCTTTCCCGATCTCCCCTGCCCGATATCTTCTCCGGCTCACCTACCGGACTCCCCATGAGCTCCCCCGCCCCGATCCTTGTCGATGGCCAGTGGTTCACCCCGCGCTCCAAGGTGCTGCGCCCGATCCTCAACCCCGCCACCCTGGAGCAGGTGGGCCTGACGGTGGACTGCACCGTCGAGGACACCGCGCTGGCGGTGGAGGCGGCGGCGCGGGCGCAGCCGGCGTGGTGGCGCATTCCCGGGGTAGAGAAGGCGCGGCTGCTCCGGGAGGCGGCCGGGGTGATCCGGGCACGGGAGCGGGAGCTGGCCTCGCTGATGAGCCGGGAGACGGGGAAGCCACTGATCGAGGCGGTCGACGAGGTCGACTGGGTGGCCGCGGCCTTCGAGTACTACGCGGAGGTGGGGCGGCGGAGCTTCGGGAACTCGATCCCGCCGGTGGCGCCGCACCAGGTGAACTTCACCATCAAGGAGCCGTTCGGGGTGGTGGCGGCGATCGTGCCGTTCAACTTCCCCCTGCTGCTGCTGGCCTGGAAGCTGGCGCCGGCGCTGGTGGCGGGGAACACGGTGGTGTGCAAGCCGCCGCACCAGAACCCGCTCTCCACCCTGGCGCTGGCGCGCTGCCTGGAGGGGCTGCCGGCGGGGGTGGTGAACGTGCTGACCGGCGGGCCGGCCACCGGCGAGGCGCTGGTGCGGCACCCGCGGGTGGACCTGGTGGCGTTCACCGGCTCGGTGGCGGCGGGGCGCGCGATCGCGGCGACCTGCGGGCAGGAGCTCAAGAAGGTGAACCTGGAGCTGGGCAGCGTGGACCCATTCATCGTCTTCGCCGACGCCGACCTCGACGTGGCGGTTCCGGGCGTGGCGTGGGCCCGCCTGCTCAACGCCGGCCAGGTCTGCACCTCGGCCAAGCGGGTGTACCTGCTCGCGCCCATTGCCCAGGAGTTCACCCGCCGGCTGCACGCGTACCTCGACACCGTGCGCCTGGGCGACCCGCTGGATCCCGCCACCGACGTGGGGCCGCTCATCTCGGAAGCGGCGCTGGCCACGGTGGAGCGGCAGATCGCGGCGGCGGTGGCGGAGGGGGCCACCCTCGCCCGGGGCGGCCGGCGGGTGGCGCCCGGCGGGCTCAAGGGGCACTTCCTCGAGCCCACCCTCCTGACCAACGTGCCCCATGGCAGCCTCCCCACCCGGGAGGAGATCTTCGGGCCGGTGCTCTCGCTCACGGTGGCCGCGACGCCCGATGAGGCCATCGCCATGGCCAACGACTCGCGCTACGGGCTGGGCGCCAACATCTACACCAATGACCTGCAGCTGGCCATGCGGGCGATGCACGAGATCAAGGCGGGGACCTTCTGGATCAACGACCCGCTGACCGACAACGACGCGGGGCCGTTCGGCGGGATGCGGTGGAGCGGCGTCGGGCGGGAGCTGGGCGAGGAGGGCCTCGACGCCTTCCGGGAGCCGAAGCACGTGCACCTGGACTACGTGATGGAGCGGAAGGGGTACTGGTTCCCCAACGCGGCGCGGCCGGTGCCGGCAGGGCACTGAACGGAAGGTCGGCGCGCCCGGCCGGGCGCGCCGCCCCCTCCCCCCGACCGCCCTACTTCCGCAGCTCCGCGCAGAACGCGCCGAAGACCTCGACGTACCGATCCACGTCGGCCTCGGTGTGCTGCACCGACAGGGTCCACTGCTCCTCATCGCCGGGGGTCATGAAGATCCCGCGGTTCAGCAGCCAGGGATACGAGGCGGCGAAGAGCTCGGGCCGGGTCTCGAGGAAGTCGCGGTAGGAGCGCATGGGGGTGGGGCGATAGGAGACGCACCCCTTGGCGCCAAGGTCCACGGTGTGCCCGGGGATCTCGTAGGTCCGGATCGCGGCGTCGCAGCCCGCGCTGAGGCGGGCGCCGAGCCGGGCGAAGTGCTGGTACGCCGCGGGGGTGAGGATCTCACGCAGGGTGACGAGCCCGACGTGCGAGACCAGCGGATTGCCGTTGTACGTCCCCATCTGGGAGACGCCCTGCTCGATCAGCCGCATGAGGTCCGCCCGGCCGCCGAAGGCCGCGGCGGGGAGGCCACCCGAGATGGCCTTGGCCAGGCAGACCAGGTCCGGCTGCACCCCGAACCGCTCGGTGGCGCCGCCGGCGGCGATGGTGAAGCCGGTCTTGATCTCGTCATAGATGAAGATCACGCCGTACCGGGTGCACAGCTCCCGCACCCGCTGCAGGTACCCGGGCTGGGGCACCACGATGCCGATGTTCATCATGGCGGGCTCCATGATGAGGCAGGCGATCTCGCCCGCCTTCTCGGCGAAGAGCCGCTCCAGGTGGTCGGGGTCGTTGAAGGGGACGACTTCCACGTAGCGGTGCGCGTCCTTGACCAGGCCGCGGGACACCGGCGCCTTGGCCGGCCGTTCGCGCCCGCCCATGACGTCGGCGTTGGGCACGATCGAGAACATCACGGCGTCGTGGTGGCCGTGGTAGGAGCCCTCGATCTTGCAGACCGAGTCCCGCCCCGTGGCGGCGCGCGCCACCCGGATGGCGTCCATGGTGGCCTCGGTACCCGAGTTGGCGAACCGGAGCATCTCCAGGTTGAAGCGGCGGCAGATTTCCTCGCCGAAGGCCACGCCCTCCTCGGTGGTCACCGCGAAGTGGGTGCCCCGGCTGGCGGCCTCGTGGATGGCCTCGACGATCCGCGGATGGGCGTGGCCGGCCACCATGGCGCCGAAGCCGCCGTGGAAGTCGAGATACTCGGTGCCATCCTGGTCCCAGATGTGGCTGCCCTTCCCCCGGGTGACGTACACGGGGTAGGGCGCGCCCTTCTGGAACGAGCTGACGACCCCGAACGGCAGGGTCCGGTAGGCCCGCTGGTACAGCGCGGCGGAGGCGGGGGTGTGCTCGAGGAGGCGACGGGTCTCCTCCTCGCCGACCTGCTGCGCGCGGGCGAGCAGACGGTCGAGGCCCGCCTGCCCGGTCGACGGAACAGTCGCGGTCATGGTGCACCTGCATTTGTGGGGTGGGGGTCGCTGGGTGCTATCGCCTGCTGCGGGAGTACGACGGCGGTTGCCGAGGCCTGCCCCAAGGTGAGGTCCGGCGCACGGGTTGTCAACTCCCCGTTTGGAGCGCAGATTGGGCCCTTCCAACCGTATGGCTCCCGGTCAGCACCCCCGAGGTCCGGCCGCATGGAATCAGTCATCAAGCTCGAGCATGTCCAGAAGCGCTTCGGCGACTACATCGCCGTCCATGAGGCGCACTTCGACATCGGCAAGGGCGAGTTCTTCTCGATGCTCGGTCCCTCGGGCTGCGGCAAGACCACGACGCTCCGGATGATCGCCGGCTTCGAGCAGCCCGACTCGGGGCAGATCCTGCTCGAGGGGCAGGACGTCTCGCGGGTCCCGCCCTACCGGCGCAACGTGAACACCGTCTTCCAGCACTACGCGCTCTTCCCGCACATGACCGTCCGCGACAACGTCGCGTTCGGCCCCCGCTGCAAGAAGCTCCCGGAGCCTGAGGTCCAGAAGCGGGTGACGGAGCTGCTCACGGTGACGCGGCTGGCGCAGTTCGCCGAGCGGAAGCCGGCGCAGCTCTCGGGCGGGCAACAGCAGCGGGTGGCGCTGGCCCGGGCGCTGGTGAACTACCCCAGCGCCCTGCTGCTGGACGAGCCGCTCGGCGCCCTGGACCTCAAGCTGCGGCAGGCCATGCAGATCGAGCTCAAGCGGATCCAGCGCGAGGTGGGCATCACGTTCATCTACGTGACCCACGACCAGGAGGAGGCCCTCACCATGTCGGACCGCATCGCGGTCATGAACGAGGGCCGGGTGGAGCAGATCGGGACCCCGGAGGAGATCTACCACTGGCCCACCACGGTATTCGTGGCCGGGTTCATCGGCGTGGCCAACCTGCTCCCCGCCAAGGTGGTGGGCCTGATGAACGACCAGGCGGTGGTGACGCTCGCCGGCGACCAGCGCGCCGAGGCGGCCGCCCCCGCCTGGGCGGCCAAGCCGGGGAGCGACTGCACGCTGATGGTCCGGCCGGAGCGGCTGCACCTCAGTGACAATGGCCACGGGGTCAGCGCCACCCTGACGGCCGCCGTCTTCCAGGGCCCGGTGGTGCGCTGTGTGCTCACGACCGCCGACGGGGTCGAGGTCATCGCCCACGTGGGCTCGGAGGGCCCCCGCCCCGTCCTCGAGACCGGCCGCAGCTACCGGCTGGCCTGGGAGGCCGCGGCGGCGCGGCTCCTCCCCCGCTCCCGTGCCAACATCCCGCTCGATCCCGACAACCGCACCACGCTCGACCTTGCCGGCAGCCGGTAGCACCGACCTCTCCACGCCCGGGGATTCACCATGACGAAGCGCGACACGTACAGCGAGCAGGAACTCACGGCGATGGTCCACCGCGCCCTCTCCCGGCGCCAGTTCCTGGGCCGGACGGCCCTGGCGGCGGGCGGCCTTACCCTGGGCAGCGCGTTCCTGAACGCGTGCCAGGGCAAGGACGCCGGCCAGGCCGCGGCGGCGGCCAAGACGGTGCGGATCTCCAACTGGCCGCTCTACATCGACCAGAAGACGGTGGCGGACTTCGAGGCGGCGACCGGGATCACGACGGTCTACACCGAGGACGTCAACGACAACAACGAGTTCTTCGCCAAGATCGACGAGCCGCTCAAGCGCGGGCAGAGCATCGACCGCGACATCATCGTGCTCACCGACTGGATGGCTGGCCGGCTGATCAAGCTGGGCTACACCCAGCCGATCCCGGCCGACAAGTTCCCCAACAAGGCCAACCTGGTGGACGGGCTCACCAACGTCGGCTTCGACCCGGGGCGCCTGCACAGCGTGCCGTGGATGTCGGGCATGGCGGGCATCGGGTACAACCCGAAGGTCACCGGCCGGGAGCTGTCCAGCGTGGCCGACCTGTTCGACCCGAAGTTCAAGGGCAAGATCACGATGCTGACCGAGATGCGGGACACCCTCGGCCTCGTGATGATGGGCGAGGGCAAGGACCCCGCGGCCTGCACCGTCGAGGACGCCCGGCTGGCCTGCGCCAAGATCAAGCAGTACCGGGAGAACGGCCACATCCGCGGGTTCACGGGCAACGACTACGCCGAGGACCTGGCGGCCGGGAACATCGCGGTGGCGGTGGCGTGGTCGGGCGACATCCAGGGCCTGGCCGCGGACAACCCGGACCTGCGGTGGATCGCGCCCACGGAAGGCGCGATGCTCTACTCCGACAACATGCTGATTCCCAAGACCTCCGACCGGCCGGAGCTGGCGGCGGCGTTCATGGACTACTGCTACACCCCGGCCCACTCGGCCCAGATCATCGCCGCCGCGCCGTACCTCTCGCCGGTCAAGGGCACGGCCGAGGAACTGGCCAAGATCGCGCCCGCCCTCGCCAGCAGCCCGCTGGTCAACGTCCCCGCCGACGTGACCGCCCGGCTCAAGGTCTTCAAGTGGCTGGACGATGCCGAGGACCAGGAGTTCAACCGGCTCTTCCAGGACGCGATCGGGGCATAGGCACTCCTCATGGCCGGCACCGCCGCCGGGGGCAATCGGCGCAACCCGATCGCCCCCTACCTGCTCGTGGCGCCAGGGATCCTCTGGCTCATCGCGTTCTACGTCATCCCCACGCTGACCCTCGCCCGGACGTCGGTCGGTCCGGAGGGGGCGGCGTGGTACGACGGTTACCAGCGCGCCTTCACCGACTACGGGGTGCACCTGGGACGGTCGTTCGGGTACGCCTTCGCGGCCACGGTGGTCTGCGTGCTGCTGGGCTACCCGCTGGCCTACGTGATCGCCTTCCGCTCGGGCCGGTACAAGAACTTCCTGCTCGGGCTCGTCATCCTGCCGTTCTTCACCACCTTCCTGGTGCGCACCTTTGCCTGGAAGACGATCCTCAACGACGGCGGGATCGTGGTGCAGACCCTGGCCACGCTGCACCTCCTCCCCGAGGAGGGACGGCTGCTCAACACCGTCTGGGCGGTGATCGGCGGGCTCAGCTACAACTTCCTGCCCTTCACCATCCTGCCGATCTACGTCAGCCTGGAGAAGATCGACCGGCGGCTGACCGAGGCCGCCAACGACCTCTACTGCAACGCCGGCCAGGCCTTCCGCAAGGTGGTGCTGCCCCTCTCCATGCCCGGGGTGCTGGCGGGGAGCATGCTGACGTTCATCCCCGCCACCGGCGACTTCATCAACGCCGAGCTGCTGGGCAGCCCCAACCAGAAGATGCTGGGCTCCGTGATCCAGGGGCAGTTCCTGCAGGTGCGTGACTACCCGCTGGCGGCGGCGCTCAGCTTCGTGCTGATGGTGATCATCACGATCATGGTGCTGGCGTATGCCCGGGCCCTTGGCACCGAGGACCTGGCCTGATGGCGCGCCGCGGACCGGTGGGCTCGCGCTGGACCGGGCGGCTGCTCGACCTCTACGCCGCCCTGGTGCTGCTGTACCTGTTCCTGCCGATCTTCGTGATCGTCTCGTACAGCTTCAACAAGCCGGACGGGAAGTTCAACTTCGTCTGGAAGTCGTTCTCCCTCGACGCCTGGCGCGACCCGTTCCTGTATCCCGCGCTGGTCGACGCGATGCAGCTCTCCCTCAAGGTGGCGGCGGCCTCGACCAGCGTGTCGCTGCTGTTCGGCTCGCTCATCGCGCTGGCGCTGTGCCGGTACACCTGGAAGGGCGCCGGGCCGATCAACCTCCTGCTGGTGCTGCCGCTGACCACCCCCGAGGTGGTGCTTGGCTCCTCGCTGCTGTCGCTGTTCCTGACCAGCAACGTGCAGACCGGCTTCTGGACGGTGGTCATCGCCCACATCATGTTCTCGGTGAGCTACGTGGCGCTCACGGTCAAGGCGCGGATCCGTGGCTTCGACTGGACCCTCGAGGAGGCCGCCATGGACCTCGGCGCCAGCCCGTTCCGCACCGTGATGAAGGTGACCCTGCCGCTGATCGCGCCCGGCATCGCCGCCGCCGGCATGCTCTCGTTCGCCCTCTCCCTGGACGACTTCATCATCACGCTGTTCAACGCCGGCAACCAGGTCACCTACCCGCTCTACGTGTACGGCGCCCGCCGCGCGGCCTTCCCGCCGCAGATCAACGTGCTGGCCACGAGCATCCTGCTGGGCAGCCTCATCCTGCTCGGCATCACGGTCCTGTGGCAGAACCGGACCATGAAAGAGGCGCTGACGAAGTAGGCGGTGGGGTGGTACGATGGACGCACACGACCCTCCGGGAAGATCCCCGGAGGGTCGGTGTGTTTGCCGCCCTACCGCCCTACCGCCCGACCGCTCTACGCCACCGGCAGCGTCCGCACCCGGGTGCCCGTGAGCTGGAACATGGCGTTCGCCACCGCCGGTGCGAGCGGCGGGGTGCCGGGCTCGCCGACCCCGCTCGGGGGCTCGGCCGACGGCACGATGTGCACCTCCACCTCCGGCATCTCCGGGAGGCGCAGCACCTTGTAGGTGTCGAAGTTGGCCTGCTCCACCACCCCGTCCTTGAGCGTCACGGCGCCGTGCAGCAGGGCCGAGAGCGCGTAGGCGATGCTGCTCTGCATCTGCATGGTGATCACGTCCGGATTGACCGCGACCCCGCAGTCCACCGCGCAGACCACCCGGTGGACCCGCGGCGCCCCGTTCTCGAGGGAGACCTCCGCCACCTCCGCGACGTAGCTGCCGAACGACTGGTGCACCGCCACCCCGCGGGCCCGGCCGGCCGGCAGCGGCGTGCCCCACCCCGCCTTCTCGGCGGCCAGGCGGAGCACCCCCAGGTGCCTGGGCGCGGCGCCGAGATGCGCCTCCCGGAACGCCACCGGGTCCTGGCCGGCGAGCACGGCGAGCTCGTCCATCATGGTCTCCATCACGAACGCGGTGTGGGTGTGACCCACCGACCGCCACCACTGGATCGGGACCCCGAGCGTGGTGGTGTGCAGCTCCACCTGGAAGTGGGGGATGCCATACCCCGTGTCCGTGATGCCTTCGACCGAGGTCGGGTCGATGCCCTTCTGGATAAAGCCCTCGAAGGCGCTGCCCTTCATGATGGACTGGCCCACTACGCGATGGTGCCAGGCCGCCGCGCGCCCGTCGGGGCCCAGCGCGGCCTTCACGGCGTGCACGTACATCGGCCGGTAGTAGCCAGCCCGGGTGTCGTCCTCCCGGGTCCAGACCATCTTGACCGGCGCGCGGCCCTCGATGGCCCGGGCGATCGTGACCGCTTCCACGACGTAGTCCGCCTGCGGGTTGGCCCGCCGCCCGAAGCTGCCGCCGGCGTACAGCATGTGAATGGTGACCTGTTCCGGCCTGAGCCCCGTCACCGCGGCGACCGCCATCTGGTCTGGGGTGTGGAACTGCTCGCCGTTCCAGATCTCGCATCCGTCGGCGGAGAGCCGCACCACGCAGTTGAGCGGCTCCATGCAGGCGTGGGCCAGGAAGGGCAGCTCATAGACGGCCGCCGCCTGCCGCTCGCCGCGCACCGCCGCCGCGCCCTGGCCGTCCTTCCGGGCGATGGTGCCCGGCTTCGCGGCCAGCGCGCGGTACTCCGCGAACAGCGCCGGCGTGCTGCCACGGAAGGCCTTGCTCTCGTCCCAGTCGATGACCAGCGCGTCACGCCCCTGGCGGGCCGCCCAGAAGCCGTCGGCGAGGACGGCGACGCCGGTGGGGATCTGCACCACCTCCCGCACCCCCGGGACCGCCTTCGCGGCCGAGGCATCGAAGCTCCGGACGGTGGCCCCGAACCGCGGCGGGTGCGCCACCACGGCCGTGAGCATGCCCGGGAGGGAGACATCCTGGGTGAACGGCGCCGAGCCGGTGACCTTGGCCCGCGCATCCACCCGCGGGGCACGCTTGCCGATCAGGCGGAAGCTGGCGGGGTCCTTGAGCGGCACCTGCTCCGGCACCGGGAGGGCCGCCGCCGCCCGGGCCACCTGGCCATAGCCCAAGCGCTTGCCGTTGGCGGGATTGGTGATGACGCCGCGCTCCGTGGTGAGCGTCGCGGCGTCCACCTTCCACTCGGCGGCGGCCGCCGCCACCAGCATGGCCCGCGCGGTGGCGCCGGCGGCACGCAGCTGCGGCCACGAATTGGCAATCGAGGTGCTGCCCCCCGTGCCCTGTACCCCGAAGGCGAGGTTGGCGTACTTCGCCGCGTCGGCGGGGGCACCCTCCACGCGCACCTTGTCCCAGTCGGCGTCCAGCTCCTCGGCCACGATGGTGGCGAGCCCGGTGTAAGTCCCCTGGCCCATCTCGACGTGCTTGGAGATCACCGTCACCCATCCCTGCTCGTCCACCCGGACGAAGGCGTTGGGCAGAAACACCGGCTCCCCCGGCCCCGCCGCCGCCGGCTCGCCGCCCGGCCCGCAGCCGTCGAGCGACACCGCAAGGGTCAGCCCCGCGCCGGCCACGGCGCTGACCCGGAGAAACTGGCGCCGGGACACCTGAGGCATGCTGATCATGGGTTACGCCTCCGCCGCGCGGTGGATCGCCGCGCGGATTCGCTGGTAGGTGCCGCAGCGGCAGATGTTGCCCGCCATGGCCGCATCGATGTCCGCGTCGGAGGGCTTCGGCGTCTGGCTGAGCAGCGCGGCCGCCTGCATGATCTGCCCCGACTGGCAGTAGCCGCACTGCGGCACCTGCTCCGCCACCCAGGCCTGCTGCAGCGGATGGCTGCCGTCGGCCGAGAGGCCCTCGATGGTGGTGATCTTCTTCCCGGCGGCGGCACTCACCGGGGTGGAGCAGCTGCGGATGGCCTGGCCGTCGAGGTGGACGGTACAGGCGCCACACTGCGCCATGCCGCAGCCGTATTTGGTACCGGTGAGGGCGAGCGTATCACGCAGCACCCAGAGCAGGGGCGTGTCGGGCGCCACATCCACCCGATGCGGCTTCCCGTTGACGAGCAGTTGGATCACGGCGCAGGGTCCCGGATGAGGGTCGGGGAGGAGGAGGGTGACGTTGCAGGATGGGCCCGACCGGCGGGCCGGTCAAGTCCGGCGGCTGGACTGTGACCCCGGGGCACGGGAAGGGGTGACCTTTCGGCGCCCCCGTCCTATTGTAGGGGAGGTCGTCCCCTCCGACCCCAACCTTGGACACGGCCATGGTCTCCTCCCGCATCGCCGGCCTGCTTGCCCTCGCCCTGCCACTCGCGGGAGCGCCGCTGGGAGCACAGGAGGCCGGGGTGGCCGCCATCGTCGGCGCCACGCTGTGGGACGGCACCGGCGCGCCGCCGGTGCCGGACGCGGTGGTGGTGGTGGCCGGTGGCACGGTGCGCTGCGCCGGGCCGCGCGCCGAATGCCCCGTCCCACCAGGCGCGCGGGTGCTCGACGCCGCCGGTGGCTACCTGCTCCCGGGCCTGATCGATACCCACGTGCACCTGCTGTTCCGGCCCCGCGGCGTGACCGACACCTCGATCCGCTCCGACCTGCACGACCTCCTGGCGCGCGGCGTCACCGCCGTCCGCGACATGGGCAACAACCCGGCCCGCCTGCTCGAGGCCGCGACCGCGGCCGGTCCCGCCCCGCGGGTGTTCCCCATGCAGCTCGTGGCCGGCATCCACTTCTTCTCGCCCGAGACCGAGCGCCGCCCCGATGGCAACGTGGTGCGCCACGCGCCCGCCTCCGGCGGCATGCGGCAGCTCGGATGGTACCCGATCATGTTCCCCCCCGCCGGCAACGCCGATGGTGTGGTGCGTTCCGCCGTGGAGGCCGGCGCGATCGGGCTCAAGCTCTACCAGGATCTCGACTCCGCCCAGGTGGCGCGGCTGGTGACCGCGGCCCACGCGCGTGGCCTGCCGGTGTGGGGCCACGGCTGGGTGCAGCCCGCGAATGTCCGCGAGCAGTCCCAGGCGGGGCAGGACGGCGTGGTGCACGCCGCCGGGCTCGCGGGCGAGCTCATCGCGCACGATACCCGTGACACGCTGCGGACCAGCACCTCGCTGCTCCAGGTCACCGCCGACTCGGCCCAGACCGCCGAGGCGGCCCGCCGCCCGGCGGTGCTCGCCACCCTCGACACCCTGGCGGTGCGCGGCACCTTCCTCGAGCCCACCCTCCACGCCACCCTGCTCTCCGCCGAGCGCGCGGGCCGGAGCCGGCGCCGGACCCAGGCGCTGCCCGACCGGTATGCCATCGCGGCCAGCGTCTTCGGCATGGAAGTCACCCGGCAGGCGGCCCTCCGCGGCGTGCGTCTGACCGCCGGCACCGACCACGTGGCCTACGGCCCCATGGGGGAGCGGGCACAGCTCGAGGTCGAGCTGCGGTTGTTCGTGGATTCCGTGGGAATGACGCCGGCCCGGGCGCTGCTCGCCGCCACGCGGGACGCGGCGCTGGCCATCGGTCCGGCGGCGGCCCAGCTGGGCACCATTCAAACGGGCAAGCTGGCCGACCTGGTGCTCCTCGCGGCCGATCCCCTGGCCGATATCCGCAACGTGGGCGCGGTGCGCTGGGTGATGCGTGGTGGGGTGCAGTACGATCCGGCAGAGCTGCGGGCAATGCCCTGACCCGCGGCCGACACGGCGGTGAGCGGGCCTAGCGGGCCACCGGCAGCTCGTCCCGCTCCGCCCACTGGGTCCACGAGCCGGTGAAGATCCGGACCCGCGGGTACCCGAGCAGGAAGCGGAGCGCAAAGAAGACGTGGCTCGCCTCGGTGCCGCTGTTGCAGTAGAGGATGATGTCGCGATCCGGGGTGATGCCCTGCGCCGCGTAGGCGGCCCGGAGCGCCGTCGTGTCCTTCCAGACCAGCGCCAGGTCCACCTTCTCGAGGTCGTCCTTCCAGGGGTGATTGATGGCGCCCGGGATGTGCCCCCGCCGCAGCTGCGCCCCAGCGGACCCGGCGAACTGCTCGGGCGGCCGCGCATCCACCAGCAGCGCTCCACCCCCCTGGCTAGCCGCGATCACCTCCGCCAGGCTCGCCACCGAGGGCCGGAACGCCCTGGCGCGGAACCCGTCCCGGCCGATGGCCGTGCGCGGATACCGCTGGGTCACCGGGCGGGCCTCGAGTTCCCACTTGGCGTAGCCGCCGTCGAGCACCGTCACCTCCCGCGCCCCCGCCGAGGCGAGCAGCCACGCCGTGAAGGTGGCATCGATGTCGAGCTGCTCCCCCGCGCTGTAGATCACGATCCTCCGCGTGGGCGTGGCCCCCAGGCGCCGGAACAGCTCGGCGTACTGGGCGCCCGACAGCAGCTGGAACGGCAGCTCATCGCGCTGGGCCCGGAGCGTCTCCACGTTGAGCCACACCGCCCCGGTCAGGTGGTTCTGCAGGTAGCTGGTCCAGGACTGGCGCACGTCGATGACGAGCACCGGCGTCCTGCGCGCCTGGCCTTCCGCCGGCTCGACTGCCACATCCGCCGCGAGGAGCCGCGCCAGTTCTGCCGTCCCGACCAGGCGGGGCGCCGGCGGCTGCTGCGCCAGGATTGGGTCACCGAGCGTCAGCGCGAGCAGCGCCGCCGTGACGCCGGATGCACGCCTCCACCGGTTCATTCGCTCTCCTCGAGTCCCAGGGCCTCCGCCTCGACCTCCCGGAAGATGCGGGCGGCGTTGCGGCGAATGCGTGATTCCAGCGCCACCGGGCGCCGCCCATTGGCCTGCGGGAAGCGTTCCAGCGCGCGCCGCATGGAGGTTCCCCGCTTCACCTCGGCGGCCATCGAGTCACGCACCGTCCGGAGGTAGCGACGGGTCGAGTCCGTGAGCGCCCGCGGGCTGGCCGGGATGCGGCCATGCCCGGGTACCAGCACCCGTGGCGCCAGCGAATCGATGAGGTCGAGGGCGGCGAGCAGGGCCCGCGCGCTGCCGTCGACCACCATGCTGACGCCGTCCTCGAGCAGGAGGTCCCCGACAAAGAGCACCCGCTCCCGCGGGAGCCACAGCATGAGGTCGCCCCGGGAGTGCGCGGGCCCGGGGTGGATCAGGATCATCTCCCTCCCCCCCAGCCGGAGCGTGTCGCGGCCGGTGACGGGCCGGTCCGGCGTGTTGGCGAACTCGAAGCCGAGCAGCTCCTGCAGCCCCACCACCCGGTCCCAGTCGGCCACCATCTGGTCTGGGCCGGCCTCGGCGGCCAGCACCCGGGTGTCCGGGTGGGCCACGATCGCGGCCCCCGCGCGCTTGAACTCGATCGCGCCGAACATCATGTCGGGGTGATGGGCGTACAGGACGAGGTAGCGCAACGGGCCCCGGGTCCGCGACCGCAGGGTGCGCAACACCGCCCGGGCCTGGGCGGGGCTGGCCAGCCCGCCCACGGCCACGACCCCGTCGCGCGTGTCCACGAACCCGGCGTTGGGTCGGCCCTCGGCCCCCTGCCCCGAATCACCAAGCACCGCGAAGACACCCGGGGCCAGGCGCCGGACCGGATAGCGGGTGCGCTCGGTCGTGGGCGAGAAGGCCCGGAAGGGCACGGAGTCCTGGGCCACGAGGGGGGCGGCAACGACAAGGGCGAAGGCGCATGTCCACGCCCCCGCCCCTCCCCGCCACCGAGCCGCCGGACGACCGAGCCGCCGAGCCAGCGGCGCCCCGGGCGCGCTCACGTGGTCGCGAACTTGATCTCGGCCTGCCCGCTGAAGGCGCTGCCCCGGCTGTCGCGACTGTCCACGGTCAGCAGGCCCTCGCGGTCGGCCTTGAGCTGGAAGGCCACCATCGGGTCCTTGCTGATGCCCGAGGTCCACTCGAAGCGCGCCACCTCGGCGTCGCCGTAGCGCACCCGCACCTCGCTGATGAACCAGGCGGGGATGATGTTGGCGTTCGCGTCCCGGAAGAAGCCCGTGTCCATCGGGTGCTGCATCACCACCTGCACCCGGATGACGTCGCCGCGCTGGATGCGCTCGGGCAGGACGACCCTGGTCTTGCCGGTCTCAGGCATGTCAGCCGCACCCGTTCAAAGTGGTTTCGACCTTGAGGTAGTCCGCCCACAGCTCGCCGCCGCTGGTCTCGACGATCGCCCGGATGACACTCGTGCGCTTCATCTTGATGCGGGTCTGGATGGCGACCGGCCCGACCAGCGGAGAGAGGTGGAAGGCGGTCACCAGCGGATCGGGGTTGTGGTCCACGATCAGGAACACGCTCTTCACGTGCTGCTCGGCGGTCATCGGCAGGTCGGACTCGATGATCACGGGGACGTAGCGCCCATCCTCGGCCATGGCCGGCATGTCGAGCGTCACGTGCCCGCGGGTGATCGGCCGGCCCTGGAAGCGCTCATCGAAGATGCGCTGCACGATCTCGTTGGGGATCGGCGGATCATCCGGTCCCGGCCGGCTCACCCGGACCGCGGCGGCGAGTTCACGGGACGCCCCCGTCAGCCCTTCGGCCGCCACGGCCAGCCCGATCAGGCCGCAGGCCTGCAGAAACATCCGCCGCTCCTGAATCACCTCATCAGCCATCACACCCTCCCGATGGAATCGTCCCGGAACCTGAGCCCGGGGGCGGGCGCCGTCAAGCGCAGCCCCCCCAGGCCACCGCCCGCCACTGCGCCACTACCCCTCGCTCGTGAGGGCACCGACCAGCCGGAGCGCCACCGACGCGAAATGCGCCACGTCGCGCCGGGAGCGGGCCAGCAGCATCGCGCCTTCAAGGCCGGCAAGCAGCGCGCTCGCCGCCGCCTCCGGCTTGCCATCGAACCGGAACTCGCCGGCGGAGCGCCCCTGGGCCAGCAGCCGGCCCAGCCACTGCTCCTGCTCCTCGAAGAACGCGAGCACCTCGGCACGGACCGGCTCGGGCAGCGTGGCGACATCGGAGGCCAGCATGCCGTACAGGCACATGTGGTCCCCCTCGCGCAGCGCCTCCTGGAAGAGCCGCACATAGCGCATCAGCCGCCGGGTGGCGTCGGGGAACTCCCGGTCGAGCTGCGCCAGGCGCGCCGCGAAGGCCTGACGGTACCGCGCCGCCACGGCGCGGGTCAGCTCCGCCTTGCTCGGGTAGTGGTAGTGGATGCTCGCCTTGCGGATGCTGAGCGCGTCCGCGATGTCGGCGTAGCTGAATGCCTCGTAGCCGCGCGTCTGGACCAGCTGCTCGGCGATATCGAGGATGCGGTCGGCGGTCGGAGCAGGCGCGGTCATGCGGTCAATCTACTAGTAGGTAGTCCTGCGTCAACCGGTCTCGCGGCTCACCGAGTGCCGATCCCCCGTACCTCGCGCTCCAGGGCCAGCCGCTCGAGCTTGGCGATCGGCAGGGCCAGGAGCAGGTCGATCCGTCGGCCGAGGGTCACCATCGTGTCCTGGAAGGCACGGCGCTTCACCTCTTCGGTTCCCTCGACCTCCGCGGGATCCGGCATGCCCCAGTGCGCCAGGATCGGGGTGCCCGGAAAGATCGGGCAGGCCTCCCTGGCGCGATCGCACACCGTGATCACGAAGTCCCACCGCTGGGTCTCGAGCCCGTCGAGGCCTTTCGGCACCTTGCCTTCCCACCGGATGCCCGCCTCCCCGAGGACCTGGACGGCGAAGGGGTTCACCCGGCCGGCGGGGCGTGACCCGGCGCTGACCACCTCGAACCGGCCGGCGCCCTTGTGGGCGAGCAGCGCCTCGGCGATCTGGCTGCGGGCGGAGTTGCCGGTACAGAGGATGAGCACGCGGAAGGGAGCGGGGGCGGAGGTCATGGCGTGGTCGGGGTGAGGGATGGGGCGGGCGCGTCGGGGAAGAAGCGACGGGCCCAGAGCGAGACGTACACGAGACCGACGAGGGCGGGCACCTCGATGAGCGGCCCGACCACCGCCGCGAGCGCCTCGGCGGAGCTGATGCCGAAGGTGCCGATGGCCACCGCGATCGCCAGTTCGAAGTTGTTGCCCGCCGCGGTGAAGGAAAGCGCCGCCGCCTCGGGGTACCCGAAGCGGAGCCAGCGGGAGAGCAGGAACCCGAGGCCGAACATGATCAGGAAGTAGATCAGGAGCGGCAGCGCGATCCGCAGCACGTCGAGCGGGCGGTCCAGGATGCGGTCGCCCTGCATCGCGAACATCAGGACGATCGTGTAGAGCAGGCCCAGGAGCGCGGTCGGGCCGATGCGCGGCAGGAAGGTCTCCTCGTACCAGGCGGCGCCCCGCCGGCGGACCAGGATGCGGCGGGTGAAGTAGCCGGCGAGCAATGGGATGCCGAGGAAGATGAGGACGCTCTTTGCGATCTCCAGCATGGACACGTCGAGCCCCGCGCCCGCCGCCCCGAGCCATCCCGGCACGACGGCCAGGAAGAAGTAACCCAGCACCGAGTACGACAGGATCTGGAAGACCGAGTTGAGCGCCACCAGGACCGCGGCCAGCTCCCCCGAGCCGCAGGCGAGGTTGTTCCAGATGAGCACCATCGCGATGCAGCGGGCCAGCCCCACGATGATGAGCCCGTTCCGGTACGCGGGCAGGTCGGGCAGCAGCAGCCAGGCCACCGCGAACATCACCACCGGGCCCACCACCCAGTTGAGCACGAGCGAGGTGCCAAGCAGCCGGCGGTTGGCCACGTGGTCGCCGATCGCCTCGTACCGCACCTTGGCCAGGACCGGGTACATCATCCACAGGAGGCCGATCCCGATCGGCACCGAGACGCCCGCCAGCTTGACGCGGTCGAGCGCCGCGCCAAGCCCCGGGAACGCCCGCCCCAGCACCAGGCCGAGCGCCATGGCCACGAAGATCCAGACCGGGAGGTAGCGGTCGACCGTCGAGAGCCGCCCGAGGACGGGGGCCGCCGGCGCGCCGGTCATTCGGTGCCCCGGTCGACGGCCTTGCGCATCACGCTCGCACTCGTGGGGCAGACGCTGGCAAACTCGCTGCTCGCCCGGATGGCGGGCGCCACGGCGTCGCGGGGAATCGGGGCGTAGCCACGGTGCGCAAAGAACGGCTCCGCGGTGGTCGTGAGGAGGTAGAGCGAGGCGAGCCCCTCGGAGCGGGCCAGCCGCTCGACCTCGAGCACCAGCGCGGAGCCGAGCCCGCTCCCGCGGCGGTCGGGCCGGACCGCCAGCGAACGGAGCAGTCCGTCCGTTCCATGCCGCTCCAGGCCGACGATGCCCTCGAGCCCGCGGTCATCCCGGACGCCCAGGAAGTGGATCGCAGGGGAGAGGTCGGCCACCGGGAGTCCGTTGGCCACGAGCAGGGCCGACACCTCGGGCAGTTCGTCAGCCCCGAGTGGCGTGATGTTCACCGTGCCCCGCCGCAGCAGCTCGGCCCGCACCCGCATCCGGCCTCCGGCTTGGTGGCGCGGATGAACGCCCCCATCACCTTGCCGTCGAGCTCGGCGGCGAGCGCGTCGGCATCGAGCCCGGCGTCGCCCAGGAACTCCCGCGCATCGGCGGCGGCGTACACACGGGTCGGCTCCACCGAGGCCTGGGTGAACCCGGCCCGGACCAGCTTGCCGATGTACTCGTCGTCGCCCAGGGCCCCGGCCACGCACCCGGTCCACAGCGCCAGGCTCTGGCGCACGGTGGCCGGCAGGGTGCCGCGAGTGACCACGTCCGACACAGCAAAGCGCCCCCCCGGCTTGAGCACCCGGAACGCCTCGGCGATCACCCGGTCCTTGTCGCCGGAGAGATTGATGACGCAGTTGGAGATGATCACGTCCACCGAGTTGTCGGGCAGCGGGATCGCCTCGATCTGGCCCTTCAGGAACTCCACGTTGGTGGCCCCGGCGCGCGCCTGGTTGGCGCGGGCGAGGGCAAGCATTTCATCCGTCATGTCGAGGCCGTAGGCCTTGCCCGTCGGTCCCACCCGCCGGGCCGAGAGCAGCACGTCGATGCCGCCACCGGAACCCAGGTCGAGCACCGTCTCGCCCGGCCGGAGCTCGGCGAGGGCGGTAGGATTGCCGCAGCCGAGCGACGCGAGCAGCGCCTGGGCCGGCAGGCCCTCGGTCTCGACGGCGGCGTAAAGGTCGCGGGTGATCGGATCCGCGGAGCCACAGGAGCTACCGGTCCCGCAGCAGCCCGACTTCTGCCCGCTGGCCGCCTGTACCGCCGCCTGGCCATAGCGCTCGCGCACGATCTGGGTGATGTCGCTCATGCCGAACTCCATCAAGAATTGTTGATACGACAATGAAAAAAAGAGCGGCGACTTCAGCAGCACCGCCGCTTCATGGTGAGCACCGCCAGCCCGGGCGAGAGCGAGCCCAGGGCCTCCTCGAGCCCGTCCAGCGCGCCCGGCACCAGGGAGTAGTACGACCAGCGCCCCTCCCGCCGATCCTGCACCAGGCCCGCTTCCTTCAGGGCCTTGAGGTGGAATGACAGCCGCGACTGCCCCGAACCGAGGGCGGCGGTCAGGTCGCAGACGCACCGCTCCCCGTCCCGCAGCATCCCCACCAGGCAGAGGCGGGTCTCGTCGCTGAGGGCGTGGAACACCCGCGCGAGGCGGGTCAGGTCGGCACGGGCAACGGTCGTCACGGCTTCAATGTATCAAGAAATGTTGATCAGTCAAGACCGGAGGCGGCCAGCCACTGCAGCAACTCATGCTGGGCGGGCAGCAGCCCCCGACCGGCGGCGCGCGGGTGGCGGGCCGCCGCGGCCAGGTCGGCCGCCACGTCGACGTCCGGCAGCTCCGGAAGCTCCGCCACCCGGCCACCCAGCAGCGCCATGAATCGCTCCGCGGTGTCGGAGGCGCTGTACGGTACCGCCAGCCAGGTGTCGCGGGGAACCGATGAGCGCCCGCCGAACAGGTAGTAGCCCCCATCCGCGGCCCGCCCGATCACGAACGGCTCGCCCCGCCGCAGGGCTCCCGCCGCGGCAAGGAGGTCCTCGGGGGACAGCAGGGGACAGTCGGCGCCGAGGAGCACCGCGGCGCCATGGCGCTCGAGCAGGTCGAGATAGACACGGTCGAGGCGATGCCCGAGGGAGCCATCGCCCTGCCCCACCAGCGCGAAGGCGCCCCAGCGCGGGTCGGTCAGCCCCTCGGACTCGGCCACGGCCCAATACGGGACCATCCCCGGCAGCCGCGCCGTCGCCGTCGCCACCACCTCCTCGACCACCGCGAGGCACCGCTCATAGCACCCGGCGGCGGCCACGGCCCCGATCTCGGCGGCCAGCCGGGTCTTGGCCGGCGAGCGTCCGGGGGTCTTCACGAAGATGGCCACCGCGACTTCGGCTAGGGGCGCGTGAGCCATCGCAGGCCCTCCGGGATGGCCTGGCGCGCGGTGAGCCAGAGGTGGGTGGCGGTGGTGCGCAGCCAGCCGCCCCGACGGTACTTCCGGGCACTGGTGTAGATCGGCCGGCCGACCGACCGGACGGGCAGCCCCCCGCGCCGCGCGGCCCAGACCAGCAGGTGATCCTCGCCGTACGCCGCGGACTCCGGAAACCCGCCCAGCGCGTCGAAGGCGTCGCGGGCAAGGGCCAGTCCCTGGTCGCCGAACGGAAGGCCCAGCAGGCGTGAGCGGAGGAGGGTCCCCACGGCGGTCAGGCGCATGAGGGCAGGGCCGTCATCCCGGAACCGCAGGTCGAAGTACCAGAGGGCGGGCGCGCCGCTGGCCAGGCGCTCCCGCAGTGTCGGGAGGGCGTCGGGCGGCAGCAGGGTGTCGGCGTGGAGAAACCAGAGCCATCGTCCCAGCGCGCCGTGGGCACCGGCATTGAGCTGGCGGGCCCGCCCCGGGGGGCCGCGGAGCCAGGCCGCCGCGGCGGGCACGCCGGTCGGGGGCCGCGGCTCGGTGGCGCTCAGCACCAGCTCCTCGCCGGGCAGGAGCTGGGGTGCAAGGGTGGCGACCAGGTCGCGCCAGGATTCGTCGCCCGGGCCCACCGGGACCACGATCGAGAGCGAAGGGGCATCGGCCCGGGAATCCGTCATCCGGTGATCCGGCGCACACGCAAGCCGCCGGGCGGACCGGCATTCTCGGCCGGCGCCTGGGCCCCTCGACGCACCACCCCCGCGCAACCCCGTGCCGGGCTGGCACTTGAGACCGGCTCCCGGCGGGCTCGAAGCTTGCCAATATCGCTCATGCATCCTCAAGGAGTGGCTCATGCGGCGACCCGCCCTGCCCGTCCAGCTCATGCTCGTGATCCTCTGCCACGCCGGTGCCGCGTCGGCCCAGACGCTTCCCGCGCGCCCGGTCCCGCTGGGCGAGCCGGTGCGTGGAGGATCGTGGAAGGACGGCGAGCTGGTGCTGGGCCGTACCACACTGCCGGGCGCGCGGCGCATGCTGAGCGGCACGGATTCGATGGTGGTCAGCCGCGTGGCGGATGGCAACCCGCGCCGCCTTCCCGCGGAGTTCGCCTGGGAGGTGGGCGGGGTCACGCTGCGGCCGCGCTGGCAGTTCGATCCCGGACGCGGGTTCTTCCAGCTCTACTTCGACGACAACGAGCGACTGATCTTCGCCCTCGACCGCACCGAACGCCCCGAGCTCAAGCGCACCGACCTCCTGGCCCGCTATCCCCGGGCGCTGCGGGTGCAGCTGTCCGACAGCTTCGACCAGTTCCAGGTGGATGTGCAGCCGTGCGTGACGCTGACCGCGCTGATCGACCGGGAGAAGGACCACGTGCTGCAGTTCGGCTATGCCTGGACCTGCCGCACCCGCGCCCCCGCCGAGTCGGGTCCGCCGCCGGGCCGCTGAGGCGTCAGGGAACGCTGGCCACGAGAAAGAGCCGCGGGCCGGCCACGTCGAGCAGGGCGTACGACGAGTCGTCGGCCACCTCCTGGAGCACCACCGCGTAACGCACCCGCAGGTCCGGCACCCGCACGCGGGCGATGACGCCGTGCAGGCGGTTCCCCGCCACCAGCACCTGGTGGGCCACTCCCGAGTACGGCGCGGCATCGAGGTAGGTCCCCACCGCTTCCACCGAATCCACCGCGCCGCCTTCGACCAGGAACAGCACCGCCCCGACCGGGCGTGGCGCATCGGCCAGCACCACGTCGAGGGTGCCCGGCACGGGCCCGAGCGAGTCCTCGCCACAGCCCAGGCCCAGCGCCAGCAGGAGCGCTGCGGCCACGGCCCGCCACCCGCGGTTCATGGCGCCCTCCCCTGCTGCGCGGCGGTGAAGAGCTGCTGGCGGTACCAGGCAAGGAAGTCGCCGCTGTCATAGCGGCCGTTCCCGTTCCCGAGGGAGTCGAGCAGCGCCACCTGCACCGGGGTCAGGGTGCCCCGCCGCACCAGGGCATCGCTCGCCTGGGCCAGGGTGAGCAGGACGGTCCCGGGGGTGGTCCGCGTGAGCCGGAAGGCGATGGTCCCGCCAGCGGCGAGCTGGCGGATGGAATCCAGCGCGAAGCCTGCGGATCGCCCCTGGTTGTCGACGGCCGCCGGCGAGGTCAGCTCGTCGAACCGGGTCGCGCCACTGCTGCCCGGCCAGGGGTCACCGCCGTCCCCGCGATTCCGGGAACCCGGCTGGCGCAGCTGGTTGAGGCCATCGGCCTGCACCAGGGCCACGCCGTGCACCGCGCCGACGTTCACCGCGTTGCCCTGCCGGAATCCGTGGGCGGCCACCTGGCCGGCATCCACGTGCCAGAGGAGCAGCCCCGGCGCCTTGGCACAGGACCGGGTCCGGAAGGTGCACGCAGGATTGAGCTGGGCGGTATCGCTCCCGATCGGCTGGCGGTTCTCGAAGAGGAAGTACTCGTCCGTTCCGGTCACCATCAGGGCCAGGACCGTGTCGCCGCTGGCGAGTGGCGGCACGGTGACCGTGCCGCCCGTGGGCACGGTATCCACCGCGACCCACCCCAGCTCGGCCAGCGACCAGGCGTCGAACCCCGCGGGGCTGTACGGCTGGGTGTAGTTCCCGCTCCCCATGATGCCCCACTCGCCGATTCCCTGCGTCACCGCCGGGCTGCGGAGGTTCGTGTCATAGAGGTCGGGCAACCCGAAGGCGTGCCCCGTCTCGTGTGACACGGTGCCGACCGGCATCAGCTGGCCCGCGGTGCAGGCGTCCGGCCCGCCCACCGCGCTCTGCAGGGTATAGTCGCGCACCCGGACGAATTGCCCGGGGATGGCCAGGCCCTGGGCGTCGCGCCGCGGGCTGCGGGTGACGTACCCGCCACTCGACCAGGCGCCGACGTCGTAGCGGTGCGCCCACAGATTGGTGGTCCCGCACGCCCCGTCGACCTCTGGCTGCAGGAATGTCACAAAATCCACGACGCCGTCGTCATCACCGGAGTTGGGCTGGCCGTCGGCCCCATCGTTGTCGAACAGGCCCCAGTCCGTGCTCCCGGTGTCGGACCTGGCCAGGGCACCGAGCAGCAGCTCGCCAAGCGGCCGGGCCCCGTGGGGGCAGGCCGCGAGGACACCGATGCCGTTGCAGCCGTCCTCGTAGTACTGGTCACTGCTGTCGGCGGTGACCCAGCCGAAGACCACGCCGTCGATCGTCACCGCGCCCCGCGAGGCCTCGGCATAGTAGGTCCGGACGCTGTAGGGGAGCGGCGCGGGTGTCGTCGCGAACAGGACCTGATGGTAGGACGCGGCGGGAAAGGGAGCGGCCACATTGGCGAACGCGATCGGGATGACCGGCACGGTGAAGGCGCCGGCGACCCGGCTGGCTGACAGCCCGGGACTGTTCAGCCGGGCCAGCTGGCCGCGGCCCAGGAGGGCGCGACGCCGCGTGCGGACACGATCCGTTCCGGGGCGCCACGCGCCATCCGGCCGGAAGTCGAGGCCGTCCACCTCGAATCGCCCCACCTGGGAGCGGGGGTAGTCCGGGCCGGTCGGTGCGGGCGCGAGGGTGCCCAGCGCAAGGAAGGCCGGGACCGACCACCGGCGCAGGAGTCGCCGGCCGGTCCCACGAATCAGCGGCATGCTGCAATCTAGCGCGGGGCGGGAGCGGTCCGGGCCGGTTGCTTGTGTCTCGCGAGACAAGCCGTTAGCTTGTAACGGGTTAGTATCATGACCGGATGTTTCCCCAAGGTCGGAGAAGAGGCGCCGTGGATACCCAGATCATTCAGAACATCCAGCTCTTCGACAAGTGCCGGCAGTTCACCAAGGCACGCGAAGTCCAGGCGGCGGGGCTGTACCCCTACTTCAAGCCGATTTCCGATTCCGAAGACACCGCGGTGGTCATCGAAGGCCAGAAGCGGATCATGCTCGGATCGAACAACTACCTGGGCCTGACCCACCACCCCAAGGTGCTCGAGGCGGCCTCCCGTGCGCTGCATCGCTACGGCTCGGGGTGCACCGGCAGCCGGTTCCTGAATGGCACCCTCGACCTCCACGGCCAGCTCGAGGCCGCGCTGGCGGAGTTCCTGGGGAAGGAAGACTGCCTCGTCTTCTCCACCGGTTACCAGGCCAACCTCGGGCTCATCTCCGGCCTGATCGGCCGCGGCGACCTCGTCTACCTCGACAAGCTCGACCACGCCTCGATCGTCGATGGCGCCAAGATGTCGTACGGCGACACCCTGCGCTTCAGCCACGGCGACCTGGCGGGCCTCGACCGCATGATTGAGCGCACCCGGAACAACCGCGGCGCGATGATCGTGGTCGACGGCGTGTACTCCATGGAAGGGGACATCGCAAACGTCCCGGAGCTGGTGCGCATCGCCCGCAAGCACGGGGTGGCGCTGGCGCTCGACGACGCGCACTCCCTGGGCGTCCTCGGCCCCAACGGCGACGGCACCGCGGCGCACTTCGGCATGACCGACGAGGTGGACCTGATCGCGGGGACCTTCTCGAAGTCGCTGGCCTCCATCGGCGGCTTCGTGGCGGGCTCCGAGAACGTCATCCACTTCCTCAAGCACCACAGCCGCCCGCTGATCTTCACCGCGTCGCTGCCGCCGGCCAACACCGCCGGCGTGCTGGCGGCGCTCGAGGTGCTGCGAAGCGAGCCGGAGCGGCGCACCCTGCTGTGGGCCAACACGCACCGCTTCATCAACGGCATGCGCGACCTCGGGTACAACATCGGCGAGACCGAGACCCCGATCATCCCGGTGCTGATCGGCCCGATGGAGACCACGTTCGTGTTCTGGCGGAAGCTCTACGATGCCGGCGTCTTCACCAACCCGGTCATGCCGCCGGCGGTGCCACCGTCCCAATGCCGGCTGCGCACCAGCCTCATGGCCACCCACACCTTCGACCAGATCGACTACTGCCTGGAGCAGTTCGCGTCGATCGGCAAGGCCCTGGGGGTCATCTGACCGCACCCGTCACGGTCCGGCCGGTGCGCGACGGCGCCGGCCTGGACCGGTTCATCGCCCTGCCCTACGAACTCCACGCGCGGGACCCACTCTGGGTCCCGCCGTTGCGTATGGACGTCCGCAAGCTGCTCGACCGCGCCGCCAACCCGTTCTTCGAGCACGGGGAGGCCGAGTACTTCCTGGCCGAGCGGGGGGGGGGCGTGGTGGGCCGCATCGCGGCGATCACCAACCGGCTGCACAACGAGTTCCACGCCGACCGGGTCGGGTTCTTCGGCTTCTTCGAGTCGGTGTACGACCAGGACGTGGCCACCGCGCTCTTCGAGGCGGCCGCGGCCTGGCTGCGCGAACGCCAGCACGACGTCATGCGCGGGCCGGCCTCCTTCTCCACCAATGATGAGTGCGGACTGCTGATCCGGGGATTCGACACGCCGCCCACGCTCATGATGCCTCACAACCCGCCGTACTACGAGCGGTTGCTCGACGCGGCCCGGTTCACCAAGGCCAAGGACCTGCTGGTGTACCGGGGTGGCTACCAGGGCTACTACCTCCCGGTGCCAGAGCGCCTGGCGCGCGGCACGGAGCTGCTGCGCCAGCGCCTCGGCATCACCATCCGCCCGATGAACATGCAGGACTTCCGGGGCGAGGTGGAACGGATCAAGGTGCTGTACAACAAGTGCTGGGAGAAGAACTGGGGCTTCATCCCCATGACCGACCGGGAGATCGACCACCTCGCGGAGCAGTTCAAGCCGGTGGCGATCGCGGACCTGGTGCCCTTCGCCGAGAAGGACGGTGAGGTCATCGGCTTTGGGCTGGCCCTACCGGACCTGAACGCGATCTTCCAGCGGCACCGCTCCGGCCGCCTCACGCCCGCGCTGCTCGCCGACCTGCTGCTCACCCTCAAGCTGCGCCGGCTGCGCCGGGCGCGGATCCTCCTCCTCGGCGTCATCCCGGAGCTGCGCGGCAAGGGCATCGACGCGATGCTCTACCACTGGATCTGGACCAAGGCGGCCGAGCACGGCATCTACTGGGGCGAGGCAGGCTGGATCCTCGAGGACAATCCCGCGATGAACGCGGGGCTCGAGAAGATGGAATTCTCGGTCTACAAAACCTACCGGCTGTACGACCGGCCGCTATGAGGGCGCTGGTCACCGGCGCCACGGGGTTCGTCGGCAGCCACCTGGCCGAGACCCTGCGGCGCCAGGGAATCGAGGTCACCGCATTGGTCCGCTCGCCCGCCAGGGCTGCCGGGCTGGTGGCCCAGGGCGTCCGGACCGTCACCGGCGACCTGCATCAGCTGCCCGCCCTCCGCGAGGCGGTCCGGGACGCGGACCTGATCTTCCATGTGGCGGGCCTGGTCGCCGCCCGTGACGAAACCGAGTTTCTCGCCGGCAATCGCGACGGCACCCGGAACCTGCTCGAGGCCGTGCCCGCCGGGGCGCGGCCTCGCGTCGTGCTGGTCTCGAGCATGGCCGCGGGCGGACCCGCTCCACGCGGCCACCCGCTCCTGGGCAACGAGCCCCCGCGCCCCGTCACCGCGTACGGCCGCTCGAAGCTCGCGGGCGAGGACGTGGTGCGGGCCGGCCCGTTGCCGTGGACGATCGTACGACCGCCGATGGTCTACGGCCCCCGGGATACCGAGGTGCTGAAGGTGTTCCGGCTCGCCCGGACCGGGATCGCGCCGGTGTTCGGGGACGGCACCCAGGAGCTTTCCGCCGTCTACGGCCCCGACCTGGCCGCCGCCCTCCTCGCGGCGGGGACCAGTGAACGGACCGTGGGCGGGACGTACTACGCCTGCCACGCCGGGGTGTTCACCAGCGCCGAGTTCGTACGCGCCGTGGGAGCCGCGCTCACCGGTCGGCCGCCGCGGGTGGTGCCGCTGCCCGCGGTGCTGGCCCGTGTGGCGCTCGGGATCACCGGCGCGGCGGCCCGGCTGGCCGGGCGGGCCACCATCCTGACCCCTGACAAGGCCAACGAGTTCTTCCAGCCCGCGTGGACGGGTGATCCCGCGCCGCTGCTTCGCGACAGCGGCTGGCAGGCAGGGCATGACCTGCCCGCAGGCCTGCAGGCTACCGCCCAGTGGTATCGCGAGCAGCGCTGGTTGTGAACCCGCCGGCTCCGCTGCGCCCCGTGGACTGGCTGGTCCTCGGGTACGCCCTCTTCACGGCCCTCCTCGCGCTGCTGCGCCTGCCGGGGTACCCTGCGGTGGGCGGGGTGCTGGTGGCCAATGCGCTGATTGTCCTGCTGGTGGCGCTCGCGCGGCACGCCAGCCCGGGGCCAGCCGGGCAGGTCCTGCGCACCGTGTATCCGCTGCTCACCCTGGGCGCCTTCTACCCGGCGATCGACCTCCTCAACCACTTCGGCGCCATCGCCGTGCACGACGCCGCGGTCCGGGGGTGGGAGCTGGCGCTCTTCGGATCGGAGCTGAGCCGGACCTGGTGGGAAGCCTATCCGAGCCCGTTCTGGTCGGCGCTGCTCCACGCGGTCTATTTCGCGTACTATCCGATCGTGCTCGGCCCGCCGCTGCTCTTCCTGGCGATGGGCCGGGCCGAGGCGGCCGAACGCAGCGTGCTCTGGCTGATGGCGACGTTCCTCACCTGCTATGCCGTCTTCCTGCTCTACCCGGTCGCCGGCCCGTATTACGAGTTCCCCCGGCCGTCGCCCGCCTTCCTCGACAACGGCCCCGCCCGCCTCGTCTACCGGACCCTGGCCCGTGGCAGCGCCTACGGCGCGGCGTTTCCGTCGTCCCACGTGGCGGCCACGCTGGTCGCGGCCGCCGCCGCCTGGCGGGGCTGGCGCCCGCTCGGCGCGATGCTGATCCCACCGGCGGTGCTGCTCACCGTCGGCGTCGTCTACTGCCAGATGCACTATGCGGTGGACGCCCTGGCCGGCACCGGGCTGGCGCTGGTCCTGGTCCTGGCCCTGGGGCCCATCTCCCGGGCCCACGGCCCGGAGCGCCGTGACGAGCGGACATGACAGAGGGCCCGGGGCAGTGCCCCGGGCCCTCTGAACAGTGGCGGGCCTACTGGACGATCAGCTTGGCCTTCATCCCGAACGCCACGTGCGGCGTGCAGTGATAATCGTACGTACCCGCGGGGACACCGGCGAAGTTGATCTCGTAGCTCTCGCCCATCCCGACCTTCATCGGACCGGTCAACGGCCCCATCGTCTCGGCCATGGCCTTGCCCAGGACGTCGGCGGCACCCGCCGGCAGGGTCGCGGGATCGAACGCCACGTTGTGGGGCGGTCCGCTCTTCACCACGAACTTCACCACGTCGCCCGCCTTGATGGTCAGCTCAGCCGGGGAGTAGGTGCCCACCTTCCCGTCAAAGTCCATCGCGACCTCGTGGGTCGTGCCCGTCGCCACCGGAGCCGGGGCCTGCTCCGCCGGAGCCGGCGTCGCCGGCTGGTCGGCTGGTTGTTCGCCGCTCTTGCCGCCACAGGCCGCGAGGGCCAGGGCGAGTCCCGCCACCATCGTCATCGCGCGCATCGAAGACTCCCTCCACTTGCAGGGGAAAATGTGCCTTGTGAAAAGGTTCACAAAGATACAAGCCCTGCCCGGAATCGGGGAGATGGGGCGGCGGCGTTAGATTTCCCGCGTGCATCCTCCTCCGTCGTGCCGCACTCTCGGCCCCCAGTGCCTCGGCATCCCCGTTACCCTGCGCATCGGAACCCTGGACAAGGGCCCGGCCTCCTGCGACCATGAGGCGACCTGGCTCCTGGGGCACACGGAGCACATCACCTTTCGTGACCTGCGCGCCCGGGACCGGGACCTCCTGGTCGACGCCGTGCTCCACGTCCGGTGCCGCTTCCTCCAGCGTCAGGGAGACCTTGGCGCCTGCCGGGCGCATGGCTTCACCGGGCCGGCGCCCTCCCCGCCCGCCTCACCGGTCCAGCCGCGGCGGCTGGGTGGAGATGCCTTCCTGGCGGTCTCGGAGGGCGCCCAGCGCACGCTGACGCTCCCCTTCCCTCCCCGGAGCCTTCCGGTGCTCGAGGTGGATCCGCTCGACAGCGAAAACCCCTGTTCGATCGCGCCCTGCACCACGGCCGATCACCGACGCGGCTCCGCCTGCTGCCGCGACCTTCAGGTGGAGATCCTGTGCGACCAGGGGGATACGCACCTGGAGGCGCTGGTCCGCTCCCGCCAGTCACCGTACCTGTGCAAGATCAGCCGGGAATCGCCCCAGGCACTGGAAGCCGAGATGATCTCCGCCTGCGACTACCTCGATGATCCCCGGGAGAACTGCACCCTGCACGGCCGGCAGCGGGCCGACGGTCGCACCGCCAAGCCGGACCTGTGCAGCGAATGGCCTGATGATGGAAAGGGACTCCACCCCGGGTGCCTCTGGTACACCCCGCCGGCCAGGAAGGCCGCCAAGAGGCAGTGACGCAACACCATGGCGACTGTTGTGTTGATCGGGGTGGGCTCCGGCGTCGTAAGATTATCTGTCAACGCCATCTAGCCGATCAGGCCCGCCCCAGACCGTTACGCTCGAGGGACGCCAATGGGCGATGAACTCGAAGAGCTGTATCGAACCACCTACGCGACCGTGGTGCGTTTCCTGTACCGGAAGGTCTGGGACGCCGACCGCGCCCACGACCTCGCGCAGGAGGTGTTCATCCGGGCGATGGCCCACCGGCCCGAGAAGCCCCGGGCGTGGCTCTTCGCGGTGGCCGCGAACCTGGCGCGGGACGAGGCGCGCGCGGCCATGCGCCGCAAGCGGCACCTGACCCTGCTCAAGGATGACCCGATCACCCACCCCTCGAGCCACATGCCCGCGGACGAGATGGTGGAAGAAGACGAGCGGCGCGCCCGGGTGGACGGCGCGCTCAACACCCTGACGGCCCGGGACCGCGAGGTCCTGCTCCTGTGGGACGCGGGGCTCAGCTATCCTGAAATTGCCCAGCAGACCGGTCTCGCCGTGGGTGCCGTCGGCACCACACTCGCGCGGGCCCGGAAGCGACTGATCGACGCCTACGACCGGATGGAACATCGTGACGACCGCGCGGCACACTCCTGACGAAGAGCTCCACGCCTACCTCGACCAGGCGCTGAGCCGGTCGCAGGCGGCGGAGATCGAGCGCCATCTCGCCCGCTGTCCCCGTTGCCAGATGGCGCGGGACGAGATCGCGCGGCTGCGGGACCGGACCACGGAGCTGCTGGCCGAATTCAGCCCGCCGTCGGTGATCCCGCCGGCCTACGCCACCCTGCAGGCACGGGCGGCCGAGCGGGCGGGCGGCCGCTCGCGCTGGCTGGTGATCGGGGCATGGGCCGCGAGCATCGCGGTGGCGGTGCTGGCCGGCTGGACGCTCCGGTCGCCGGGGGCCCCTCGCCCCGCGCCCACTGCCGCCGTGGCGAGCACCGATCCGCGACCCCCAGCGCCGACGGTGGACCTGCCGGCCCCCGAAGCCACACGGCAGGACCGGCCGGTGTCGCGGCGCCAGCCGGGGAGCCCGGCGCGGGCCGACGCCTCGGCCCGGGAGCAGCCGGGCCCGGTCCAGTTTGCCTCCGCCGTGGAGACGGCGCCGCCGGCGCACTTCCCCACGACGGCCCGGCAGTTGAATCCCAACGCCCCTGACAGCGACCTGACGGACTTCACCTCACAGCCGATGGGCGATGAGCCGGGACTCAAGGGGCTGTGGCGAACGGTCTCCCCCGACAGTGCGGGCCAGCTCCGCTCGGTGGATGTCCCGCTGGTTCCGGGGCTCCCGGTGGTGCAGGTCCGGGTGCAGCCCGGTGAGACCGGTCCCGACGTCACGGCCGTGGACCAGATGCTCGAGTCGGGGGAACTGGTGCGGACCCTGGCCGGCCCGGCGCCGCGCGTCGCGGCGCTGGTGGCGGCCGAGGGAGGCCAGCCGCCCGCCAGCACGCCGGTCGACGGCAGCAGCCGGGTGACGGTCACCATCCAGCAGGGCGACCGGATGGTCGCGGTCACCGGGCCGTCACAGGCGCTCGGTTCGCTGCTCAACCGCGTGACACCCCGCCGGCGGTACTAGCCAGAGCCGGGCGAGGGTGGCGACGGGCAAAGGGCGGGGACCGGTGCACCGGTCCCCGCCCTTTCGCGTTCCACCGCGGATGAGCGGGCTTAGTGGTGGCCCGCTTCCTTTTCCAGGGTGATCAGCGCAAGCCGGGGCGAGACCATCGGGAAGGTCCGGGCAAAGAACCCGTAGGACAGCAGGAACAACCCGAGGAATCCCAGCGTCGGGCCAAGCTCGGCGACCCCGAAGACCGGCCCCGCCTCGTGGGTCACCGACGGGAGCACCAGCAGGTACCGCTCCAGCCAGAGGGTGCAGAGGCTGATCGCGGTGAACAGCCCGAGGGTTGCCGGGGTCTTCTTCGGCGCCACGCCCAGCAGGCCGATGAAGGGAATCACGAACATCCCGAGGAACACCATGGTCCCGATGGGCCGCCACTCGCCCCACAGCCGGGCGAAGACGAACCCGGTCTCTTCCGGGAGGTTGCCGTACCAGATCACGAGGAACTGGGACCACATCAGGTAGGTCCAGAAGACCGTGAACCCGAAGCACAGCTTGCCGAGGTCATGCCGCTGCTTCGGGCTGATGAACTCGCTGATCCCCACCTCGTTCCGCCCGTAGAGCATCATCAGCGCGAGGAGGGTGTGGGCGCCCAGGAAGGAGCCCATGAAGTACCAGCCGCCGAAGAGGTTGGAGAACCAGTGCGGCTGCAGCGCCATCATGGTGTCGAACGCCACCATGGTGAAGACGATGGCGTAGGTGATCACGTACATGGGGGCGAGCCGCGCGATGCGGACCTCGTGCCGGCTGCGCCCCTCCGGGGAGGCGTCGAAGCCCGCGGTCCACCGGTCATACAGGCCGCGCCGCTCGGCCGGGACCGCGCCCTTCACGTCGTGCATGTCGGGGATGAGGTCGGCCTTGATCAGCTGGAAGCCGAGGTAGTAGAGCAGCGCCAGGCCCACGGCCAGGCGGCCGAACATGAAGCCGTGGGAGAGCCACACTTCCTTGCCGTGCCCGAGCCCGTGCATCTCGGGGAAGATGTGGTGGTACCCCACGGTGAAGATGAGCAGGAAGCCCACCACCGACACCGGCCAGAAGAAGAACGGCGCCGCCTCGGCGAACCGGATGATCACCCCGGACCACTTGGCCTTGGTGACCTTCTGCACCGCGACAAAGGCAAAGCTGCCGCCGGTCAGGCCGGTGAAGTACACCCAGTTGACGTGGAAGAGGTGCCAGGCGCGGTCGGCCTGCTCCCCGCGGGCGTAGAGGATGAAGAGCGCCGCCCCGACGAGGGCGAGGGCGGTGCCCAGGCCCACGAAGAGGTTGTAGCGGGCCGAGACGGACCGGGCGACGAGCTGATCGCGCACCATCGAGCTGGCCATCAGTTCGCCCCTCCCGCCTGCGCCGCCTGGGCCGCCGCCTGCGCCTTGGCGTCGGCCTGGAGCTTCCGGACGTAGTTCACGATTTCCCAGCGATTCCGGCCGCGCACGCGGTCCCCGTAGCGGGGCATGACGCCGCGACCATAGCGGATGATGCTGTAGATGTAGCCGTCACTCCAGGCGATGGCCCGGTCGGTGATGAGCGGCAGCGTGGCGACCCGGGGCCCGACGGGCCCGTCGGCGTAGCCGGCGATGCCGTGACAGACGGCGCAGTAGGTGTTGTACAGCGTGTCGCCGAGCGCCGAGGCGGGCTGGCCGGCCAGCGGGTTGACCAGCTTGTCGGCGGTGGTGCTGTTCCCCACGCTCCACTCGGCCGACCAGTCGGCCTCGCCGCCGGTGATCGGCACGGTGCCCGCGGGGGTGTTGCGGGGCACGGTGGCGGAGGCGTAGGGGTGCACCGCCGGGCTCGTGATCATGGCGTCGAACCAGGGCACGACGTGCATGAGGTCATCCGGCGAGGGCACGTCGTTGTAGTAGTAGTCGCAGCCGCCCGTGCCGAGGGCCAGCAGCAGCGCGCCGAGGGTCGCGAGCCTACGCCGCATGACGCACCTCCACGCTGCCGGCGTCCTTGAGCATGCGCTCGACCCCGGCGGCATCGCCGCCCGGGCAGGGGACGAAGATCCCGATCCGGTCATCGCTGAACTTGGGGTCGTAGGCCAGGCCGGTCGTGGGCTTGCGCAGGGAGAGGATGATCACCCCCGCGACGGTGGAGAGCGCGCCGATCAGCACCATGAGCTCGAACATGAACACCACGTAGGGGGGCACGGTGGCGATGGGCTTGCCGCCGACCATGAGCGGCCAGTCCAGGGACATCCAGTAGGTCATCCCCAGGCCGGCGCAGACGCCGGTGATGCCGCCGATCAGGGTGAACAGCCGCACCGGCGAGCTGGTGATGCCGAGGGCATCCTCCAGCTCGTGACTGGGGGCGGCAGAGTACACCGTGAAGTTCTGGCGGCCCTGGGCGCGCAGCGCCTGGATCGCGTCGCAGGCCGCGTCGATGTGCTCGAAGCTGGCGAGCACGCCGGAGACGGTCCGGGCCATCAGTGGCCTCCCTTGCGGAGCCGGGGCATCGGGATCTGCTCCTTGATTTCCTGGATCGCGACCACCGGGAAGGTGCGCGCGAACAGCAGGAACCACATGCCGAACCAGCCGAACGAGCCGGCGAGGATCCCCCAGTCCGCCCAGGTGGGCCGCATCTGGCTCCAGGCGTAGGGGAGGAAGTCGTTGGTCAGGCTGTTGATGATCACGTAGCGCTCGAACCACATCCCGATGTTGATGAAGATCGAGATCACGAACAGCGCCGTGAGGTTGGTGCGCACCTTCCGGAACCACAGCAGCTGCGACACGAAGGCATTGCAGATAACCATGGTCCAGCCACCCCACCACATGGGGCCGAAGAGCCGGCGCCAGAAGGTCTCCTGCTCGAACACGTTGCCGCTGTACCAGCCGATGAAGTACTCCATCCCGTAGGCGTAGAACAGGATGGACCCGGTCAGCAGGGTGAGCTTGGCCAGGTTGTCGAAGTGGTAGTCGGTGATCATGTGCTCGAGCTTCAGCGCCTTGCGGAGCGGGATCAGGAGCGTGAACACCATCCCGACGCCGGAGTAGATGGCGCCGGCCACGAAGTACGGGGCGAAGATCGTCCCGTGCCAGCCGGGGATGATCGACATGGCGAAGTCCCAGGACACCACCGAGTGCACCGAGAGCACCAGGGGGGTGGCCAGGGCGGCCAGGTACAGGTAGGCGCGGCTGTAGTGCTGCCACTGGTGCTGGGTGCCCTTCCAGCCCAGCGAGAAGAAGCCGTACACCTTGGAGCGCCACCCCGTCATCATGTCACGCGCGGCGGCGATGTCTGGCACCAGCCCCACGCAGAGGAAGGTGGTGGACACCGTCAGGTAGGTGGAGATGGCGAAGACGTCCCAGACCAGGGGCGACTTGAAGTTGGGCCACAGCCAGCGCTGGTTCGGGTAGGGCAGCAGCCAGTAGAAGAACCACTGGCGGCCGATGTGGATGATCGGGAAGAGCCCCGCCGTCATGACGGCGAACACGGTCATGGCTTCCGTGGCCCGGTAGACCGCGGTCCGCCAGGGCGAGCGGAAGAGGAAGAGGATCGCCGAGATCAGGGTGCCGGCGTGGCCGATGCCGACCCAGAAGACGAACGTGGTGATGTACACCGACCAGAAGACCGGCGGGTTGTAGCCCGCGAGCCCCAGCCCTTCCTTGAGCAGCGCCACGAAGGTGACGGCGCCCACCAGGAAGAGGCCCACGGCGCCGGCCAGCAGGAGCATGTAGCCCCGGCCCGCGGTCCCCAGGGTGTTGACGACGTCCCGGGTGACCTCGTGGTGGGTCTGCGTCGGGTGATTCGAGTCGTGCGCGATCGCGGCCATCCGTTACGCCTCCGCCCGGTGCAGGACCTTCGCCAGGTAGGTCACGGCCGGGCGCACGTTCAGGTCCTCGAGAATATGGTAGCCGCGGTGGTGGCCCTGCAGCTGGCTCACCCGGCTGTTCGGATCCTTCAGGTTGCCGAAGACGATGGCGTTGGAGGGGCAGGCCTGGGCGCAGGCCGTCACCACCTCGCCATCGCGCACGGTGCGGTCCTCGAGCCGCGCGACGTGCTGCGCCGCCCGGATCCGCTGCACGCAGAAGGTGCACTTCTCCATGATGCCGCGCGCCCGCACCGTGACCTCGGGGTTGAGCTGGAGGTTGAGCGGCTCGGGGAAGGCCTTCTGGGTGTACGCGTACCAGTTGTAGTAGCGCACCTTGTAGGGGCAGTTGTTGGCGCAGTAGCGGGTGCCCACGCAGCGGTTGTACACCTGGCCGTTGAGGCCGTCGAAGGTGTGGTAGGCCGCGTACACCGGGCAGACCGGCTCGCAGGGGGCGTTGTCGCAGTGCTGGCACAGCATCGGCACCACCCGGGCCTCCAGCGGCTCGCCGTCCTCGCCGCCCTCCCAGTAGCGCTCGATCCGCATCCAGGTCATCTCCCGGCCGCGGAGAATGTCGTCCTCGCCCACGAAGGGGATGTTGTTCTCGGCGTAGCAGGCGGTGATGCAGGACGAGCAGCCGGTGCAGCGCGCCAGGTCGATGACCATCCCCCACATCGGGTTGTCGAGGGCGTAGGCGCCGTGCTTGCGCTGCTCGCGCTGGGCCTCGTCGAAGCCCTCGATCGCCTCGACCTCGCGCTCGGTATTGATCTCGTGCGCGGCGTGTCCCTCCGCCGCCGCGGCGAGGGCCGGGGTCATGCCCTGGCGGGCCTGCGCGAAGGTCATGGCATCGGCGATGCCCCGGCCGAGCTGCCGGGTGGTGCCTTCGGTCTTGGCGACCTGCTTGAAGCCGCGGGTCTTGGTCAGCGTGACCCGGGTGGCGAGGTAGGGCAGGAAGCCCTGGCCGTCCCTGGCGTCGAGGAGGTCGAGCGGGTTCACCCCCCGCCCGGTGGCAAAGTCGCCGAAGCTGGTGTGGCCCAGCCCCAGCGGCACCGCCACCACGTCGGGGTGCAGGCCGGGGTGGATGTAAACCGGCACCTCGACCGCCCCGTAGGGCGAGGCGAGGCGGACGATCTCGCCCTCGCGGAGGTCGAGGCGGCGCGCCGTCTCGACGCTCAGCTCCGCCCACGAGTGCCAGGTGATGCGGGTGACCGGGTCGGAGAGCTCGAGCATCCAGGGCCGGTTGGCGAAGCGCCCATCGCCGTAGACCGAGGGCGTGGGGAGGAGGTAGAAGCTCTCCGCCCCGGCCTCGCCGTCGAAGGCGGGCGCCGCGTACCCCGCGCCGGCCGCGCCGGGCGCAAGCCGGACCGGCGTGGCAGGGACCTCAGTGTACAGGCCGCCGCGCGCCAGCGCCTGGCGCCAGCCATCGTCCGAGCCGACCTGCTTGAGCCACTGCGCCTTGAGGTGCGCCTCGAAGCTCGGCGCCGTGAACGGGGCCAGCGCCCCGCCGAGCTTCTGGGCCACCTTGAGCAGCAGGTCGCCGGTGGCCATGGTCTGGAACACCGGCTCGAGCACCGGCTGCATGAGTCCCTGCACCCCGCGGCGCGGCCGGGCGTCGTCCCAGCGCTCGAGGGCGTGGTGATTGGGGAGCAGCAGGTCGCACTGCCGGGCGGTCTCATCGAGGAAGAGCGAAGTCGAGACCCGGAAGCCGGCCTTGGCGAACCGGGCATCGAAGCCGGCGGCCTTGGGGAGGCTGTAGGCGGGGTTGGTGTCGTGCACCAGGACCACCGCCGCCTCGCCACGATCGATGCCGTCGAGCAGCGCCAGCAACGCGCCATAGCCGTCGCCGCCGTCGAGGTCGGCCCCGAAGCGGACCGTCTGGCCCACGTTGCCGGCCACGTAGTTGAGCAGGTGTACCGCCGCCGCGGCCTGGATGGCGCCGCGATGCTGTCCGGAGAGGCCGCCGGCCACCGCCAGCCCCGGCGCCGCCGAGGCGAACTCGCGGGCCACGCGCCGGATGATCTCCGCCCCGACGCCGCTCTCCTCCTGCGCCTTCTCCGGGGTGTAGGCCGCGAGCACGCCGCGGAGGGCGTTGGCGTCGGCCGGGTTGCCGGCGCGCTCGGCCAGGAGGACGTTGGCCATCGCGAGCGCGATGACGGCCTCCGACCCCGGCCGCGGCGCATGCCACTCGTCGGCGTTCATGCCGGTGAGCGACATGCGGGGCGCGAACATGACGTGCTTGGCCATCTGGCCGTCGGCGAAGCCGTGGCTGGCCGCGAAGCCGCGCTGGGCCTCGACCGGCGAGAGCCAGGAGCCGTCGAGGAAGTCGGCGCCGAAGGAGAGGATGTAGCGCGCCTTCGCGAAATCGTGCACCGGGAGCTCGGCGGCGCCGAAGACCTGCTGCCCGGCGAGGCGGAGCGGTTCGAAGTCGAGCGCCTGGTAGCGCACGACCTTGCCGCCCTGGGCCTGGGTCCACGCGGCCAGGAGGTCGGAGAAGGTGCCACGCCCCGCGCCGGAGATCACCGCCAGCTTGCCCCCCGCCGACTGCAGCTTGCCCGCGAGGGTGGCGATCGCCTCGTCCCAGGTCACGGCCTTGAACGTCCCATCGGCCTGCCGGGCCATCGGGCCGGTGATCCGGCCGGGATTGTAGAGGCCCTGCAGCGCCGACTGGCCGTGCGCGCACAGCGCACCCGCGTTCACCGGGTGGTCGGGATTGCCCTCGAGCTTGATCGGCCGCCCTTCCCGGGTCTTCACGTGCAGGCCGCAGCCCGCGGCGCATTCGGTGCAGGTGCTGGCATACCAGGTCGGGATCCCCGGCACCTGGTCCTCGGACTGCACCAGGTAGGGAACCAGCTTCTCGACGTTGGCGGTCGAGCAGCCGGAGACGGCCGCCGCGCCGACGCCGGTGACACCGACGACCTTGAGGAAGCGCCTGCGATCGAGACCTTCGCGGGGTGTTTCGTTCGACATTGACGGAGCCTTTGGCCGTTAGCCGTGAGCCGGAAGCCCGGAACCCTTCACCGCCACCCGTCGCGCCCCGCGCCCGGACCCGCCACCGGCGGATCGACGTGCGCCGGCGCGGCCGGCGGCGCTAGAAGTGACAGACGGTGCAGTCACGATTCACCTGCCGCTGGTTATGGCAGGTGATGCAGAAACCCATGTTGTTGATGTTGTTCACCTTGAAGACCTGCGGCATGCGGGCGACGTCGCCGTGGCAGGTCTGACAGGCATTGGCGCCCAGCACCTTGACGTGACGCATGTGCGGGAAATGCACGTGCCGCGCGACGCTGTGCACCCGGACCCACTCGATCGGCTTCTGGGTGTTGAAGGCCTCACGCACCTTGGCGATCTCCACCTGGTGGCTCGAGTCGGAGCCGCCGATGATCAGGTGGCACCCCATGCAGGTGGCCATGCTCGGGATCCCCGGCTCGCTCGACTCGCCCACCGACGAGTGGCAGTACTGGCACGGGGTCTTGTTGACGCCGACGTGGATGTCGTGGCGGAAGAACACCGGCTGCCGCGGCCCCTTGAGCGCCGCGGTGTCGCTGGCGCTCAGCGTCCAGGCCGGGAGGGTGTCCGTGGGCGAGGGGCCCTGGGAGGCCACCGAAGTGCCCTGCCCGGCCGCGATGGCGAGGACCGCCACCAGCAGCGAACCAGTTCCGAGGAGTGCCAGCTTTCGCATGATCGCTCACGACCACCGGCATGGAAGGAGGCCGGCGGGAAACGGGGGTTCCGCGCTATTGTGAATTCTTTCACGAGACGGCAACGCGTTGGGGGACCAACGATTGCCGCGACAAGTATAGTCACGAGGTTCGGCGCGGCCAAACCTCGAACAACACCTATTCCGAGTGAACTATTCCGCTATCCGTCAGCTGGCCAGGGACCGCCGGCCGGATCCCGGCGTCTCCGCCACGACCCACGCCAGCTTCCGCCGGACGAAGCTCAGAAAAGCATCGGCAGCCTTCTGGTCGCCCACCTCCAGCGCACACCAGCGTACCGGTCCGGTGCGCTGCGCGCCGCGGATGGCGCTGCCGATCGCGGCCGGGAGCCGCGGGACCGCCAGCGCCTTCGATTCCTCCGAGTCCGCGATGGTGAACGTCAGGGCCGGCCCGTTCTGCATCACGTGCACCCAGCAGAGCTTCCGGTGGCCGACGGCGTATTCCCAGGTCCAGTGCCAGGAGGTGCCCATGTACTTCACGTGCTCGGCTACGCCCGGCAGCTTGAGCAGGCCCTCGCGCAGCCGGCGGAACCGTGCCGCCGCGGGCGCGGGCAGGTCCTTGTACGGCGCCGCTGGCTTGGGTTCCTGACGGGGGTTGGGGTACAGGTTGGTGGCCCAGTACGCGGCGGATCGCCCCACGGGTCAGGCTCCGGGAAGTGTTGGGAAGAAGTGCGCCGAAAACTAAATGGGGAGGGGGCCGACTCCAAGCGGTGGCTTATTCCGCGTTCGTCTCGTCGGCCGGGCCCGCCCCCTCGTCCGGGGGAGGGGTCCCGACCCCCTCCGCCTCCGGGGGCAGCGGCAGGCCGTTCCGGACCAGGAATCGGACGATCTCGATACCCATGGCCCGGACCAGCGAGGCCTCGCGGCCGTCCAGCTCGGCGCGGTAGAGGATCTCCCGCCACGAGCGCAGGACGTGATCCGGCTGCCGGGTCTTGAAGAACTCGATGGCCCACAGCGCGCGGCGCCAGTCGGCGAACAGCCGCTCCTGCAGGGCCATGGGGGCCGGCTCGGCCGGCTTGCGGGGCGGCTTGATCGGCCGGCGCTCCCCACCCCGGGCCAGCCAGGTCTCATAACACATGATGGCCACGGCCTGGGCCAGGTTGAGCGACTTGTACTCCGGGTTGGTGGGAATGGTCACCAGCGCGGTGCAGGCGTCAAGTTCCTCGTTCGACAGCCCCTTGTCCTCGCGGCCGGCCACGAAGGCCACCGGTCCAGTGGTGGCCCGCGCCACCAGCTCCGCGGCGCCGGGACCCGGCCGGTAGACGGTGCGCTTGGCGGTGCGGTCCCGGGCGGTGAGCCCGAGCGTCCAGACGCAGTCGGCCGTCGCCTCGGCCAGGGTCTCGTGGATGGTGATCCGCTCGATCAGGTCGGCGGTGTTGTGGGCGATGCCCTCGATGCGCCAGGCGTCGAAGATCTCGGGCTGCACCAGGCGGACCTGGCCCAGGCCGAAGTTCTTGGCGATGCGCACGGCGCTGCCGATGTTGACGATGTCCTGCGGCGCGACCAGGACGAGGATGGGAGCGGGGGTCATGGCCCCGAAAGTACCGTGGCGGCCGGGCCGGACGAAGGGGTTACCGCCTCGCCGACCCGCCCTACCCCGGGACCACGAGGGCCAGGACTTCCATCAGGTCCCGCAGGGCGAAGGGCTTGGAGAGCACCGGCCGCCGGGCCTCGGCCAGGAAGCGCGAGGCCTCGGGGGAGAGCACGTCACCGGTCATGAAGATCAGGCGCTGCACCGCGGGCGCCTCATCGGCCTGCAGGTGGCGATAGAACTCATGCCCGCTCATCCCCGGCATGCGGAGGTCGCACAGCACCACATCGTACTCCCCCTCCTCGAGCAGGCGGAGCCCCTCCTCGCCGGAGTCGGCGAGGTCCACCTGCCAGCCGGTGCGGGTCAGGAACTTGGAGATGCTGCGCCGGATGTCGGGCTCGTCGTCCACCAGCAGGATCCGGCCCCGGCGGGCCCCGGCGGGGGCGGCCGGGAGGGGCGGACGCGGCCGGTCCTGCACCGCCGCCACCGCGGGCCGCGCCTGGGAGAGGGGCAGCTCCACCAGGAACCGGGCCCCACCGCCGGTCCGTTCGGAGGCGGCGATCTTGCCGTTGTGGTCAGCGATGATCCCGGCGCTCACGGAGAGGCCGAGGCCGGTCCCCTCCCCCTCCGGCTTGGTGGTATAGAACGGGTCGAAGATCCGGCTGATGAACTCCGCCGGGATGCCCGGCCCGTCGTCGTCCACCGTGATGGTGGCGAGCTGCTCCCTGGCGGCCAGCCGCACCCAGACGTGGCCGCGACCCCGGCTGCCGCGGATGGCCTGTTCCGCATTCACCAGCAGGTTCATCAGCACCTGCTGGAGGTTGATGGTGTTGCCCCAGACCAGCACGGCCTCCTCCGGGAGCTCGGCGCTCACCTCGATCTGCTGGCTCAGCAGCTGGTTGCGCCGGAGCGCGAGGGCACCGCGCACCGCCTCCCGGAGGTCCACCACCGCCCGCTCGGAGCCCTGTCCGCGGACGTAGGTCAGGAGGTTGCGGACGATCTGGGCGGCGCGATCCGCCTCGACCTTGATGGCCTGCAGCGACTCCAGCTGGGCGGGGTCCTTCGCCTCACCCACCAGCAGCTCCATGTTCACCAGGATGCTGGCGAGCGGGTTGTTGATCTCGTGCGCCATGCCGCCCACCAGCTGGCCGATGGCCGACATCTTCTCCGCCTGGAGCAGCTGCGCCTGCACCCGGCGCTGGTCGGTCACGTCGCGGACGATGCCGAGGACCGTGGTGACCTGGCCCTCCTCGACCAGGGGTGAGACGGTGATCGCCACCACGCCACGCTCCCCGCTGGGACGGCGCACCGCGGTCTCGAAGACGCTCGATTCCCCCGCGAGGGTGCGACGGAACTGCTCCCCGACGGTGGTCAGGTCCTCGAAGGCGAGCACCTCGTCCCACGGCCGGCCGACCGCCGCGCGGCTGCGGACGTTCCACAGCCGCTCGGCCGACTGGTTGAACGAGAGGATGGTGCCGGCCCGGTCCAGCGTGAAGATGGCGTCGGTGGCCGCCGAGAAGAGGCGCCGGTAGCGCTCCTCCGACTTGCGGAGCGCCTGGCCGGCGGCGGCGGTCTGGTAGCCCGCCCCGGCGTGGTCCGCGATCTGCGCCAGGCGCTCCACCTCGGCGACGGCAAAGGCGGCCCCGGCCGGCCGCGCCAGCTGGAGCACCGCGATGAGCCGGCCCTCGCACCAGATGGGCACCGCGGCCAGCGCCACCGCGCCGGCGGCGGCCTGCGCCTCCGCGGCGAGCCGCGGGTCCTGCGACAGGTTGGCCGAGATGAACACCGCCCCCTGCTCCTCCCGCATCCAGCCATCCACCGACCCGGCCAGCGGGAGGGGGTCGGCCAGCCCCGGCGTGAGCGGCCCGCGGCTTGCCACCACCACGCGGGTGGCGTCGCCGGCGAGGCTGCTCACCAGCGCGGCGACCCCGCTGATGCCCTGGAACGCGGCGTCGGCGGCCAGTTCGAGGACCCGGCCCGGCCGGGCCTCCTCGTCGGTGGCGGCGCGGGCCATCTGCCGCAGCCACTCGGCGGTGATGCGCTGCCGGCGTTCCTCCTCCAGGCTGTCGAGGTTCTCGAGGGTGACCCCGAGCTGCTGCGCCACGATCTCGAGGATGCGGACATCCTCGGCCTCGAAGGCGTGGTCGCGGTCCTCTTCCTCAATGGTGATGACGCCCGTGATGGTGCCCCGGGTCCGGAGCGGCACGGCGGCCAGGCAGCGCGGCCGGGTGTCCACGGAGAGTCCCCGCGCGGCGAGTTCCTCGAGCGCGTTCGCCGGGTAATAGAAGGTGTGCCCGGTGCGCCAGACCTCTTCCAGCAGCCCCCGCGCCAGGGGACGCATCCCGCCATCCCGGATCTCCTCGCCCCGCCGGTCGACGGGGAAGCGGATCTCCTGCCACACCTCGTCGACCTGGGCCACCCGCACGGTGCCGATCCCGAGCGCGCGCCGGAGCATCTCCGCGGCCTGGAGCATGGCGTCGCCGGGCCGCAGCGACTGGTGCAGGCTGGCCGACACCTCCGCGACCGACCGGATGCGGTCGGCGTACTGGCTCACGCGGACGTTCGAGAGCCGCGAGAGCAGCGCCAGCTCGGCGATCTCCGCCACGCGGTGCAGCAGTTCCTGGTCGAGGGCGGTGAAGGCGGCCCCGCGGCGCAGCAGCATCAGCATGCCGGCGCAGCCGGTGACCTGGCCCAGGCGGGTGACCAGGAGGTGACCCTGGCCCGCGGGCAGGCTGCAGCGGTGCGCCACCTCGTGCGGGGGGAACTCGTGGCCGCAGCGCAGGCGCCCGCCGCTGAGCGGCGGGGTCTCCAGCGCCACGTGATCGCCGTCGGCGGCGGTGAGCGCCAGGTGCTGCTGCACCACCTCGAGCAGCTCGGCGCCATCCGCCGCCAGGGCGCGGGCCGCCTCCCGGACGATGGTCCGCCGGAGCGCCGGCGTGTCCTCCGCGGTGGCGAGGGCCGCGGCCACCTGGCTGGCGGCGCGACCGTCGGTCAGCTGCCGCTCGCCGGTGAGGGAGAGGCGGATCTCGCTCAGGGTGGCGGTGGCGTGGATCGCGAAGCGAAGCAGGCTCTCCCGATCCACCTCCTGGAAATGCCCCGGCTCGGCGTGGGCGAGCGTAAGGACGCCAAGCACCTGGTCCACCCGGCGGAGCGGGACGGCGAGCACCGACCGCATCCAGCCCCCGCTGCCCCCACCTTCGGGGGTCCACTCGCTGGCCAGGACGCCGTCGATGGCCTCGAGGGCCATCCCCTCGATCCCGAAGCTGCGGGGCCGGCGGCGGCCGATGTCGCCCGAGAGCCGCCCGGCGCACGCCTGGCAGACCAGCTCCTCCCCCTCGAGGGTGGAGAGCCGGACCGCGGCGCCGTCGAAGAGCGCGGCGGCGGTCCGGACCAGCTCGCCCGCGGCTTCCTCCTCCGACAGGCGCGCGGAGCCGATGAGCGCGGCCCGGGCGGCGGCCCGGATCTCCTGGCGGGCGCGGCCATCGGCCACGGGCTGGAGCCCGGCGCCCCCGCCCCACAGGCCACCGGCCAGCACGGCGAGCCGGCTCAGGGTGGTGGCGTCGCCGCGGCGGAAGTGGCCGAGGTGGCGGTGATAGAGGACGAACGCCGCCACGGGGCGGTCCGCCACCAGCACCGGCACGGCCATGACGTCGATGGTCCGGTCGTCCTGCCACAGCGCCACCTGGCGGCCGCGCGGCGGGGGCTCGGCGCCGATCACCAAGCGTCCCCGGTACCACGCCTCCCCCGCCACGCTGCCCTCGAGAGGCAGCACGAGGTCCGGGGCGGGCGCGTTGGCGCCACGCGCGGTCATCACGCGCAGCTCGTCGCCCTCGGGCAGGAAGAGGGCGGCACCGGTGGCCGCGGTCGCCTCGAGGGCGAGGTCGAGCAGCACACCAAGACCATCAGATGGGGATGGAACGGACGGGAGCAGCGGCGAGGCGGTGGAGATGTCGGCTGATGCCGTAGACATGCACGCTCCCGATGGGAGCCCCCGGAGGGCCGGAGGCTCGCGTCGGTCCACCAGGGGGAGCGGACCAGCGACAGACGCAATCTAGGGGAGGGACGTCCCCGGGTTCAAGAGTCCGCCAGGAACGACGTATCGAAGCGTCGGGCCTTGAGCGCGGCGGCAAAGGCGCTCTTCTCTACCGCCTTCACGTAGGCGTCCCTCGCCTCGACCACCTTCTGCTCCACCAGCTCGAGCAGGGCGTCGTTGAGGGTGACCATCCCGGCCTTGCGGTTGGTCTGCATGATCGACGGGATCTGGAACGTCTTCCCCTCGCGGATCAGGTTGGAGACCGCCGGGATCGAGAGCAGCACCTCCTTGGCCGCCACCCGCCCGCCACCCACCTTGCGGCACAGCACCTGGGCGATGACGCCCTTGAGCGACTCGGCGAGCATCACCCGGACCTGGGACTGCCGGTCCACCGGGAACTGGTCGATGATCCGGTCGATGGTCGAGGCCGCCGTGGTGGTGTGCAGGGTCCCGAAGACGAGGTGCCCCGTCTCGGCGGTCTCGATGGCGATGGAGACGGTCTCGAGGTCGCGCATCTCGCCCACCATGATCACGTCCGGGTCCTCGCGCAGCGCCGCCCGGAGCGCCGCCTTGAAGGACTGGCTATGCATCCCCACCTGCCGCTGGGTCACCACGCACTTCTTCGGCGGGTGCACGAACTCGATCGGATCCTCGATGGTGAGGATGTGGTCGGTGCGGCTCCGGTTCACCAGGTCGATCATGGCCGCCAGCGTGGTGGACTTGCCCGAGCCGGTGGGACCCGTCACCAGCACCAGGCCCTTGCTCAGCTGGCAGAGCCGCTGGATCTCCGGCGCCAGGCCCAGGGCCTCCGCCGAGAGGATCGTCCCCGGAATCACCCGGAAGACGCCCATCGGGCCGCGCCGCTCCTGGGCCGCGTTGCAGCGGAAGCGGGTCCCCGGAAGCTCGAAGGCCCAGTCGGCGTCGCCGGTCTCCCGGAACTGGGTCTGGTCCCGGGGGGGCATGAGGCTCACCAGCATGGCGTCGAGCAGCTCGGCCTCGAGCGCCGCGCCTTCCTGCCGGACCAGCTCGCCGTCGCGGCGGAGGATGGGCTGCTCCCCGACCCGCAGGTGCAGGTCGGAGGCGCCAAGCTCCACGGTGAGGCGCAGCAGCTGCTCCATGCGGGCGCGGCTGTTCTCGACCTGGGCCGTCATCGCAGGAGCCACGGGCGGCGCGGGTGGCATGGCCGCGGCCGGCGCGGTCGCGACGTCCGGGCGGACCAGGACCCGCGGTCCGTCCGGCTCGGGGATGACCTCGATGGTGACCAGCCCGGCCGGCGAGGCGTAGCGGAATTCGATCGGCGTGGCGCCGTCGAGCCGGGCCTGGTCGGAGAGCCCGGCCACCTCGCGGAGCAGCGGGAGGTACTGGGCCGGCGTCAGTGGGTCACGGGTCGCGGACTGGGGACCGGTGTCGGTGAGCAGCGCGGCAGGCTTGCCGGGCGCCAGGACCAGGCCCTGGGCGCGGCGGTCGAACATGGCCTGGAGGAAGCGATCGATGCGGGCCAAGGGGCGTCGTGGGTTCAGGCGAGGGGGCGAACCGCGCGGACGAACCGGCGGTTGAGGCAGACGATGCCGTCATCGGTGTGCAGGGCGAAAAACCGCTCGGGCGCGTTGAGGAAGTCCAGGGCCCGGGCGCGCGTGGGGGGCAGTTCGCTCGCGGCGATGCCACGGAGCTCGATGCCGCCGACCATCATCACCTCGAGCGGGATCATCCGGGCCACCGTGGCTCGCTCCGGATCGTCCGGGGCCGCCGCCTCGCCGTAGAACAGCGCGGCCACCTGCTCCTTGGCCACGAAGACGATCTCCGCGTGCGGCAGGGCCATCGGGAAGAAGGCGTCGGGCCGGTTGAGCATCTCCACCGGCGTCTCCGGGCCATCCCGCCAGGCCACCCGGGGCTGCAGGTGCACTTCGCCCTGGATGACGAGGCCTTCGGCCAGCGTCACCCGGGCGGCAATGCGGCAGGTCGAGGCCCAGTCGGTCATCAGCCCCTGATCTCGACGCCGGACTCCCGTTCCTGAAGCCGGATGGCCTCCAGGTAGTCCGCGTCCTCGCCCAGCGTGGCCCGGCAGCGGGCCATGAGCTCGCCGGCCAGGTGGAGCAGCGGGGAGCGGATCCCCTGGGCCTCCAGGAACCCGACCGCGATCCGCACGTCCTTCTCCAGCAGCGCCAGCCGGAAGGTGTTGGGCCAGGCGCCGGTCAGCACCCGGTCCGGCACCAGTCCTTCCGTCACGAACGACCGGCCCGACGAGGCGTTGAGCACCTCGACCGCCCTCCGGGCGGGCACGCCGGCGCGCGCGAGGGCACTGAAGCCCTCGCCGAAGGCGAGGATATTCACCGCCAGCAGGGCGTTGTTGATGGCCTTCATGGCGTGCCCCGAGCCGACCGGGCCCAGGTGCTCGATCCGCTTGCCGAAGCAGGCCAGCACCGGACGGGCCCGCTCGAAGGTCGCCGGGTCCCCGCCCACCATCACGGTGAGCGCCGCGGCCTCGGCGCCGTTGGTGCCACCGCTGACCGGGCAGTCGGCGAAGGCGATGCCGCGCGCCGCCAGGCGGGCGGCGATGCGGACCGAGTTCTCCGGGTCGCCGGAGGTGCAGTCCAGGAACAGGGCGTCGCGTTCCAGGCCGGCCAGCAGGCCGTCCGGGCCGTCGAGCAGCCCCAGCACCTCGTGACTGGTGGGGAGGCAGGTGACGACGATCGCCGCCCCGGTCACGGCCTCCCGCGGGGTGGCGGCCACCCGGACCCCGGCATGCGCCGCCGCGAACACGGCGGCGCGTGACGGGGTGCGGTTCCAGACCGTGAGGGCGAACTGGCGGGCGAGGTGACCGGCCATGGGGCGCCCGATCGCCCCGAGGCCGAGAAAGGCGAGCCGAACGGTCACTCCTCGCCGTCCTCGTCCGCCGAGGTCCGCGAGCCCAGCTCGCGGTCGAGCATCACCAGCGCCGCCTGGTTGTCGCCCACCCGGCGCACGCTCTCCAGCACCTGGCTCGAGTTCTTCTCTTCCTCGACCTGCTCGGTGATGAACCACTGGATGAAGACCTGGCTGGCGTAGTCCCGGTCGTCCAGGGCCAAGCCGTAGAGGTCGTTGATGCTCTTGGTGACCTTCTCCTCGTGCTTCTTCACTTCCTGGAAGATGTGCAGCGACGACTTGAAGTCGGTGGGCGGCCCGGCGAGCGGCTGCAACTCCACCCGGCACCCCCGGTCGATCAGGTGGTCGAAGATCTTCATCGCGTGGGTGCTCTCCTCGCGGGCCTGCAGCCGCAGCCAGGCGGCAAAGCCGGGGAGGTTCTGGTCCTCCATCCACGCGGCCATGGAGAGATAGATGTAGGCGGACTCGAATTCCTTGCGGATCTGGTCGTTCATGGCCTGCTGCAGGCCCTTGCTTGGCGTCATGGGATCGGCTCCGGACAGTCGTGGGACAGGTGGCTGAACGGTAAGCGACCCCGTGGCGGGGGGCCAGTCGGCCGCGGACAGGGAGGACGGCCGGCCGTCCGGCTAGATTCCGGGCTGGTGGGACCTCGCTCGTGTCCCCGCCCTGGAGCCGCCCGGTGCCCCCACGCATCATGCACGTGGACCTCGATGCCTTCTTCGTCGAGGTCTGCCGCCAGCGCCACCCCGAACTGCGCGACGTCGACCTGCTGGTGGTCGGCGGCCGGCGCGAGTCGCGCGGCGTGGTGCAGTCGGCGTCGTACGGGGCGCGCCGGTTCGGCGTCCGCTCCGGCATGCCCATCGCCCAGGCGGCGCGGCTCTGCCCCGGCGCCACCTTCTTCCAAGGGAGCTTCGCCCACTACCGCGAGGCCTCGCGGGCGGTGCGCACAGTGCTCGGCCGGCATTCGCCGGTGGTGGCCATGGCCTCCCTGGATGAGGGGTACCTCGACTTCACCGGCACCGAGGCGCTCTACCCGGTGTCCCTGATGCCCGTGGCGGAGCGCCTCCGCGCCGAGGTCAGCGCAGAGACCGGGCTCGACTCGAGCATCGGCATCGGGCCCAACCGCATGGTCGCCAAGCTCGCCTCCGACTACGCCAAGCCGCGCGGCATCTGCGAGGTCCGCGCCGGCTGGGAGGAGGGCTTCGTGGCCGGCCTCGAACTGCGCGCCCTGCCCGGCATCGGGCCGCGGACCGGGGAACGGCTGCGGCAGCTGGGGCTCACCCAGGTGGCCCAGGTGCAGGCGCTGTCCGAACCCGACCTGGCGCGCCTGGTGGGCGACTACGCCCGCGAGCTCAAGTGGCGGGCCCATGGCCACGGCACCGCCGCGCTGCACGCCGGGCGCCCGGCGCGATCGGTCAGCCGCGAGACCACCCTGGCCCGCGACGCCACCGACCCCGACCACCTCGATGGGCTGCTGGTGCGGTTCGCGGGGCTGGTCGGGGCCGACCTCCGGGAATCCGGGCTGGTGGCCCGGACCGTGACGCTCAAGCTCCGCCACGGCGACTTCCACACCGTCACCCGCCGGCGCACGCTGCCGCAACCCACCGACCTCGATGCCGAGCTGCTCGCCCCGGCGCGGGCGCTGTTCCTGCCGGCCTTCGAGGAGGCCCGCCGGCGGCGGCAGGGCATCCGCCTGATCGGGCTCGCCGCCACCAACCTCACGGAAGCCACCCCGGCGGACCTGTTCGAGTCGCCCGAGCGCACCCGGCTCCGCGAGCTGACCCAGGCCGTGGACAAGGTGCGGGAGCGGTTCGGATTCGATGCGGTGACACCGGCGCGGACGCTGGCGCTCCGTGGGCGTCGCGGTCCCGGCCCCAAGGGGGAATCGTGAGGCGCGCCCTCGGGCTCGTGCTGCTGCTCGGCGCGGCGCCCCTGGCGGCACAGGCCGACGAGGTGGCCGCCCGCACCGCCGGCTGCAACGCCGCGGTAGGTCCCGAGTGCGTCCGACTGGCCGAGCTGCTCATGGGCGGGATCGGCACCCGCGCCGACGCCGCACGCGCCGAGCGGCTGGCCCTCTACGCCTGCGACCTCCGTACCCCCGCCGGCTGCACCCTGCTCGGCCGCTGGCTGACCGGCGGGCTCTACCTCAACAGCGACCCCGGCCGCGCGCTGGCGCTGTTCCGGCGCGCCTGCAATGACGGCGACGCCGCCGGCTGCGATGAGGCCTCGCGCGCGGCGGAGGAGGGGCGCGGGATGATCGCGAACCAGGGGCAGGCCGACCAGCTGGCCGAGCAGGCCTGCCGGCTCGGCTTTGCCCGTGCCTGCCTCCGCCTGGGCGACCGCTTCGAGCGCGGGGTCGGCACCTTCACCGACCCGGCGCGCTCCGCGGCCTTCTACCAGCTGGGCTGTGACCGGAACGAGGCGAACAGCTGCGTCCGCCTGGGGAAGCAGTACGAGGAGGGACGCGGCGTGCCGCGGGACGAGGACCGGGCGATCGCGCTGTACGGGAAGGCCTGCCGGGTGGGGAACAACGCCGCCTGCCACCTGCCGCTCCTGCTCCGGAGCGGCACGGTGGTCATCCCGCAGTGATCAAGGGAGGAAGTCCTTCGCCTCGAACCGCAGCCCCACGGTGCCGTCGGTCCGGTCCACGGCCTTGCCAAGATCCCGGAACCGGGCGGGCTGGCCCCCAGGCCCGTTGGCCTCGACCGCGCTGTTGAGGTAGAGCGGGTAGTAGCCGATATGGGCGCGGGTGGCGCCCGGCGGCACGCTGCAGCGGCACGGCTGCGCGTTCACGGTGCCCGCGTTCACCACCAGGCTGAGGGGAGTGGTGGTGGCGTTGGTGATGAGCGGCGCGAAGGCGGGGGTCTCGGTGTCCGCCGCGTCCACGGTGTAGAGCAGCCGGCCCTTGGGCTCGGGCCGGGTGACACTGCCCTGCAGTTCCATGCCGAGCGGCTGGCCGTCCGGACCCACCGGCCGCACCAGGAACCACTGCGCCACCAGCGGCTGCCCGGTCCGCACCGTCAGCTCGATGCTCGCTCCCGGCGTCACCTCGCGGGTCTCGCTCCCCACCGTCACCTTGATCGGGTCGACCAGCCGGTTCTCGACGACCAGCGTCGCGTTCCGGGTGAGCAGGAACCACCCCCCCGCCCCGCCGCCCAGCAGCAGCACCAGGAGGAGCAGCGGCCAGCGCCGGCCGCCCGTCGCCGCGGGGGGCGCGGCCGGCGCCTCGCGGACCACCCCGGCGCCGGAGACGCTCCGGGACGGCCGGACCGGCGGCGGCGTGGCGCGGCGCTGCTCCGCGCTCGGCATGATCGCGGTGGCATCCTCCTGCAGCTTCCGGGCAACCCGCTCAGCGCTCACCCCCTCCTGCGGACCCGAAAGGCGGCCCGCCTCCACCGCCTCGAGCAGCATCGCGGCGGACTGGTACCGCTCGGCCGGCCGCTTGGCCAGGCAGCGGACGATCACGTCCGAGAGCCACCCCGGAATGCGGGCGTTCTTGGCGCTGGCGATGGGGGCCGGCTCGCTCAGGTGCTTGCCCACGATCTCCTGGCTGGTGTCCCCCTCGAACGGCGGGGCGCCGGTCACCATCTGGTAGAGCACCGCGCCCACCGCGTAGAGGTCGGAACGCGCGTCGACGTCGCCCTGGCCGAGCGCCTGCTCGGGGCTCATGTACTGCGGCGTGCCCACCACGAAGCCGGTCTGGGTGCGATGCCCCTCGCCATCGAGGCGCTTGGCGATCCCGAAGTCCACCAGCAGCGGCCGCCCGGTGCTGGCTTCGAGCATGATGTTGTCGGGCTTGATGTCGCGGTGGATCAGCCCCTGCCCGTGGGCATGGGAGAGCGCGTCGAGGAGGGGGCGCAGGATGCCGAGGGCCCGCTCGGGCGTCAGGGCCCCGCCGCGCCGGAGCAGGCTGGCCAGGGCCTCGCCTTCCACGAAGGGCATGGCGTAGTAGACCAGCCCCTGCCCCTCGCCCACGAAGTGGATGGCCAGGATGTTCGGATGGGAGAGCCGCGCGATGGACCGGCACTCCTGCCGGAAGCGCTCCAGCATGCCCGCCGACCACGCGATGTCCGGCTTGAGCACCTTGACCGCCAGGCGCCGCTGCAGGTCGGTGTCGAACACCTCGTAGACCTGCGCGAAGCCCCCCTCGCCGAGCATCCGGCGCACCTCGTACTTGGTGCCGAGCGCCAGCGCGAGCAGCGTGGGAACGTCCAGCGCGGGCTGCGGTTCGACCTTGGAGTCGCCGCTGCCCGTGCGGCTGCCGCAGTTCGGGCAGTACAGGGCGGCGGACGGGACGGGGGTCTTGCAGGTCGGACAGGGGGCCTCGGCCATGGGACGAATCTAGGGAAGGCGGGGGGAGGGGAGTAGGGGACCGGCGTCACGTCCGAGCCCCCGGGCCGTCCGCACCCGGTTACCCGAATCCCCATCCTGCCCTACCTTTGCTGCACCCCAACCCCACCGCCATGGCTCCCACTCGCACGGTGTCCCTCCTCGTCTTCGACGATGCCGAGGTCCTGGATGTGGCCGGCCCCTTCGAGGTCTTCTCGGTGGCCGGCCGCCGCCACGGGCTCGAGCCGTTCCGCGTCGTGCTGGTCGCGGAACGCCCCGGCCCGGTCCACCTGCGTGGGGGCCTGACACTGCTGCCCCATCACACCCTCGCCGATGCGCCCGCCGCCGAGATCCTGCTCGTGCCGGGCGGGCTCGGCACCCGACGCGAGGTGGGCAACGCGGCGCTGATCGCGTGGATCCGCCAGGCCGCGGCGCAGGCGGAACTGGTCCTGTCCGTGTGCACGGGCTCCCTGCTGCTCGGCAAGGCGGGGTTGCTCGATGGCCTGGAGACCGCGACCCACCATGCAGCCGTGGGGCTGCTCCGGGACGTCGCCCCCCTGGCGGTGGTCCGGGAGGGGGAGCGCTTCCTCGACACTGGGCGGGTGATCAGTTCGGCCGGGGTCTCGGCCGGTCTGGACATGTCGTTGCACGTCGTGGAGCGGCTGCTGGGGTCGGAGCTGGCCGAGGAGACCGCGAGTTACATGGAGTACCACTGGGATCGGAACGAAGAGGGGCTGCGGGACGAGGGGGTATAGCAAGTCGTTGGCGGGGCGGGTGTTGAGGGTTGTGACCTGAGAATCCACTGAAATGACGAGATTGCATGCCGCGCGGAATTTCGTGCGGCTTTTTCATTTTTCATGATCATTTCCACGCTCTATCAGTCGCTTTGCTGCAACTTGTCGGCAATTTCTTGCATATTCTGCACGTGCCACTTGACACTTATGCAGTACTCGGCTAGTTTCACCCGGGTAGCCACCAGCCCACGGCGATTCCGGTCCCTCTGGTGGGACCGCACGAGGCTCCCGGTCTGCCGGACCGGGAGGATGCCACCCTGAACCCGGACCCTGCGATGTCACGATCCCGACTCCTCCTTGTGCTGGCCGTCCTGGCCGCGCCGGCGGCCCTGGCCGCCCAGGCCGCGCCAGTCGATTCGGCCGCCGCGCTGGCTGCCCCGGCAGTCACCGCGGTGGCCTCCACCGCCGATTCCGTCGCGCAGGCGGCGAATACCGCGGCGGTCGCCAGTGGGGTCGCGGTCAACTTCGTGTGGACGCTGGTGGCGGGCTTCCTGGTGATGCTGATGCAGCTCGGCTTCGCGATGGTCGAGACCGGCTTCACCCGTGCCAAGAACGCGGCCCACACCGCCACCATGAACTTCATGGTGTACGGCGTGGCGATGATGGCCTACTGGGCCTGCGGGTTCGCGATCCAGGCCGGCGGCCTTGGTCCCATCCTGCCCCTGGGGCAGACGGCCGAGACCGCCACGCTCACCAAGGCCCTGAGCATCTCGCTCGGGGGCCATACCTGGAACCTGATGGGCCTGTCGGGGTTCTTCCTGACCGGCATCAACTACACCGCGCCGGTCTTCGCCTACTTCCTGTTCCAGATGGTCTTCATGGACACCACCGCGACCATTCCCACCGGCGTGCTCGCCGAGCGGTGGAAGTTCACCTCGTTCCTCGGGCTGAGCCTGGCCATCGGGGGCCTGATCTATCCGCTGTACGCCAACTGGGTCTGGGGTGGCGGATGGCTGTCGCAGCTCGGGAGCAACGCCGGCCTCGGGCACGGCCACGTCGACTTCGCGGGCTCCTCGGTGGTGCACCTCACCGGCGGCGTGATCGGCCTGGTCACCGGCAAGCTGCTGGGTGCGCGGCGCGGCAAGTACGGCCCCAACGGGCAGGTCAACGCGATCCCCGGGCACAACATCCCGATGGCGATCTTCGGCACCTTCGTGCTCTGCTTTGGCTGGTTCGGCTTCAACGCCGGCAGCACCCTTGCCGGCACCGACCTGCGCATCGGGGTCGTGGCCACCAATACGATGCTGGCTGGGGCGGCGGGTAGCATCACGGCGATGATCTACATGTGGACGCGGTTCGGGAAGCCGGACCCCTCGATGCTGGCGAACGGCGTGCTGGCTGGCCTGGTGGCGATCACTGCCCCCTGTGCCTTCGTGACCGCGCCGGTGGCCGTGCTGATCGGTGGCATCGCGGGGGTGCTGGTCTGCTGGGCGGTGTACTTCGTTGAACGCACGCTCCGGATCGACGACCCGGTGGGCGCCATCGCGGTGCATGGCGTCAATGGGCTCTGGGGCGTGTTTGCCCTCGGCCTCTTTGCCGACGGCACCTATGGCGAGGGCTGGAACGGCGTGGCGGGCGGCGTGCGCGGGCTCTTCTACGGCGATGCCAGCCAGCTGGCGGCGCAGTCGATCGGGATCGTGACCAACATCGTCGTGGTCGGCGCGCTGGCCTTCGTCTGCTGGCAGGTCATTGGGCTCATCGTCGGCGGCCACCGCGTCTCGGCCGATGCCGAGGAACTGGGTCTCGACATCCCGGAGGTGGGGGCGCTGGCCTACCCCGACACGCAGGACATCTCGTCCGCGGTGGTGCTCGCGTCGGCCTCGGCCCACGCCACCACCAAGGCCAGCAAGGCCGCGGCCTGAGTCTCGAAAAGAAAGGGGGTCTGCCCGTCATCGGTTGCCGGTCATCCATTCGCGGCGTTCCTGCCGCCCCCACCCCGGGGCGCGGACTGGCCAGGGATCTCGAGGAGCGATGGCAGGCGGCAGGCGGCGGGCAGTCCCCCCTCACCCTTCTTCCACGCAGGAGCGGACCATGAAGCTCATCACCACGGTCATCCGGCCCGAGAAGCTGCCGGAGGTGAAGGCGGCCCTGTTCCGGGCCGGGATCACCGGCGTCACCATTTCCCGCGTCAGCGGCCACGGCGGCGAACGCGAGCTGGTCGAGACCTACCGCGGCGCCCAGGTCATCCTCGAGTTCCGGGAGAAGGTCAAGGTCGAGATGGCCTGTTCCGAGCCGTTCGTCGAGCCCTGCATCAAGGCCATCCTGTCGGCCGCGCGCACCGGCGAGGTCGGGGACGGCAAGATCTTCGTCCAGCCGATCGAGCGCGTCATCCGCATTCGTACCGGCGAGGCCGACAATGCCGCACTCACCCCGGTCACCGCGGACGAGGTGCAGCGGGCGGCGCTCCAGGAGACGCTGGCCGGCGTCAAATAGGCGCCCGCCACCCGTCCCGCAGGCAGAAACAGGGGGCTCCGGCCCCCTGTGTCGTTGGGGCGACCCCGGCTGCGGCCCCCGCCGGGCGCCATTAGATTCCGTCGGTCCGCGCCACGCCTTCCCCGACCCCCGTTCCCGCCATGCCGCACAACCTCCGCAGCCGCGCCGTCACGCAGGGCGTCCAGCGCGCCCCCAACCGCGCCATGCTGCGCGCCGTCGGGTTCACCGAGGGCGACTTCGAGAAGCCCATCGTCGGCGTCGCCAACGGCTACAGCACCATCACCCCCTGCAACGCCGGGCTGGACCTGCTGGCGCGCCGCGCGGAGGCCGCCATCCGCGACGCGGGGGCCATGCCCCAGCTCTTCGGCGTCATCACCGTGAGCGATGGCATCTCGATGGGCACCCAGGGGATGAAGTACTCCCTGGTTTCGCGCGAGGTGATCGCCGACTCCATCGAGACCGCCGTGAATGCCGAGAGCATGGACGGCGTGCTCGCGGTCGGCGGGTGCGACAAGAACATGCCGGGGGCGATGATCGCCATCGCGCGCCTGGGCATCCCGGCGATCTTCGTCTACGGCGGCACCATCAAGCCGGGGCACCTCGAGGGCGAGGACCTGACGATCGTCAGCGCCTTCGAGGCGGTGGGCCAGTTCAGCGCCGGCCGGATCGATGCCGAGCGGCTGCACGCCGTGGAGTGCCACGCCTGCCCCGGAGCCGGCAGCTGCGGCGGCATGTATACCGCCAACACCATGTCGTCCGTCATCGAGGCGATGGGCCTGAGCCTTCCCGGCTCGTCGACGATGGCGGCGGAGGATGCCGAGAAGGCCGAGAGCGCGGCGCGCTCCGGCGCGGTCCTGGTGGAGGCCATCCGCGCCGGACGCACGCCGCGGCAGATCCTCACCCGGGCCGCCTTCGAGAACGCCATCACCGTGGTCATGGCCACCGGCGGCTCCACCAACGCGGTCCTCCACCTGCTCGCGATCGCGCATGCCGCGCACGTGCCGCTCGCCCTCGACGACTTCGAGGCCATCCGGGCCCGGGTGCCGGTCCTCTGCGACCTCAAGCCCTCGGGCCGCTATGTCATGACCGACCTGCACCGCGTGGGTGGCATCCCCCAGGTGATGAAGATGCTCCTGGCGCATGGGCTGCTGCACGGCGACTGCCTGACGATCAGCGGCCAGACCATCGCCGAGGTGCTGCGGGACGTTCCCGAGGCCCCCCCGGAGGGGCAGGACGTCCTCCGCCCCTGGGACCGGCCGATGTATGCGCAGGGGCACCTCGCCGTCCTGCGCGGGAACCTCGCGGAGGAGGGCAGCGTGGCCAAGATCACCGGCGTCAAGCAGCCCAGCATGACGGGTCCGGCCCGCGTCTTCGAGTCGGAGGAAGACTGCCTGGGCGCGATCCTCGGCGGCCGGATCCGCCCGGGAGACGTGCTGGTCATCCGGTACGAGGGTCCCCGCGGAGGACCGGGCATGCGGGAGATGCTCTCGCCCACCGCCGCCATCATCGGTGCCGGACTCGGCGACTCCGTCGGCCTCATCACCGACGGGCGGTTTTCCGGCGGAACGTACGGGATGGTCGTGGGGCACGTCGCTCCCGAGGCGGCCGCCGGCGGAACCATCGCCCTCGTCCAGGAGGGCGACCGCATCACCATCGACGCCGCCCGCCGCCTCCTCCAGCTGGAGGTGCCGGAGGCCGAGATCGCCCGCCGCCGCGCCGCCTGGCGGCCACCGGCCGCCCGCTACACCCGCGGCGTCCTGGCCAAGTACGCCCGGCAGGTCTCGTCCGCCTGCTTCGGGGCGGTGACCGACGGGCCCTGAAGTCCGGCCAGCCACGTGAGCGAAAGACCGGGGGCGGCGCTGCGGCGCCGCCCCCGGTGTCATTCGGGGACAGGACCTGCTGGTATCCCGATTCCGGAAACCCGGTCCCGGAACCGGACCGGCACGTCGATGAAGTGGGGCGTGTGAGGGATCCGCCTTGTACTTACGCCGCGCCGATGGCGGGTGCGTCGTGGTACTGAAGTTGCCTTCGCCCGGTCGCAGTCCGGTGATCCGACCCGAACCGATGCGGAGCGCGACAGGTGATCGAGTCGCAGGGAAGTGCGCTGCAGCCATGGGTGCGTCTCGGGCTCCTGCCGGCCCTGCTCGCCTGCGGCGGCCTGCTCGGCTGGGTGACCCGCGCCGCCCGGGCGCGGCGTTCCGAGCGCCGGCAGCAGGTGCGGTCGGAGGAGTGCTGCGCCCGCCTCGAGCACGACCTCGCCCGCGCGCGGCTGCGGGAGCGGGAACTGGCCGAGACCACGAAGGGGATGGAACGGGAGGCGCAGGAGGCCCGCGACACCCTCCGGAGCGAGAAGGCGCGGCTGACGACGGCGCTGGCGGAGCTCGAGCGCACCTTGGCCGGGACCAGCCTCGCGCTCGCCGACTCCCACACCTCGCTTCAGGAATGCACCCGACTGGCCGATGACCTGCGTCGCGCCGTGCAGCTCCGGGAGGACGCCCTCCGGGCCGTCGAGACCCGGATGGCCGCGCTGGAGCGCGAGCGGGCGGCGGCCGTGGCCGGCCTCGAGGAAGCACGCAATCGTGAACAGCTCCTCCAGGGGGCCCTCGATCGGCAAGCCGCCGAGTGGGCGCTCCGGTCCGCGGAGACCACGCAGGTGACCGCCGTCGAGGCGCGGCTGGGGGAGGCGCAGGAGGAGACCACCCGCCTGCGCGCGCAGCTGGCCGAGAGCCGCGAGCTGGAGCGGGTGCTCCGGCGCCACTGGGCCGACGCCGAGGCGGCGCTGCGTGAGTCCACGGCGCGACACGCGGCGCGGGCGGGCGAGGAAGCCGCCGCCCGCGGCCGGCTGCAGTCCCGGCTGGCGGAGCTCGAGCCGCTGGCCATGCGGATCCGGGAGCTCGAGCGGGAGCTGGCCGACTCCGAGCGCCAGCGCCAGGCGGCGGCCCGCGATCTCGGCCTGGAAATCCAGCGGTTGCGGGAGCGCCTCGCGCGGCCGGCCGAGCTGGCGGCTCACGCGGCGCGGCCACGCGCCGGGCACCTCGAGGCCCGGGACGACCTCAAGCTGATCCCAGGCATCGGCCCGGTGATTGCGCGGTTGCTCAACCGGCACGGGGTGACCAGCTACCGCCAGATCGCGGAGTGGACCGACCAGGACGTCGAACGCATCGCGGACGTGCTGGGAAGCTTCTCGAGCCGCATCCACCGCGACCGCTGGCGCGACGGCGCCCGGGACGCGCACCGGCGGAAGTACGGCGAGGACCTGCCGGCCGGCGCCACGGCGCCCGGCGCCGGCTGACATCGCGAAACTACCGGGCCCCCGTCTCGTTGTATTCCCCGTCCCACAGGGAATCCAACACCACGGAGGCCCGCATGCTGTGCCAGCGTTGTCACACCGGGGAGGCCATCACCCGGGACGGTCAGACGGTGATCTGTCACCTCTTCGGCGAGGTCGAGGGCGCCTTCTGCCCCGACTGCCTGGTGGCGCTGCAGCGCCCCTACGACGCGGCCTTGCGCGCGCGGATCTCCGACCGTGTGCCGGCCCTGAGCGACGCCGACCTGGCCCGGTTCCCGGACCAGATGCTCAAGTTCACGCTGTGCCTGCCGATCCCGCCGGGGTCCGCTGCCGGATCCGACCAACGATCCGCGCCGCCATCTCCCGGGTCCCGATGACCGCATCCCCGTCGCGGGCGATGTCGCGGGTGCGCGCACCCGTCCCGAGCGCATGGGCCACCGCCTCGTCGATCGCGTCGGCGGCGGCGGGATGCCCGAGGCTGTAGCGGAGCAGCATCGCGACGCTGCCGATGGTCCCGATCGGGTTGGCGACGTCCTTCCCCGCGAGCGGGGGCGCCGACCCGTGGATCGGCTCGTAGAGGCCAGCGCCGGCGCCGAGTGAGGCGGAGGGCAGCAGGCCGAGCGACCCGGCCAGGACCGCCGCCTCATCGCTCAGGATGTCGCCGAACATGTTCTCGGTGAGCACCACGTCGAGGCTCGACGGGTCGGTGACCAGCCGCATGGCGGCGTAATCCACGTAGATGTGCTCCACCGCCACGTCCGGATACGCGGCGGCCATGCCGGTCACCACCGCCCGCCACAGCTGCGACGTCTCCAGCACGTTCGCCTTGTCCACCGAGAGCAGCCGCTTCCGCCGGCCGCGGGCTGCCTCGAAGGCGATCCGCGCCACCCGCTCGATCTCCGGCCGGGTGTAGCGCAGGGTGTTGACCGCCACCTGGCCGTCGTTGCCGCGGGGCTCGCCGTAGTACAGTCCACCGGTCAGTTCCCGGACGATCAGCAGGTCGGTGCCCGCGAGGCGCTCGGGCCGCAGCGGCGAGGCGTGGGCGAGCGCGGGGTGCGCCGCGACCGGCCGCAGGTTGGCATAGACCCCGAGCGCGGCGCGCAGCGCCAGGAGCCCGGTTTCGGGCTTGAGGTGCCGGGGCGCCGCGTCGAGCGAGGGGTCGCCCACCGCGCCGAGCAACACCGCCTCGGCATGCCGGATGCCGTCGCGGGTGACCGCCGGAAAGGGATCCCCGTGGGCGGCCACCGCCGCCGCACCCATCGGGTACTCGGTGGCGCGGATCGTGAGGCCGAAGCGGTCGGCGGCGGCGTGCAGCACCGCGAGGCCCGCCGCCACCACCTCGGGGCCGATGCCGTCGCCCGGCAGGATGGCGATCGCGTGCGTGCTCATGCGCCGAACCGCGCGAGCAGGGAGGCCCGGCGTCGCTCGAATGCCGCGATCGCCGGTTCGAGCAGCAGCGTCCGCCCGATCTCGTCGAGCCCGGTCAGCAGCGAGTCCCGCCGGTACGCATCCATGGTGAACCCCGCGTGGAAGCCCGCCGGGTCCCGCACCTCGTTCCGCTCCAGGTCCACGGTGACCGTGTAGGCCCCGGTCGCGGCGCCGTGACGCCGGAACAGCTCCGCCATCTCCTCCGGGGCCAGGCGCACCGGCAGGATCCCGTTCTGGCAGCAGTTGGCGTAGAAGATGTCCGCGAACGACTCGCTGAGGATGGCGCGGAAGCCGTACTCCCCGAGGGCCCAGGGGGCGTGCTCGCGGGAGGAACCGCAGCCGAAGTTGGGCCCCGCGATCAGGACGGTGGCCCCCGCCGCCCGCGGCAGGTTGAGCTCGAAAGCGGGATCGGGGCTGCCATCGGCGCGGTAGCGCCAGTCGTGGAACAGCGCCGGCCCGAAACCGGTCCGCTCCACCCGCTTCAGGAACTGCTTGGGGATGATCTGGTCGGTGTCGACGTTCACCCGCGGCAGCGCCGCGGTGACACCGGTATGGACGGTGAACGGGGTCATGGCTCAGCCCACCAGCATCGCTTCATCGGCGAACGCCAGGCGGCGGACGTCGGTGAGGTGTCCGGTGACCGCGGCGGCGGCGGCCATCGCGGGGCTCACCAGGTGGGTGCGGCCACCCTTGCCCTGCCGCCCCTCGAAGTTCCGGTTGGAGGTCGAGGCGCAGCGCTCCCCGGGCGCGAGGATGTCCGGGTTCATGCCCAGGCACATCGAGCAGCCGGCGTTGCGCCACTCGAAGCCGGCGGTCAGGAAGACCTGCTCCAGGCCCTCCCGCTCCGCCTGGGCCTTCACCGCCATGGAGCCGGGGACCACCATCGCCCGCACCCCCGCCGCCACGCGGCGCCCGCGCACCACCCGCGCGGCCTCGCGGAGGTCGTCGATGCGCGCGTTGGTGCAGCTGCCGATGAACACCCGGTCCACCGGCGTCCCCTCGAGCGCCTGCCCCGGCGTGAGCCCCATGTAGGCCAGCGCCCGGGACAGCGCCTCCCGGTCGGCGGCGCTGGCGCAGGCGTCCGGGTCGGGCACCGTGCCGTCGATGCCGGTTACCATCCCCGGGCTGGTGCCCCAGGTGACCTGCGGCGCCAGCGCACTCACGTCGATCACCACCCGGCGGTCGTAGCGGGCGCCCGGGTCGCTCACCAGCAGGCTCCAGCGATCCACGGCGGCGGTCCAGGCCCGGCCCGCGGGGACCTTGGGCCGTCCCATCAGGTAGGCAAAGGTGGTCTCGTCCGGGGCGATCATGCCGGCCCGCGCCCCGGCTTCGATCGACATGTTGCACACCGTCATGCGCCCTTCCATGGAGAGCGCCCGGATGGCCGGCCCGGTGTACTCGATCACGTGGCCCGTGGCCCCGGCGGTGCCGATCCGCCCGATGAGCGCCAGCACCAGGTCCTTGGCCCCGACCCCCGGCGCCGGCACCCCGGTGAAGTGCGCCTCCAGCGTGCGCGGCTTCTGGAAGAGCACGGTCTGGGTGGCGAGCACGTGCTCCACCTCGCTCGTGCCGATGCCGAAGGCCAGCGCGCCGAAGGCGCCGTGGGTGGAGGTATGCGAGTCGCCGCAGACGATGGTCATCCCCGGCTGGGTGGCGCCGAGTTCCGGGCCGATCACGTGCACGATGCCCTGGCCCGGCGACGCGAGGTCGTGGAGCTCGATGCCGTAGTCCCGCGCGTTCTGCAGCAGGAGGTCGACCTGGCGGCGCGCGACCGCATCGGCGATCGGGAGGCTCCGGTCGCCGGTGGGGACGTTGTGGTCCACGGTGGCGAGGGTGAGGTCGGGCCGCCGCACCCGGCGGCCCGCCAGCCGCAGCCCCTCGAAGGCCTGCGGGGTGGTGACCTCGTGGATGAGGTGCAGGTCCACGTACAGCAGCGCCGGGCCCCCGTCGCCCAGTGGCTGGACGACGTGGGCCTCCCAGACCTTGTCGAAGAGGGTGCGACCGGACATGACTCAGACGGCCGCGGGGGCCGGGCTGCGGGGCCGCGCGGCGGCCTGCGCCGCCTTCCCCTCCTCGGACCACGGCATCATGGCCCGGAGCTGCGCCCCCACCACCTCGATCGGGTGCGTCAGGTCGGCCTGGCGCATCCGGGCGAAGTTCTTCCCGCCCCCGCGGTGCTCGGCCAGCCACTCCCGCGCGAACTGCCCGCTCTGCACCTCGGCGAGGATCTTCCGCATCTCCGCCTTGGTGGCGTCGGTGATGATCCGCGGCCCGCGGGTGTAGTCGCCGAACTCGGCGGTGTCGCTGATCGAGTAGCGCATGAACTTGAGGCCGCCCCGGTTGATCAGGTCGACGATCAGCTTGAGCTCGTGCAGGCACTCGAAGTACGCCATCTCGGGGCGGTACCCCGCCTCGGTGAGGGTCTCGAAGCCCGCCTTGATCAGGGCCGACACGCCGCCGCAGAGCACCGCCTGCTCGCCGAAGAGGTCGGTCTCGGTCTCCTCGCGGAAGCTGGTCTCGATGATGCCGGCCCGGGCACAGCCGATGCCGGCGCCGTAGGCCAGCGCGTTGGCCAGCGCCTGCCCGCTCGCGTCCTGGTGCACCGCCACCAGCCCCGGCACGCCGCGGCCGCCCTCGTACTCGCTCCGCACCAGGTGGCCCGGCGATTTCGGCGCGATCATGCTCACGTCCACTTCGGCCGGGGGCAGGATCTCCTGGAAGTGCACGTTGAAGCCGTGGGCGAACATCAGCGTCTTGCCCCGGGTCAGGTTGGGACCCACCGACTCGTCATAGATCGTCCGGCCATCCTGGTCGGGCACCAGCATCATGATCACGTCGGCGGCCCGGGCGGCCTCGGCCACCGGCAGCACCCGGAGGCCCGCGGCCTCCGCCTTGCGCCAGGAGCCGCCCCCGGGCCGCAGCCCCACGACCACCGTGGCGCCGCTGTCGCGGAGGTTGAGGGCGTGCGCGTGGCCCTGGCTGCCATAGCCGATGATCGCAATCGTGCGGCCCGCGAGGCGCCGGAGGTCCGCGTCCTGGTCGTAGTAGATCCGCGGGCTCGTGGCGGAACGGTCGCTCTGGGAAGTCATCGTGGCTCCAAACACGGGGTGATGGACATCGGGAACGGACTCAGGCGGGGATCGCGCTGGGCACGCGCGGCGCCGCGGCGCCGCCGGCGGGCACCGCCGCCGCGGGCTCGGGAGCCGGCCGGGGCGGCAGCGACAGCGCGCTCCCGCGGACCAGGTCGACCAGGCCGAAGGGCTCGAGGGCCCGCAGGAACGACACCATGAAGGGCGGGGCGCCGGTGGCCTCGACCACCAGGTCGTGGGCGCTCTCCTCGACCACCCGCGCGTCGTACAGCGCCACCGTGTCGAGCAGCGCCGAGAGGTGCACCGGCGCCACCCGCACCCGGGCCAGCGCGTGCTCCCGCGCGGTGCATTCGCCCTCGGGGTGCACGGTCACGCCGCGCACCTCGGTGAGCTTCCGGAAGTGGTTGGCCATCCGCTCGGTGGCGGCGGCCTCGCCAGTCACCACGACCACCAGCCGACTGGTGCCGGTCCGGCCCGTCGGCCCCCAGGTGACGCCCCCCAGCGCCAGGTTGCGGCGCCGGACGATGCCCACGGCCCGGTTGAGGGCCAGCAGGTCGTCCTCCATCAGGACCGTCACCACCCAGGTCGGCACCGGGGCGCTCAAGTGGCCGGAGCGGCGGCGGGCGCCGACTCGATGGGCTCGGACAGCGAGCCGCCCGGCGGGATCATCGGGAACACGTTGGCCTCCTGCTCGATCAGGAACTCCACCAGGGCGGGCCCCGGCTCGCGGATGGCGCGCGCCACCGCCTCCTCCACCTGCCCGGCCCGCTCCACCCGGTAGCCGGCGATGCCGTAGGCCTCCGCCAGCTTCACGTAGTCGGGGCTCCAGATCGGCGTGGCGGAGTAGCGGCGGCCATGGAAGAACTGCTGCCACTGCCGCACCATCCCGAGGTAGCCGTTGTTGAAGATGGCCATCTTCACCGGCACCCCCTCCTGCACCATCGTGGCCATCTCCTGCATGTTCATCTGGAAGCCGCCGTCGCCGCTGATGGCCCAGACCGGCCGGTCGGGGCGGGCGAAGTGCACCCCCATCGCCGCGGGCACCGCGAAGCCCATCGTGCCGAGCCCGCCCGAGGTGATGTGGCTGTTGCGTTCCTCGTAGCCGAACAGCTTGGCCACCCACATCTGGTGCTGGCCCACGTCGCTCACGATCGTGGTCCCCGCCCCGCTCGCCTCGCGGATGCCGGCGAGGATGGTCTCCGGCGCCATCTCGCCCCGGAAGGCCTCCTGCCGGGCGCGGGCCATCGCCCGGATCTCGGCCCGCCATTCCTCGCACGACCGGGGCGCCACCTGCTCCACCAGGCGAGCCGTCAGCTGGCGCGCGTCGCCCACCAGGCCCACCGCCACCGGGATGTTCTTGCCGATCTCGGTGCGGTCGAGGTCGAGGTGGATGATCCGCGCCTGCGGCGCGAAGCCCGCGGTGTTGCCGGTCACCCGGTCGTCGAACCGCAGCCCGATGGCGAGGATCACGTCGGCCTGCTGGATGGCGCGGTTGACGTGGACCTCGCCATGCATCCCCGGCATGCCCAGGTGCAGCGGGTGCGATTCCGGGAAGGCGCTGATGCCGAGCAAGGTCGTGACGACCGGGATTCCGGTCTTCTCCGCCAGGGCCCGGACCTCGGCGTAGGCGCCGGCCAGGACCACCCCGTGCCCCACCATGAGCAGCGGCCGCCGGGCCTCGTTGAGCAACCGCACCGCCTCGGCGAAGCCCTCGGGGGGCCGGCGCCCGGGCGGGGGATCCGCCGGGGCGCCGCCGCGGCGGCCCGGCCCGCTGCCCGCCCATTCCATCTTCTGGTTCTGCACGTCCTTCGGGATGTCGATCAGCACCGGGCCCGGCCGACCCTCCGTTGCCACGGCGAAGGCCTCCCGGACCTTCTCGGCCAGCTCGGTGATGTCGTCGACCACTACCGAGTGCTTGGTGATCGGCAGGGTGATGCCGACCACGTCGGTTTCCTGGAAGGCGTCGCGCCCGATCATGCCGCGCGGCACCTGGCCCGTGATCGCCACCACGGGGGAGCTGTCCATCTGCGCGGTGGCGATGCCGGTGACCAGGTTGGTGGCCCCGGGGCCCGAGGTGGCCACGCAGACCCCCGGCCGCCCCGACGCCCGGGCGTACCCGTCGGCGGCGTGGGCCGCGGCCTGCTCGTGCCGGACCAGGATGTGCCGCAGCCCCGGCGTCTCCGGCAGCGCGTGGTAGAAGGGCATGATCGCGCCGCCGGGATACCCGAACAGCACCTCCACCCGCTGCTCCTCGAGCAGCCGGCAGAGGACCTGGGCGCCGGAGAGGACCTCGCTCATACGCCCCAGTGCTGGGTGGCGTTGTACGCGGTGGCCTCCAGCCGCTCGGCGTGGCGCTCCTTGTTGAGCGCATGGACCAGCGCCCGGGCGCTGGCCTCCACGATGTCGGTCGAGGCCCCCTGCCCCGAGAGCGACTTGCCCCCGATGCGGCACTGCAGGAACACCTGCCCCACCGAATCGCGGCCCGGCGTCACCGAGCGGAGCGAGAGGTTGCTCACCTCCACCGGCCGTTCCAGGATCTCGCTGATCGCGGCAAAGGCCGCGGCGATCGGGCCGTCGCCCCGGGCCCGGGCGGCGCGTTCGCCGGCCCACGGGCCGGTCATCTTGACGTCCGCGTCGGCCGCGCCGCTCCCGCAGACGATCCGCAGGTGGGTGAGGTGGTACTCCTCGGGGGCGTCGTGGAAGCTCTCGTGCAGCAACGCCAGCAGGTCCTCGTCGAGGATCTCCCGCTTGCGGTCGGCCAGGGTGGTGAACTCCTTGTACAGCTCCGCCAGCTTCGCCTCCGCCAGGTCGTAGCCGAGTTCCTTGTAGCGCCGCTCCAGCGCATGCCGCCCGGAGTGCTTGCCGAGCACCAGGGTGGAGCGCGGGATGCCGACCGACTCGGGCCGGATGATCTCGTAGGTGAGCCCGTGCTGCAGCACGCCGTGCTGGTGGATGCCCGCCTCGTGCGCAAAGGCGTTGCGGCCCACGATGGCCTTGTTGGGCTGGGGGAAGCTGCCGGTGAGGTACGACAGCAGCTGGCTGGTGCGGTAGATCTCCTCGGACTTGATCCGGGTGGTGAAGCGGGCCAGCTGCGGCCGCACCCGGCTGGCCATGACGATCTCCTCCAGCGCCGCGTTCCCGGCCCGCTCGCCGATGCCATTGATGGTGCACTCCACCTGCCCCACCCCGGCCTCGACCGCCGCGAGCGAATTGGCCACCGCCAACCCGAGGTCGTCGTGGCAGTGCGCGCTGAAGATCACCCGGTCGGCGCCGGGCACCCGCTCGCGCACGGCGCGGAACATCGCGGCGTACTCCTCCGGCATGGCGTAGCCCACGGTGTCGGGGAGGTTGATGGTGGTCGCCCCCTCGGCGATGGCCATCTCCACCACGCGGCACAGGTAGTCGAGGTCGGTCCGGCTGGCATCCTCGGCCGAGAACTCCACATCGTCCGTGTGGCGCCGGGCCTGACGGATCGAGCGCCGGGCCAGCTCCAGCGCGTCCTCCCGGCTCATGCGGAGCTTGTGCTCCAGGTGCAGGTCGGAGGTCGAGAGGAAGATGTGCAGCCGCCCCCGGGCCGCGCCCTGGATCGCCTCGGCGGCGAGCTCGATGTCCTTGTCGTGGCAGCGGGCCAGCGCGGCGATCACCGGGCGCCGGATCTCCTGCGCGATCTCGCGCACGCTCCGGAAGTCGCCCTCGCTCGCGGCCGGAAAGCCGGCCTCCATGACGTCCACGCCGAGCGCGTCGAGCTGCCGGGCAAGCCGGAGCTTCTCCTCCGGGGTCATGGTGTTGCCGGGCGCCTGCTCGCCATCGCGGAGCGTGGTGTCGAAGATGATCACTTCCCTGGCCATACCGGATCTCCAGTCATTCTGCCGTGGCAGAAAACAAAAACCGCGGACCGTTGGGGTCCGCGGCATGGGGGGGCGTCGTCCTGCTCGCCGTTACTGCTCTCGCCCGTATGCGCCGCGGTCCCCGTACTCGAGTCCCAGAAGGACGAGCACGAGGCTAATAAGGACGAGCGCAAGCGGCAGCGACGAGAGCATCACGATCCTGTGTCGGACGGGTTCCGCGGCCGGGGCAACTTTATGCGCCGGCATGGATCATACAGTCTACGGATGGGCCCCGGCCCTGTCAAGACAGGGGCGCCCCCTCCCATCCGGCCGTGGACGGACTTGACCCGGCCCCACGAGGGTGTATTTTTATGCATATGCGCCGCAACCGCCCCGCCGCCGCCGTCCTTATTACCCCGGCCCTCCCGAATGGGAGCGGTCCCGGACGGTGATTGGCTGACCCCAGCCCGACGCTGCCCGGCCCGCTCCCAGATGGAGCGGGCTTTTTCGTGTCTGCCCGAGGAGTCGCGATGCCCACGCCCCCCCACCCCGCCCATCGCCGGACCGACACCGGCGAATCCCGCCGCGAGCACGACGCCTGCGGCGTCGGCTTCGTGGCCCGCGCCACCGGGGAACGCTCCCACGAGATCGTCCGCATGGCGCTCCAGGCGGTGGCCCGGGTGGCGCACCGCGGCGCGGCCTCGACTGACAACTCGGGGGACGGCGCCGGCATCCTGACCCAGATCCCGCAGCGGCTGTTCCACCGCGAGGCCTACCGCCTCGGCCTGCGCCTCAAGCCGGGGCAGCCCTTCGGCGTGGGCGCCTTCTTCCTCCCTCCCGATCACGAGCCGCTCACCCGGTCGCTCCGGCTGGTCGAGAAGGTGCTGGAGCGGAACGGGATCCCCTGCCTCGGCTGGCGGGAGGTGCCCGTCGAGCCGGCGGCCCTCGGCCCGCTGGCGCGGGCCAGCTGTCCCGCCATCCGGCAGGTGTTCGTGGGCCGGCCCCTCACCGCCCAGGACGACGACGCCTGGGAGCGGGCACTCTACCTGGCCCGCCGGGACATGGAGCGCGAGGCGGAGGCGGCGGGCTTCGCGCCGTTCTTCGTCTGTTCGCTCTCCTGCCGCACCATCGTCTACAAGGCGCTGCTGACCGGGGCCCAGCTCCCCGTGTTCTTCCCCGACCTCCGCTATCCCGAATACGAGAGCGCGGTGGCGCTCTTCCACCAGCGGTACTCGACCAACACCCTGCCGAGCTGGCCCTTGGCGCAGCCCTTCCGGATGATCGCCCACAACGGGGAGATCAACACGCTGTGGGGCAACCAGAACGCGATGGCCGCCCGCGAAGCCGACCTGGCCAGCCCGATCTGGGGCCACGACATCGAGCGGCTCAAGCCGGTGATCGCGCCCGGCGGCAGCGACTCGGCGGGGTTCGACAACACCATGGAGCTGCTGGTGCGCTCCGGCCGCGACCCGCTGCACACCATCATGATGCTGGTGCCGCAGGCCTGGGAGCGGTATCCCGACGTGGAACCGGCCATCCGTGATTTTTATCGCTTCCACGCCCACCTCACGGAGCCGTGGGACGGGCCCGCCGCGCTGGCCTTCACCGATGGCGTGATCGCGGGGGCCGCGACCGACCGCAACGGCCTCCGCCCCTGCCGCTACAAGGTGACCCGCGACCAGCTGGTGGTGGCGGGGTCCGAGGTGGGGCTGGTGGACCTCGACCCGCGTGACGTCGTCGAGAGCGGCCGGCTCGGGCCCTGCGAGTTCATCGCGGTGGACCTGACGCACGGGACCGTCCTGCGCAACATGGACGTGAAGCGGCGGGTGGCCTCGCGCCAGCCATACGGGCAGTGGTGCCGCGACAACATGCAGGTCCTCGAGGCCGACCCGCAGCATCGCTTCACGCCCCTCGAGGCGCGGGCGCTGGCGGCGCAGGAGACCGCCTTCGGCTACGGCAATGAGGACCTGCGGTTCGTGCTGGAGGCGATGGGCGGTGCCGGCCTCGACCCGGTCTGGAGCATGGGGGATGACGCCCCGATCCCGCCGCTCGCCCACACCCCCATCGGGGCGTACAGCTACATCCGGCAGCGCTTCGCCCAGGTCACCAACCCGCCGATCGATCCGCTGCGGGAGTCGGTGGTGATGTCGCTCCGGGTGCACATGGGCAAGCACGGGAGCTTTCTCGTCGAGCATCCCGCCCTCGCCCGGGTGCTCCGGGTGGACCACCCGGTGGTGCTTGACGAGGAGATGGCGGCGCTGCGCAACACGCCAGGCTTCTCCTGCGTGACGTTGAGCACGGTCTGGCCCGCCGCCGCGGGCCCTGAGGGGCTCCGCGCCGCGCTCGACCGGCTCTGCGCCGAGGCCGACCACGCCGCGCGCAACGGCGCCCGCCTGCTGGTGCTGAGCGACCGTGCCGCCGACCGCGAGTTCGCCCCGGTCCCGATGCTGCTCGCCGTCGGCGCCGTGCGCCGCCACCTCATGGACAGCGGGCTCCGCATGCGGCTCGGCATCGTGGCCGAGACCGGCGACGCGTGGGATATCCACCACTTCGCCACATTGATCGGTTACGGCTGCGAGGTGGTCTACCCGTGGCTGGCGCTGCAGTCGGTCAGCGCCCTCTTCGCGACCCCGCCGGCCCCTGAGGAGGGGGGCGAGCCATCGCCCGCGGCCCGGCCGAGTGGCGCGGCGCGGCGCGCCAGCCGGTACGACGTGGCGGAGCGGCCGGAGCCCGAGGAGGCGCGGCGCCGCTTCCGCGCCGCGGCGGAGAAGGGCCTGCTCAAGATCATGTCGAAGATGGGCATCTCGGTCCTGCCCTCGTACAACGGCGCGCAGATCTTCGAGTGCCTGGGCCTGGGGCGCGACGTGGTGGAGCGCTGCTTCCGCGGTACGGACTCGCTCATCGGCGGGATCGGATTCGAGGAGCTCGCCGAGGATGTGCTCACCCGGCACCGCGCGGCGTACGGTCCGGCCGCCGGCGATCCTCCCGCGGTGCCCGACTACGGCCGCATCCGCTTCCGCAAGGATGGCGAGGAGCATGGGTGGGCCCCGCCGGTGGTGGTGGCCCTGCAGAAGGCGGTGAAGGCGGAGGCCACCGATCACGCCGCGGGCTACGCGAAGTTCCGGGAGTACGTCACGCGGGTGGAGGAGCGCCGCCCCTGCAATCCGCGCGACCTGCTCGACTTCCGCCGCGGCACCCCGGTGCCGCTCGCCGAGGTGGAACCGGTCGAGAGGATCATGCGCCGGTTCATCTCGTCGGCCATGTCGCTCGGCGCGCTGTCGCCGGAGGCGCACGCCACCCTCTCGATCGGGATGAACCGGATCGGCGCCCGCTCCAACTCCGGCGAGGGTGGCGAGGACCCGTTCAACTACACCCCGCTGCCCAACGGGGACCGGGTGGACAACCGGATCAAGCAGGTGGCCTCGGGACGCTTCGGGGTGACCACCGAGTACCTGATCCGCGCCGAGGAGCTCGAGATCAAGGTGGTCCAGGGCGCCAAGCCGGGCGAGGGCGGCCAGCTGCCCGGCCACAAGGTGACCGAGCTGATCGCCCGGCTGCGGCACTCGGTGCCGGGGATCCCGCTCATCTCCCCGCCACCCCACCACGACATCTACAGCATCGAGGACCTGGCCCAGCTCATCCTCGACCTCAAGACGGTGAACCCGCGGGCGCGGGTCGGGGTGAAGCTGGTGGCCGAGTCGGGTGTCGGCACCGTGGCGGCCGGCGTGGCCAAGGCCTATGCCGACTACGTGCTGATCGCCGGCCACAGCGGCGGCACCGGGGCGTCCCCGCTTTCGTCCATCAAGCACGCCGGCAGCCCGTGGGAGCTGGGGCTCGCGGAGGCGCAGGCCATGCTCGTGGCCAGCGGCCTGCGGCACCGGATCGAGGTGCGCACCGATGGCGGGTTCAAGAGCGGCCGGGACGTGGTGCTCGCCGCGCTGCTTGGCGCCGAGACCTTCGGGTTCGGGACTGCCCCGCTGGTGGCGATCGGCTGCGCCATGGCCCGGCAGTGCCACCTCAACACCTGCCCCACCGGCATCGCCACCCAGCGCGCCGACCTCCGCGCCAAGTTCAAGGGCACCCCCGACCAGGTGGTCACGTTCTTCAGCTTCGTGGCCGAGCAGGTCCGGGAGATCCTCGCGAGCCTGGGCGCGCGGACGCTGGACGAGATCATCGGCCGGGCCGACCTGCTGACCCGCATCGAGCGGCCCGACACGCCCCGGGCCCAGATGCTCGACCTCTCGATGCTCATGGCGCGGGCGCTGCCGGCGGCGGGTACCGCGTCCCACCGGACCCTGGAACGCAACGACCGCCCGGGCGTGGTGTACCTCGACGATGAAATCCTCGAGGAATGCGGCAGCCACCTGGAGCAGGGACTCCCCTTCTCCGGCTTTTACGACATCAAGAACCACCACCTCGCGGTCGGCGCCCGGGTGGCGGGACGCATCGCGGCCCGCCATGGCGACGCCGGCCTCCCCGCCGGTTCGGCGCAGCTGCGGTTCCGCGGCAGCGCGGGCCAGAGCTTCGGCGCCTTCGCCATCAAGGGGATGTCCCTCGACCTCGAGGGCGAGGCCAACGACTACGTGGGCAAGGGGCTCTCCGGCGGGGAGATCAGCATCCGGCCCTTCCGGCAGGCGGCCTACGCGCAGGCCACCCACGAGAACACCATCGTGGGGAATACCTGCCTCTACGGCGCCACCGGCGGGCGGCTGTTCGCCGCCGGCCAGGCCGCCAGCCGCTTCGCGGTCCGCAACTCGGGCGCCACGGCGGTCATCGAGGGCGCGGGCAACCACTGCTGCGAGTACATGACCGGCGGGCTGGTGGTGGTGCTCGGCCCGGTGGGGCGGAACTTCGGGGCGGGCATGTCGAATGGCGTGGCGTTTGTGCTCGACGAGACCGGCGGCTTCCCGAGCCGGGTGAACATGGACATGGTCCGGGTGGACAGCTGCACCGACCAGGACGCGGCGGAATTGCTGATCCTGATTCACGAACACCAGGAGAAGACCGGGAGCGCCCGGGCCCGGATGCTCATCGAGCGCTGGTCGGAGTTCCGGCCGTTGTTCCGGAAGGTGGTGCCCAACACCACCCCGACCGCGCCCAAAGTGGCCAGCACACCGGTGGTCCCCGCACCGGAGCCGGTGCCGGTGCCCGCGGGCAGCCGGTAGGGAGCACTGGCTGGCCGCCGGGGAGCGGTGCGCTCGAGGCATGACCCTGACTCGAGCGCTAATCGATTTGGTAACAACGCGATAGCTGTCGGCAGAAGGCTTCTGACCGGCTGGGGGCGGCGCCCGGTCGGCGCGACTGCCCCCTTCGTGCGCTTGCGCGCCTCGGTACAGAACCATAGCTTGCTGAACAACAAGCAAGTTCTCCGTCTACCTCATGATAGGTTGGAGAATGGACCGCTCGCCCGACAAAGAGCGCAACGCCGCCCGTTCCCGCGAAGCCATCCTCGACGCCGCCGAGGAGCTGTTCGCCGACCGCGGGTATGACGCGACCAGCCTCACCGACGTGGGGGCCGCGGCGGGTGTATCTCGGGGGACGCCGGGCTACTTCTTCGGCGGCAAGGAACAACTGTACCGGGCCGTGCTCGAGCGCTGCCTGGAGCGGGTGCGGCAGGCGGTGCGGAGCGGCCGGGAGCGGGCGCTGGCCAGCAATGAGCCGCCCGAGGTGGTGCTGGCGGGCGTCGTCGGGGAGTACTTCGACTTCATCCTGGCCAACCCGGCGTTCGTCCGGCTGCTGGAGCGTGAGGCGCTCGACGGCGGACGGCAGATCGCCACGCTGCCCCCGCACCTCGAGGCGGCGCAGGAGGCGCTGGGGGCCATCATGTCGGAGCTCGCCTTCGAGCCCGCGGAGCACGCCGACGCCCGGCAGCTGCTCATCAGCATGCTATCGCTGTCCTGGTTTCATGTGGTGCATGCGCCCACGGTGCTGCGGGCGCTGGGCATCGACGCGCGGGACCCGGCGTTCCTCGAGGAACGGCGGCAGCACGTGGTGAACCTCGTGGTGCAGGGCCTCCGTGGGCGGGTGGGCGGGGTGGCGGCACCGCAGATGCAGGACGAATGAGCCATCGGAGGGCGAACCCGGCCCGGTTCACCCTCCCTGGTACCGCAGCCGATACTAGCGACCGGCCTCCAGAGGATTGATCCCATGACGAACGTCCTGACCCCGGAACCCGGTACCACCCGCCCGGCCACCCCGCTCGCGACCGAGAAGGAAGCGCGGGAAGTGGCCGAGGCGGCGCGGGAGCAGCACTGGGAACAGCCGAGCTTCGTGCGCGAGCTGTTCGAGGGCAACCTCCGGGTGGAGCTGATCCATCCCTTCCCGGAGCCCGATCCCGCCGAGGTGGAGCGCGCGCGGCCGTTCATGGAACGGCTGGAGCGCTTCATGCGCGAGAAGGTGGACAGCGACCGGATCGACCGCGAGGGCCAGATCCCGGCCGACGTGGTGCAGGGGCTCAAGGACCTCGGCGCCTTCGGCATCAAGATCCCGACGGAGTACGGCGGGCTCGGCCTCTCCCAGCTCATGTACACCAAGGCGATCGGCCTGGTCACCAGCCAGGACGGCAGCATGACCGCGCTGCTCTCGGCCGCGCAGTCGATCGGCGTCCCGACGCCGCTCAAGCTGTTCGGCACCCCGGAGCAGAAGAAGAAGTACCTGCCCCGCCTGGCCAAGGGTGCCATCTCCGCCTTCGCCCTGACCGAGGCGAATGTCGGCTCCGACCCCGCAGGGCTGGCCACGCACGCCGAGCTGTCCGCCGACGGCACGCACTACATCCTGAACGGCGAGAAGCTCTGGTGCACCAACGGCACGGTGGCGGAGCTCTACGTGGTGATGGCCCGCACCACCGGCAAGAAGATCACGGCGTTCATCGTGGAGCGGGACTGGCCCGGCGTGGAGGTGGTGCACCGGCTCCGCTTCATGGGGCTCAAGGCCATCGAGAACGGCGTGATCCGGTTCACCAATGTGAAGGTCCCGGTGGAGAACGTGATCTGGGGCGAGGGCAAGGGCCTCAAGCTCGCGCTGGTGACGCTCAACACCGGCCGGCTCACCCTGCCCGCCAGCTGCGTGGCGGGGGCCAAGCGGTGCCTCGAGATCGTGCGGAAGTGGTCCAACGAGCGGGTGCAGTGGGGCCAGCCGGTGGGCAAGCATGACGCGATCGCCCAGAAGCTGGGGCGGATGGCCGCGGAGACCTTCGCGATGGAGGCGGTGAGCGACCTGGCCAGCCTGATGGCCGACGCGGGCGACCGCGACATCCGCCTCGAGGCGGCCATCGCCAAGATGTGGAACACCGAGCTGGGCTGGCGGATCGTGGACGACACCCTGCAGATCAAGGGCGGCCGCGGCTACGAGACCGCCGACAGCCTCCGTCTTCGCGGGGAGCGGCCCGACCCGGTCGAGCGGATGATGCGCGACTTCCGCATCAACCTGATCTTCGAGGGCTCGAGCGAGATCATGCGGCTGTTCATCGCCCGCGAGGCGGTGGACACCCACCTCAAGGTGGCCGGCGCGCTGATCGATCCCAAGTCCACCGGCGGCCAGAAGTTCCAGGCGCTGCTCAAGTCGGCGGCCTTCTACGGCCTCTGGTATCCCAAGCTCTGGCTGCCCTTCAAGGGCTGGTTCAGCTACGGCGAGTTCGGCCGGCTGGCGGGGCACATGCGCTTCGTGGAGCGCTCCAGCCGCCAGCTGGCGCGCACGCTGTTCCACTGCATGATCCGCTTCGGCCCGAAGCTCGAGAAGAAGCAGGCGGTGCTCGGCCGCCTGGTCGAGATCGGCGCCGAGCTGCTGGCCATCTCGGCCGCCTGCGCCCGGGCCCACGCCATGGTGAAGAAGACCCCCACCCAGACCGGCCCGCGCGAGCTGGCCGACGTCTTCAGCCGGCAGGCCCGGCGCCGGGTGGAGCAGAAGTTCCGTGAGGTGTGGGCCAACGATGATGACGTGACCTACCAGGCCGCGCGGCACTTCCTCGACGACCACTTCCTCTGGCTGGAAGCGGGCATGGTGCGCGAACAGGCCTGAGGGACGCCGGGGCGCACGCCAAGCCGGGGTGGACCTGGTGGTCCACCCCGGCTTGGCGTTTCGGCGACCGGCTGGAGGATTGCCGGCGGGCGGCGGCCGTCAGGGCACGACGGCCGGGCAGAGCAGGTACAGGTGGGACCACTGGGCCGCGACCTGTACCGGGCTGGAGGAACCCGCCTGATTCTGGTGGCCTTCGCCCACGATCGTCCCGCATTGATTCACCCCCGTGGCGAAGGCCCGTCCGCTGGCCGGCACCGGCAGGGTGGTGAACTTGGTGCCGAAGGCGAAGGCCACCCGTGCGCCCCCCACGGTCCGCTCTCCCACGATCACGCCACTCGCGTTCACATCGTACCCGATGGTGTAGGAATCGGCCGGTGAGAGATCCTCGACCGCCGAGCCGTTCACCTGCCACCGGGCGAGGTGCGTGCCAACACCCGCGACCGAGATGGAGCCCACGATGGCGCCGGCGGTGTTCACCGCCTCAGCACTGCCCGCGAAGTTGCCGGAAAGCAGCACCGGCAGGTAGATGTTGGAGCCGCTCGAGGCAGGCTTCCACACCGTGGCGCGGGTGAACAGCGCCCCGCTCTGGATCGGGGTGTAGCTCTTGCCCACCACGAAGCCGGAGGCGTTGACGTCATTCGCCTCGGCATTCAAGTAGCCGTTGGCGGGGACGAGGTCGATCCGCGTGCCATTGGGGCGACGGAGGAAGCCGTGCTTGCGGATCACCCCGCCGGCCATCGCGATCTCACTCCATCCCACGACGTCCCCGGCGGCGTTGATCGCCCGCGCCTCGGCCGCGCCACCGCCGGCCAGCGTCCCCAGGTCCAGGACCGTGTGACCAGACCCCGAAGGCGTCCACTGCAGCGCGCGGAAGTTGTACGTGCCGTCCCCGGGCACGCTGTAGCCGACCACGCGCCCCGACAGGTTGATCTCCAGGGGAAAGATGCTCCCGTTGGTGCCCAGGCCCGCGGGGCGCGGCAGGGAAGTGATCACCCCGGCGCGCTTCACGAACGCCCCGATGCCGAGGCAGGCGGAATGGCCGATCACGGCGCCGGAATCATTGATCCCGTATCCGGTGTCCTGGCAGCCGGGGTTGACCATGGCGGCAAAGAGATAGGGATTGATCGGGGGCAGCGTGAGTTCGGCGACCGTCCCCTCCGGCTCCGTCAAGGGGCCGGTCGTCTCACAGGCCAGCGACAGCAGACTCCCGACGACGGCCCACGCGGCAACGACTCGCGCTCTCCTCATTGGTCCCCTCCCTGGGATCCCACGGCTTCGCTCGATGATGGTCACGGTCCAGTGAGCAACGCAGGCAAGGGGGCCGGATTCTCAGGCGCGGGCGTCGGGCTCCCCCTGGGCCACGAGGCAGGCCCGGCGGAGTGCGGCGAGTCCCCCGGTGCGGTTACTATTCCCGCCGACCAAGGAGGCCCGCATGGCCATCGCCGAAGGACGGACCCTGCCGTTCGTGGGACCCGAGCAAGTGGACGTCAGTGTCCTCGAGACCTTTCCCTACGCCGGCCCCGAGCAGGAGATCGTCACCGAGACCGACGAGTTCTCTGCCGTGTGCCCCTACAGCGGCCTGCCGGACTTTGCCCGGCTGGTGATCCGCTACGTCCCGGCCGCGGCCTGCATCGAGCTCAAGAGCCTCAAGTACTACGTGACGAGCTACCGCAACGTCGGAATCTTCCAGGAGCACGCCACCGCCAGGATCGCGGAAGACCTGCACCGGTGCCTGGCGCCGGCCTGGATAGAGGTCAAGACTATCTACAACGTGCGGGGCGGGTTTCTCACCACCTGCACGGTCCGGCTGCCCCGGGCCTAGGCTCCAGGCGCCGGCACGCAAACGGGCGGCCCCCACACGGGGGCCGCCCGTTCTGCATGCCCGGCCGGCGCGGCTAGCGCGCGAGCCCGGGACTCGGCCGCGGCACGCTCGGCGGGGTGACCGGCGTGCGGCCGCCCCGCGGCAGCAGCACCGGCAGGTTGGCCAGCTCGAAGGCGGTCACCGCCATCACCGCGGAGGCCTGGATGAGGTCGCCCGGCACCGCGTGATCGTAGGTGTCCACCTGCGAGTGGTGGGTGTGGTTGTAGCCCCGGCCTTCCTGGTCGAAATTGAACGCGGGGACGCCATACGGCACGAAGGCCAGGTGGTCGGTGCCGCCCTTGTTCGCCTTCCGCACGGTGGTCGCCCCGAGGGCGGCCACCGGCGCCAGCAGGTCCCGCCACAGTCCCTCCAGGTCATCCCGCCCCTGCAACGCCTGCCCGGTGATCCGCCCGGTGCCGTTGTCCAGGACCAGCACCGCCTGGATGCTGTCGGCCATGGCAGCGTGCTGCGCCGCATAGGCGCGGGAGCCGAGCAGTCCCTGCTCCTCGCCGCTGAAGAGGATGAAGCGGATGGTGCGCTTCGGGGTCTGGCCGCTCTGGGCGATCGCCCGCGCCGCCTCGAGGACCACCATCGACCCGGTGCCGTTATCGGTGACGCCGGTGCCGAGGTCCCAGCTGTCGAGGTGGGCGCCGAGGATCACCACCTGCCCTGGCCATTCGCTGCCGCGGATCTCGGCCACGGTGTTCCACTGGGTCACCACGGCCTTGCCGAGGCGGTTCTCGATCCGCCCTTCGAGCTGCGGCGCCACGCCCCTGGCGATGAGGCGATCGAACTGGGCGTAGTCCTCGTGCGCGATCACCACGTTGGGCAGCGGCGAGACGCTGTTGGGCGAGCCGCTCATGGTGAGCAGCGCGAACTCCTTGGCCCCGTCGGTGAGGAGGCCGAGCGCCCCCGCCCGCTTGAGGAGGTAGGGCCGGTCGGTGGCGAACTGCTGCCGCGCCTTCCGCGCCACCTCCGAGGTGTCGGGCGCCGGGCCCGCCATGCGCGCGCGCGCCTCCCGGAGCGCCGCTGAATCGGCGGCGGTCATCGGCGGCCCGTCGGGATTCCAGATCTGGGCCGGGGCCCGCAGCATCACCCACGCGCCACGCACCCGGCCGATGTTGGCGGCGAGGCTCTCCGGCGTGGAGGCATCGATGCGGACCACCGGCCCGCGGACCATCCTGCCCCCCGTGCCCGCCGTCCAGGCCCAGCTGTGCCCCGTCAGGTTCCGGGTGAAGGGTGCGGTGATCCGGAAGCTGGCCGGGCCCCGCTCCCACGTGACGCCGAACGTCCAGGGCTCGAGCGCGGCGGTGAGTCCATAGGCGCGGAACCGCTCGGCCGTCCAGTCGTTGGCCAGGCGCATCGGCGCCGACCCGGTGAGGCGCGGCCCGATCCGGTCGGCGAGGTACTGGAGGTTGGCCATCACCTCGGAGCGCTGCAGCGCCTGCTCGAGGATCGCCCCGGTCCCGGTGGTGTCTACCGCGACCTGGGCGCGGGCGGCGGTGGGCAAGGTGAGCAGCAGGACGAAGGCACGGAGACGCATCGAAGCACTCCAGGATGGCGGGGCGGGCGACGGGGATCCTGCGCGACACGACGAGGGGCGCGGCCCGAACGGACCGCGCCCCCGAATCTGCCGAACCCGCGCGGCCGGCGCTAGCCTCGGGTCCACCGCCTGGGCAGGGACATGTAGTACCCCGTCACCACCACCACCAGCGAGATCAGGCTGGCCACGATGAGCAGTCGCCGGATCGGCACCCGCGCCAGGCCGAGGGCGCGCAGCGAGGCGAAGGTGTGCAGGCCGTGGAGGGTTCCGTTGAGCCGCAGGTCCTTGTTGCTCACCGCCAGCATGCCATCGCGGACGGAGAGGTGGACCAGGGTCTCCGCCCGGTCGGCAAAGCGCACCCGGTACGCCGGCAACGCGCCGTTGGGGTAGCCGCGGTCATGCCGCGTGAGGAGCTCCACTCCCTCGATGCTCCCCTGCGGGAACATCCCCGTGGCCACTTCACGCGCCAGCGCCTCGGTCACCTCCAGCCGCTGCGGCTGCTCGGCGTCCACCAGCACCGTGCCCCCGGTACCCCGCACCCGGTAGAGCAGGTGCGACCCGATCCGGTCCAGCTCCACGGCGCGGATCTCGCGCAGGGCGCTGTCCCCGGAGGCGGCGAGCGCCTGGGCGTCCGCCGGCGAGACCACCGCGCGGCTGTAGTCGGGCGCGGCGCCATCGCGGGGTCGGCCCTCGCCGCCGCCGAGCAGCATGCCCGTCACGATCCACATCAGCAGAAAGAGCCCGATCCCGATCCCGACCCACTTGTGCACCTTGTAGAACAGCCGCAGCACGCGTCCTCCCGTCTTAGAGTCCGACCAGCCCGAGCGCCAGGTCGCCGATCCGCCCGGCGCCCGGCACCGCTTCGATCCAGCGCGCCGGCACCGCCGCCTCGCCATCGCGCGCGCCCATCAGCCCGCCCGCCACCGCCGCGTTGGTGTCGGTGTCGCCCCCCGCGTTCGCCAGCCACAGCAGCCCCCGCTCGAGGTTCGGCTCGTGGTAGGCGAACCAGAGCGCGATCTCGACCCCATGCACCACGTAGCCCGCAGCCGGCCCGGTGACCGGCAGCTCCTCGCGGCGCACCAGCGGCACCCGGCGCGCCACCGTGAGCAGCTCCTCCGGGGCATCGTTCTCGCGCAGGGCCTCGATCACGTCGCCGATGAAGTCGCCGCGCCCCTGCAGGAAGCAGGCGGCCGCCACGTTCACCGCGACCGCGCCCCAGGTGCACCGGTCGTCCGGGTGGGTCAGGGCCGCCGTGTGGTAGGTGGCGCTCACCAGGTTGGCTGGCTGGCGGAAGGTCCGCAGCGCCACCGGCAGGCAGCGGGAGATGGTGCCGTTCCCCGCCTGCCCTCCGGTCGACGACGGCGGGGCGTCGTGCACCTGGATGTGCCGCAGCGCCCGCCGGGTCCACTGCCCGATGCCCCGGCCGTCCCGCTCCCCCCAGCCGGCCCAGGCCAGGGCCAGCCGGCGCAGGTCCACCTCCGGCTGCAGCAGTTCTTCCGCCAGCAACAGCGTCAGGGCCAGGTCGTCGTCGTACGGCGAGTCGGGGGTATCCTGCCGCTGGACGTCGCGGATGCCCTCGGGGAACCTGGCCCGAATCCCGTCGGGCGTGTTCAGGAATTCTGTCGGCACCCCCAGCACGTTGCCGGCGGCGTGGCCGAGCAGGGCGCCGCGGGCGCGGGTGGCGAGGTCGGGCGGGGCCATGTACGGACAATCTAACGGGCGGGTGGTGACGGCCGCGTGAATACCGGTCCGCCGGCCCCCATTTCGCCCCGCGGCCGGCCTTGGGTATCTTTGCCACCCCACCCCCGGTACCACCTCGAGGAGCGACGAGTGGCCAAGGATTCCCTGACGGTTACCGACAACCGCACCGGCAAGCAGTACGAGATCCCGATCGCCGAAGGCACCATCAAGGCCGCCGACCTCAAGCAGATCAAGGTCGCGGACGACGACTTCGGGCTCATGGCCTACGACCCGGCGTTCCTGAACACCGCCTCCTGCCGCAGCGCCATCACGTTCATCGACGGGGACAAGGGCATCCTGCGGTACCGGGGCTTCCCGATCGAGCAGCTGGCGGAGAAGGCGAGCTTCCTGGAGACCGCCTACCTGCTGTTCGAGGGGGAGCTGCCCACCCGGGCCCAGCTCGACAAGTGGGAGAACGACGTCCGGTACCACACCTACGTCCACACCAACATCATCAAGTTCATCGAGGGCTTCCGCTACGACGCCCACCCGATGGGCACCCTGCTCGGCGCCGTGGGCGCGCTCTCCACGTTCTACCCCGACGCCAAGCACATCGACGACCCGGCCAACCGCTACCTGCAGCGCATCCGGCTGATCGCCAAGCTCCCGACCATCGCGGCGTTCGCCTTCCGGCACAGCCGGGGCCTCCCGTACGTCTTCCCGCGGAACGACCTGAGCTACATCGGCAACTTCGTCAACATGACCTTCGAGATCGGCGGCCGGCACGAGCCCAACCCCGTGCTGCAGCGCGCCCTCGAGATCCTGCTGATCCTGCACGCCGACCACGAGCAGAACTGCTCCACCAGCGCGGTGCGCAGCGTCGGCTCCTCGCACGTCGACCCGTTCTCGGCCGTCTCGGCCGGCATCGCGGCGCTGTACGGCCCGCTGCACGGCGGCGCCAACGAGGCCGTGCTGTTCATGCTGGACGAGATCGGCGAGAAGAAGAACATCCCGGCGTTCATCGAGTCGGTGAAGGCGGGCCACGGCCGCCTCATGGGCTTCGGGCACCGGGTGTACAAGTCGTACGACCCCCGCGCCAAGCTCATCAAGAAGGTGGCCTACGACGTCTTCGAACAGACCGGGCTCAACCCCAAGCTCGAGATCGCCCTGGAGCTGGAGCGGATCGCGCTGGAGGACGAGTACTTCATCAAGCGCAAGCTGTACCCGAACGTCGATTTCTACTCCGGCCTGATCTACCAGGCGATGGGCTACCCCACCGACTACTTCACGGTGCTCTTCGCCCTCGGCCGCCTGCCAGGGTGGATCGCCCAGTGGGAGGAGATGCTGCGGGACAAGGAACAGAAGATCGCGCGGCCGCGGCAGATCTACATCGGCTACGACGAGCGCGACTTCGTCCCGATGGCCATGCGCGGGTGACGGTAGGGCCGTAGGGCCGTAGGGCCGTACCGGGGGCTTTCGCGGAGGGCTGGAGGACGGAATCGACCATGGTGGAGCCCGGCCCGGCGGACGAAGTAGCACTCGAGGAGCGGCTCTCCCGCCCCACCGATGGCGTCGTGGAGGTCCTCCGGCAGCTGCCGGGGGACCTTCTTGTTCTGGGGGCCGGCGGCAAGATGGGGCCCAGCCTGGCCCGGATGGCCCGCCGCGCCCTGGATGTTCTGGGGCGGACAGACCGCGTCATCGCCGTGTCCCGGTTCGGGGCACCGGGCACCCGGGAGGCCCTCGACGCGGCCGGCGTGGTCACCGTCCATGCGGACCTGCTCGATCCGCGGGCACTCGCCGGGCTCCCCGACGCCCCGAATCTCGTCTTCATGGCCGGGCAGAAATTCGGCACCCGCGCCGCGCCCCACGTGACCTGGGCCATGAATGCCCTCGTCCCGGCCATGGTTGCCCAGCGCTTCCCCGCGGCGCGCACCGTGGTCTTCTCCACCGGCAATGTCTATCCGCTCACGCCCGTTGCCGGCGGCGGGCCGGCCGAGACGGACCCGGTGGGCCCGGTCGGCGAGTACGCCATGAGCTGCCTCGCGCGGGAACGGCTGTTCGAGCATTCCGCGGCCACCAAGGGCACCCCCGTCGTGCTCCTCCGGCTCAACTATGCCGTCGACCTGCGCTACGGCGTGCTGCTCGACACCGCCCGCCGGGTGCGGGCCGGCGAGCCGGTGCCCCTCCGGATGGGGCACGTGAACGTGATCTGGCAGGGCGATGCCAACGCCCGTGCGCTGCAGTCGCTGGCGCTCGCCGCGAGCCCCGCGGCCGTGCTCAACCTGACCGGACCGGAGCTGGTGAGCATCCGGTGGCTGGCGGAGCGCTTCGCCGAGCGCTTCGGGCGGCCGGCGGTGTTCGAGGGCGCCGAAGCCCCCGATGCCCTGCTCAGCAACGCGGGGCGGTCGGTCGCCCGATTCGGGCGCCCGGCCGTGGACCTCGAGACGATGGTCGCGTGGACGGCGGCGTGGGTGGAACAGGGAGGCCGGCAGCTCGGGAAGCCGACCCGATTCGAGGTGCGCGATGGGCAATTCTGAGCGTCGGAGCCACGGTGGGTCTGCCCTGCGGACACACCTCCTCGCCGGCCAGGTGATCCCGGCGCACCCCTTGGCCCTCACCGCGGAGCGGACCCTCGACGAGCGGCGCCAGCGCGCGATCACCCGCTACTACCTGGAGGCGGGGGCCGGCGGGCTGGCCGTGGGCGTGCATACCACCCAGTTCGCCATCCGCGATCCGCGCCACGGGCTGTTCGAGCCGGTGCTCGCGCTCGCGGCCGAGACCATCCACGCCGAGCTGCATGCCCGTCCCCGGAGCTTCGTGGCCATCGCCGGCGTGGTGGGCCACACTGCCCAGGCCCTGCGCGAGGCCACCCTGGCGGCCGACCTCGGCTACGACGCGCTCCTGCTCTCGCTGGCGGCGTGGCGGGACGCCTCGGAAGAGGCGATGCTGGCGCACTGCCGGGCCGTGGCCACGGTGCGGCCGCTGGTCGGGTTCTACCTGCAGCCGGCCGTGGGCGGGCGGGTCCTCTCCTACGGGTTCTGGCGGCGCTTCGCGGAGATCCCCGAGGTGGTGGCGATCAAGATTGCCCCGTTCAACCGTTACCAGACCCTCGACGTGGTCCGCGCCGTGGCCGATGCCGGCCGCGACGACATCGCCCTCTATACCGGCAACGACGACAGCATCGTGGTCGACCTGCTCTCCCGCTTTCGCGGCCCCCACGGCACCGAGCGCCGGATCGTCGGCGGGCTGCTCGGCCAGTGGGCGGTGGGTACCCGGCGCGCCGTCGAGATGCTGCACACCATCCGGCGCCTGCCGGACGAGGCGGCGGTGGACCCCGCCTGGTTCCGGCTGGCGACCGCCCTCACGGAACTCAACGCCGCCTTGTTCGACGCCGCCAACGGCTTCCACGGCTGCATCGCCGGGATCCATGAGGCGCTCCACCGGCAGGGCCTGCTCGCGGGCACCTGGTGCCTCGACCCCGGGGAGGGGCTCTCCCCAGGGCAAGCCGAGGAGATCGAACGGGCGCTGGCGGCCCACCCCGACCTCCTCGATGACCGCTTCATCGCCGAGCATCGCGACCGTTGGCTCACGGCGTGAGCCCGACGTCCTTGAGGTAATGCACGGTCTCGGGCTGGTAGCCGAGCCGCTCGTAGAGCCCGATCGCCCGCCGGTTCTGTGCCCAGACGTTGAGCGACACCCGCCGCCGGCCCCGCCCGCGCGCCCATGCCTCCACCGCCTCCATGAGTCCGCGCGCGAGCCCGCGCCCCTCCGCCTCGGCGTCGAGCGCCAGGTCCTCGACGTGGGCCACCACCTCGTGGGTGAAATAGTCCTCGCGTTCCGCCGCAAAGACGAACCCGACCACCCGCCCCTCGAGCTCCGCCACCAGCAGGAGGGCGTCCGACGGCGGGGCCTCGAGCGCCGGCAGCAGCAGGTGATGATCCGCGCTCCCGATCTCCGCTGCCGAACGCCATGGCGGCACCGGGAACGCCCCGAGTCGCTCGGTCAGGTGAAGCACAGCCGCGCGATCTGCGGGTGTGGCGGGTCGGATCTGTTGCACTGGCACTTTCCCCGGGTCGGCGTTGGCGCTCTAAACCATTGAAAAACAATGGATTCCGTCCAGCATTGACAATGCACTATCATAGTGATATCATAATGCTTCCACCTCCAACCGAGGATAGGCTCGTGATTCGCGAATCAGAACGCAAGGTCGCTTCCGGCGGGTTCATGCTCGCCCTCCTGCTGCTCGGCTCGGTCGCCGTGCTGTACGGGTTCATCTCGGCGATCCGGACCGAATCCGTGGGCCTGCTGCTGCCCAGCCTCGGCGCGATGCTGCTGCTGATCATCCTGTGGTGCGGGCTGTTCACCGTGCAGCCCAACCAGTCACGGGTACTGCAGCTGTTCGGGGACTACGTCGGCTCGGTGCGCACCGCGGGACTGTGGTGGGCCAATCCCTTCTTCAGCAAGAAGGCGGTGAGCCTCCGGGTCCGGAACTTCGAGACCACCAAGCTCAAGGTGAATGATCACTCCTCCAACCCGATCGAGATCGGCGCGGTGGTGGTCTGGCAGGTCACCGACGCGGCGGAAGCGCTGTTCGAGGTCGACAACTACGAGGATTACGTCAAGGTGCAGAGCGAGGCGGCGCTCCGGGGCCTGGCCAACCAGTACCCCTACGACGCCCACGAGGAGGGGCAGATGTCGCTCTCCACCAACACGATGGACGTGGCGGAGCGGCTCAAGGGCGAGATCCAGGAGCGGCTGGCCAAGGCGGGCGTGCGGGTGCTCGAGGCCCGGATCAGCCACCTCGCCTACGCGCCGGAGATCGCCGGCGTGATGCTGCGCCGCCAGCAGGCGTCGGCGGTGATCGCGGCGCGGCAGAAGATCGTCGAGGGCGCGGTGGGGATGGTCGAGTCGGCGCTGGCGCTGCTCTCGAGCAAGCAGATCATCCACCTGGACGAGGAGCGGAAGGCCACCATGGTGAGCAACCTGCTCGTGGTCCTGTGCTCGGAGCAGTCCACCCAGCCGATCCTGAACGCCGGCAGCCTCTACCAGTGAGCCGGTGAGCCGTGGCGGAGCGGAAGCCGTTTCTCCTGCGGATGGAGCCGGAGCTTCACGAGGCCCTGCAGCGCTGGGCCGGCGACGAGCTCCGGTCTCTCAACGGCCAGATCGAGTTCGTCCTCCGGCGCGCGCTGCGGGAGGCGGGGCGCCTGCCCCCGCCCCCCGCGGAGCCCCCCACACGCAGCTGAACATCCCGATGGGCGGGAGGGTACCATGAACCACCCGAGCTGTCCCCGGTGCAGTGGCCGTTTCCAGGAGGGCTTCATCCTGGACCAGGGCGATCATGGCAGTCGCAGCCAGGCGGCCTGGGTCGAGGGCCCACCCGAGAAGTCGTTCTGGACCGGGCTCAAGCTCCGGCAGAAGGTCCCGATCCCGATCCTCACCCTCCGCTGCACCCAGTGCGGCTTCCTGGAGTCCTATGCGCCGAAGCGCTGACGCCCGCATCCTCTCCCTGCTGCTCCTCGCCACGGTCGCGGCGCCACGCGCGGCCGACGGCCAGGTCAGCGGCGTCTTCCGGATCTACCAGGGCACCGCCGAACTGGGCCGCGAGAGCTTCCGGCGCCTCGGCGACACGCTGGTGCTCGAGACGCTGGTGCCCGTGGTCAACCTGCGGGTCAGCAGTCGCACGGTCCTCGGCGGCGATGGCTTCCGCAGCTTCAGCATGTCCGTCACCAATGCCACCGGCGACACGACCCGGGGCAGTTACACCGCCCGGCAGGACGACGACACGCTGCGCATCTCCGGCCAGTTCGGCCGCACCAGCCGCGAGGTGACCCGTGCAGGCCGCCCGGCCCTGGTGCTGCCGCCGCAGTCCACGTTCGCCTTCGCCGAACTGGTGCGACGCTTTCCCGGACGGGATACCACGGTGCTGGTGCTCGTGGCCGGCGCCGACACGCTGCTGCCCGTCGGGATGCACTACCACGGGGACTCGGTCCGGATCGCCTTTGCGGGACTCGAGATCGTCGGGGCGGTGCGCGGCGGCGGGCTGACGGAGTTCACGATCCCGGCCCAGCGGGTGCGCGCCGTGCTCGCAAACCCCACCGATACGCTCCTGCCGCTGGCGGGCCTCCGGCGCCCCGCGCCCGACTACGCCGCGCCGGCCGGCGCCACCTGGCGCGCGGAGGAGGTCCGCGTCCCGGCGGGCGCCGGCACGGATACCTTCTCCCTGGCCTGCACCCTGGTCCGGCCCGCGGTCGGTCGCCCCCCCTTTCCGGTGGCGGTGACCATCACCGGTTCCGGCTCGCAGCAACGGGACGAGGACGTCTGGCCCCTGCTTCCCGCCTACCGGCTGTTCGGAGAGGTGGCCGAGCGGCTGGGCGCCGCCGGCCTGGCGAGCCTGCGATGCGACGATCGTGGAACCGGCGGGAGCACGGGCCACGCCGACTCGGCCACCACGGCGGACCTGGCGGAGGATACCCGGGCGCAGCTGCGCTGGCTGCGTGGCCAGCGCGACATCGATGCCCGCCGCATTGCCCTGGTGGGCCACAGCGAGGGCGCCATGATCGCCCCGCTGCTCGGCGCCCAGGATCGCGCGGTCGCGGCGCTGGCGCTGCTCGCGGGACCCTCGAAGAACGGCACCGAAATCCTGGTGGACCAGATGCTCTGGCCCATTCGCACCACGCCCGACCTCACCCCGGAGGTCCGGGCCGAGCGGCTGGCCGAGGCGGAGCGGCAGGTCCGGGCGGACTCCATGCCGGCCCTGGCCTGGCTGCGCTGGTTCCGCCACTACGAACCCCTCCGCGCCGCGCGACTGGTCCGGCAGCCGGTGCTGATCCTGCAGGGGGCGCTCGACCGGCAGGTGACCGCCGGGCAGGCGGACACTTTGGCAGCGGCCATCCGTTCCAGCGGAAACCGGAAGGTCGAGGTCCGGATCTTCCCCGGCCTCAACCACCTGTTCCTCCCCTCACCCACCGACGGGTCGCCGGCCGAGTACACCGCCCTCGGCGACGCGCGCATTCCGGACGAGGTCTTGAACACCCTGACGTCCTGGCTGGTCGCCACCCTGCGCTAGCCGGGGCCCGGGCCCGGCCGGCGATGGATGCATTGTCGCTACTTGACTAGTCAAATAATGCGTTGTATTGTGTTGCCATGACGAACCCGCCCAGCCGCCTCCAGCAGGAGCTCAAGCAGAACCGCCCCTTCCGTTCCCTGGGCCAGGAGGCGACGGTTTCCCTGCTGCGGACCGGTGACCTGCTGCGGCGCCGGATGTCCACCGTCCTGGAATCCGAGGATGTGACGCTGCAGCAGTACAACGTGCTCCGGATCCTCCGCGGCGCCGGACCGGAGGGGCTGCCCACGCTGGAAATCGCGGACCGGATGATCGAGCAGACACCGGGCATCACCCGCCTGCTCGACCGGCTGGAGGCCAAGCGCCTGGTGGGGCGCGAGCGCTGCCCGACCGACCGCCGGCAGGTCACCTGCCGCATTGCCAAGGACGGCCTGGCCCTGCTCGCCCGGCTTGACCCGGTCGTCAACGAGGCCGACGATACCCTGCTGGGGCCGCTGACCCAGGCCGAGCTGCGCCAGCTGATCCGGCTGCTGGACCGCGTTCGGGAGGGCCCCGCGCGCTGAGGCAGCCCGTCTTTCCCGGACAATTACTTGACCAATCAGGCATTCACCTATCAATCAAGGAGTGACCCGTGTTCCGCAAGCTCATCCAGACCGAGGCCGACCCCGTTGCCACCCTGCTTCGCCTCGCCCTGGGCATCGTCATCTTTCCGCATGGCGCCCAGAAGGCGCTGGGCCTCTTCGGCGGCTACGGGTTCTCGGGAACGATGGGCTTCTTCACGGGGCAGCTCCACATCCCCGCCCTCTTCGCGTTCCTGGCGATCGTCGCGGAATTCGCGGGCTCGCTCGGGCTGATCAGCGGATTGCTGACCCGGGTGGCCGCCTTCGGCATCTTCTGCAACATGCTGGTCGCCGCGGTGCTGGTGCACCGCCCGGTGGGGTTCTTCATGAACTGGTTCGGCACCCAGCAGGGCGAAGGCTACGAGTTCCACCTGCTGGCGATGGCCCTGGCCGTGGCCGTGATGATCCGCGGCGGCGGCGCCGCGTCTGCGGACCGCGCGCTCAGCCGGAAGTAGCTCCCGCCAGCCGGAAACGCGGCAACGCGGGAAGCGGAGAACCCTCCGCTTCCCGCGTTGTCATGCCCGGGGCCGGGCCGAGGTCAGGCCGCGCCGTCGGGCCCCGGCAGCTCCTCGCCCTCGAGGTAGGTGTAGCCCTCCAGCCCCGCCACGTAGTCGGCAATGAACTGGTTGGCGTCCTGGCGGGAGAGGTCCTTGGCGTTGGTCACCTTGCGCCGGAAGGTGGTAAGGAGGTCGGCGGGCTGGAACTGGACGTAGCGGAGCACCTCGGTGACGGTGTCGCCGTGGACCAGGTCGGTGATGTCGTAGCCGTCGTCGGTGAGCCGCACGTGGACGGCGTTGGTGTCGCCGAAGAGGTTGTGCAGGTCGCCGAGGATCTCCTGGTAGGCGCCCGTCAGGAAGATGCCGAGCAGGTAGGGCTCATCGTCCTTGATGGGGTGGAGCTCCAGGGAGGGTTTCCCCTTGCGGCCGCCCACGAACCGATCGATGACGCCGTCGGAGTCGCAGGTGATGTCCTGCAGGGTGCCCCGCCGGGTGGGCTGCTCGTTGAGCCGGTGGATGGGCATGATCGGGAACAACTGATCGATGGCCCAGTTGTCCGGCAGCGACTGGAACACCGAGAAGTTGCAGAAGTACCGGTCCACCAGGGTGGCTTCGATGTCGGCCCAGATCTCCGGGTGCTCGGCCCGCTCGGTCTCGACCAGCCGGCCCAGCCGGGTCATGGTGGCCAGGTAGAGCTGCTCGGCGTTGGCACGGTCGCGAAGGGTGAGCACGCCGCTGGAGAACATCTCCTGCGCCCGCTCCTTGCCGAAGGTCGCGTCGTGGTGGGCCTCGGCCAGCCGGTCGAGGGTGATGGACTCGAGGTTCTCCTTCATTTCCACCAGCAGCGGGTGCGGGTCGGGGCCGAGGTCGGGCACCTGCGGCTCCAGCTGCGATTCCACGTCGGTGACGTTGACCAGCAGCAGCGAGTGGTGCGCGGTGATGGCGCGCCCCGACTCGGAGATGATGTGCGGGGCGGGCACGCCCTCGGTCTTGCACATGGCGCCGAGGGTGTAGACGACGTCGTTGGCGTATTCCCGCATCGAGTAGTTCATGCTGGCGGGCCGGGTGGAGCGCGAGCCGTCGTAGTCCACGCCGAGGCCGCCCCCCACGTCGACGTGGGTGAGGCCGAAGCCCATGTTGCGCAGCTCCACGTAGAACCGCCCGATCTCCTCCAGCCCGGCCTTGATGTACTGGATGTCGGTGATCTGGCTGCCCAGGTGGAAGTGCACCAGGCGGAGGATGTCCTTCCGGCCGACGCTCTCCAGCCGGTCGAGCACCTTCATGAGTTCCATGGCGGACAGCCCGAACTTGGACTTCTCGCCCCCGCTCTTGGCCCAGCGGCCGGCGCCCTCGGTGGCCAGCTTGATCCGCACCCCCATGGTGGGCTGGACGCCGAGCTCATCGGCCACCTTGAGGTAGGTGTCCACCTCGGAGAGCTGCTCGATCACCACGAAGACGGTGTGGCCGAGCTTCTGGCCCATCAGGGCCAGCCGCATGTACTCCTCGTCCTTGTAGCCGTTGCAGACGATGACGGTGTTGGTGCTGTCGCTGATGCCGAGGACGGCCTGCAGCTCCGGCTTGCTGCCGCACTCGAGCCCCACGCCGTGTGGCGTGCCGAACTCGACGATCTCCTCGATGACGTGGCGCTGCTGGTTCACCTTGATCGGGTAGACCGTGGTGTAGCTGCCGGCGTACTCGTTCTCGGCGATGGCGTGCTGGAACTGGGCGGCGAGGGTCTGGATCCGCACCCGGAGGATGTCGGAGAAGCGCAGCAGCATCGGGAGGCCGACGCCCTGCGCGTTGAGGTCCATGGCCAGCTGGAACAGGTCCAGCCCGCGCTTGGCGTTGCCGTCGGGGTGGACGGTGACCCGACCTTCGGGGTTCACCCGGAAGAAGCCGAGGCCCCAGCCGGGCATGTTGTAGAGCTTTTCGGAGTCCTTGGGGGACCAGGCGGGCGTGGCGATGGCGGCCTCTGGGCGCACGAGAGGGGGAAAATTCTAGTGGGGGGGCGGGGCCAGTGAAAGTGGCCCGCTCAAGTTCCGGGTCGGCACGCCGATAGTGGGGGGAACGCACGACATAGCCCTTCGGGGCCCCAGGCGGCCGTCCTGGGTCATGAACCCGGCCATGAAGACCCGGACGCGACCCCGCGGACGGGTTTTCCGTTTAGGTTTGGCCCATGACCTGGTCGTTCAAGCTCGTCCGCCTCCTCGGCGTGGACGTGAAGGTGCATTTCACCTTCCTCCTGGTACTCCTGTTCATCGGCCTCGACGGCTACCGGACCGGCGGCCTCGCCGCCGCCACCCAGACAGTCGGGCTGACGCTCTCGGTCTTCGCCTGCGTGGTGCTGCACGAGTACGGGCACATCCTGACCGCCCGCCAGTTCGGCATCCGCACCCGCGACGTGGTGCTGCTGCCAATCGGCGGGCTGGCGCGGCTGGAACGGCTCCCGGAGCGGCCGCGGGAGGAGTTCCTGATCGCGGTGGCGGGCCCGGCGGTGAACCTGGCGATCGCCTTCGTGGTGGGCGGGGTCATCCTGCTCCTCGGCGAGCAGCCCACCGCCTTCCTGGGCCGGACCATCCCCGCCCTGCTCACCGGCGAGCCGGAGGGGATCGCCCTGCTGTACTCGAGCTTTCCGCACTTCCTGATCACCATCAACCTGTTCCTGCTCGCCTTCAACCTGATCCCCGCCTACCCGATGGACGGCGGCCGGGTGCTCCGCGCGGTGCTGGCCACCCGGCTGGGCATGGTGCGCGCCACCCGGCTGGCGGCCCGGGTGGGGCAGGTGATCGCGATGGTGGCGGGGGTGTTCGGGCTGCTGAGCCAGGACATGATGATCATGCTGCTGGCGCTGTTCGTCTTCCTGGGCGCCGGGGCCGAGGCCGCCGCGGTGGAGACCAAGGCGGCGGGCCAGGGCATCATCGTGGACCAGATGATGATCACCCGGTTCGAGACCATCCCCGCCTACGCGCCGCTGCGCACCGCGGTGGACCTGCTGCTCGACGGCGAGCAGCGGGAGTTCCCGGTGGTCGACACGTCCGGCGCGGTGATCGGGCTGCTCACCCGCGACAACCTGATCCGCGGGCTGGCCGGCCGCGGTCCCGACTCGACCGTGGCCGAGACCATGACCGCCGGCGTGGCGGCGCTCCCGCTCGGCCTGTCGTTCGAGGAGGCGCTGCACCGGCTGCGCGGCAGCGGCCTCCCCGCCCTGCCGGTGCTCGACAGCACCGGCCGGATCGCCGGGCTGCTCACGATGGACAACATCACGGATCTCATCCTGGTGCGGCAGGCGGCGAGGCGGGACGACGGGAAGGCGGGAGGGCGGTAGGGTGGCTAGGACCGCCACACCGGGCGGGTGAGGCAGGTGGCGCCCCCTTCCGCCTTGCGCGAGATCTCATCCCCCCGATAGGTCAGCACCGTGCACCCCGCCGCCTCGAGCCGCGCGCGGGTGACCGGATTCCCCTCCAGCATGAGGCAGCGGCGCGGCGCCAGCGCCAGGACGTTGGTGGCCATGGTGGCGTACTCCGCCGCCGGGGCCTCGACTATCCGGATGCCTCGCGCCCGCAGCAGCTCCCAGAACGGCACGGGCATCAGGGGCGGATAGACCACGGCCAGGTCGTCGGCCACCAGGCTGATCAGGGACATGAGGTGCAGGCACGCCTCCGGGCCCTGGTCGTACGGGAGCTGCACCGGCACGACTTCCACCGCCGGCCCCAGCGCGGCCTGGAGCTGCGCCAGCCCCGTGGCGTTGGTGCGGAAGCCGAGCCCCACGGCCAGGGTCCGGGCATCGAGCCACAGGCAGTCCCCCCCTTCCGCCCGCGCGTCCCCCGAGAGCCGGGCCAGCACCGGCACGCCGCTCGCCTCGAGGGACGCGCCGATCGCGGCCTCCTCCCCTTCCCGCAGCGGCTTGCCCATCCGGAGCAGGATCGCGCCCCGATCGGTCACCAGCACCGGGTCGTGGACAAAGATGGCGTCGGCGTGCCCGGGCAGCGGGGCGTCGTGGTACACCACCTCGGCGCCAGCCTCCGAGAGCAGCGCCACGAATGCCGCATGCTCGGCGCGGGCGCGGCCCAGGTCGGGGCGTGCGGTGTAGTGCCAGCGGAGGGGGTCGGCGTCGCCGAAGGCGGCATCGGGGGTGCGCACCATCACGCACCGGAGCGGGGCGACCATCGACTGCGCGCCGTAGGGCCGGGTCATGGGGGTCCGCCGGGCGGAGGGATCAGCGGTTGGAGGCGGGGGAGCGGGGGGTGTCCCCACCATCGCGCGTGGTGGGCAGGGTGGTGGCCTGCAGGTCCTCGGACTCGCGCAGCTGGCCCAGGGTCGGGATGGGCATGGCCTGGGTGCTGCGGAGCTGGGCCACCTCGCGCGGGGCGCTGGAGCGGGACCCGAGGCGCCAGTGCAGGCGGGCGAGCACCGGCCCGTAGAACAGCAGGTCCGCCACCAGCTTGCCGCCCAGGATGCCGGCGGGCAGGCCGACCAGGCCGAGCCCCACCCAGAACGCCAGCGGCCGGAGCAGGAGGGTGTCGAGGAGCTCGGCGGTGCCGAACTCGCGGATCAGGTTCTGCAGCACGTCCTCGACACCGCGGCGTCCGAACGGCAGGCCCGCGCGCTGCCGCTCCCGCGATTCGAACCGCAGGTCCCGCAGCAGCAGGGCGAGGTAGTACAGCACCGTCTCGGCGAGTACCGCGGCGGTGACCATCGTGACCCGCCCACCCCCGAGCCGCTGCGCGCCCCACGCCCCGGCGACCGCCGCCACGGCGCCCATCACCTCCGACGGACCAAACCGGGCGGCCCACGACGCGAAGCGGCCCCCGGCGGTCTGCGAGGCGCGGCTGGAGAGCCCCGGCGGCGCGAGGTCGATCCGCACCTCGTAGCGACCCACCCGGATGACGTCGCCGGCGGAGAGCAGGAGGGGTGCCACGACCTGCGCGGCATTCACGAAGGTGCCGAAGCGGCTGCGGTCCACCAGCAGCGGACCGGCGGGGGTGGGGACGATGCGGGCGTGACGGCGGGAAACCTCCCACCCCTCGAACATGACGTCGCACTCGGGCAGTCGGCCGATGGCCACCGGCCGCCCGTCCAGCGGGATCACCACCTGCCCGTGATACAGCGCGAGCGCGGGCGTCACCGGGCGTCCAGTTCCCGGCGCAGCTCCGGGCCCGGCAGGCGCGGCTGCTCGAAGTACCACCAGTTGGCGTCCTCGGTCCAGCCTTCATCGGCGGCCACGATGCCACCCCACAGGCAGCGCCCGGCGGGCACCAGGTTGAGGCGCACCTTTACGTCGGCGTCGTGCACCCGGGGCAGGAAGGCGTCGCGGACCTCGTCGGGCGCGAGCTCGAGGGCGTTGGCCAGCAGCTGGCGGCTGTCCATGTCGTTGAGGTAGTCGTCCAGCGTCAGGTTGTAGCCCTCGAGCACCTGGGCCACCACCCGCTCCCAGTTCTCGACCAGCCCGCGCAGCCCCTGCGCCACCACGGCGTAGGACGCGCCGCTGCGCCGGAGGTAGTCTCGGACGGGATCGTTGGGACCTGACGTGCGCTGGTTCATGGGGTGCCCGGGGGCCGCTGAAGCTGACGCCTGAAGTATGCCTCACCGTCGTTGGGACGGAAATAGGTCCGGATGGTGCGGTCGGCATCGAAGGCCAGAAAGGACCCATCCCCCCGGTCGAACCGGGTCACCACCCCGTCGGACCGGCGGGCCTCCAGGATCTCGCCTCCCGCCGGCCGGTCCCGAAGTGCCTGGGCCCGCCGCAGGTACTCCGCCTCGGTGATCTCCCCGAACTCCGCCCCGTGCTTCCGGAAGTGCTCCGCCAGCCGGCTGGCGTCGCGGAAGCCGATGGCCGCCTGCGCCGGGGTGGGCGGCGCCGCGGGGGCGGTGGATGCCACGGGCCCCGCCGGCGCGGCGGGGGCGGCATTCGGCAAGGAGCCCTGCTGAAGCCGGGTGAGGTTCTGGGTGAGCCACAGCGCCAGCGCCACCAGCCCCGCGCTGAGCAGCCGCGCCAGCATGCGTCGGTTCATCGGGCCCAGCGGTTGTTGGCGCGGTCGGCGTCGGGCAGCTCACTGGCCGGGTCGAGGGTCACCCCCACCACCCGCTCGGGGCCGCGATGCCGGTAGACGAACCTCGGCCCGAGGTTCCACATGTCCACGGGCAGGCGGACGTAGCGGGTGTTGGGGGCGTCGCCCAGCTCCAGCACCAGGGACAGGGTGGCGGGCATGACCAGTCCGCCGCGGTTGGAGAGGTGGATCTCGGTGACACTGTCGCTCACGGCCACCACGGAGTCCACCGCCTGGTCGAGGCGCGCGGTGGAGTAGACCCAGCCGCGCCAGAACCAGTCGAGGTCCTGGCCGGAGTGATCGCGCATGACCCGGAAGAAGTCCGCCGGGGTGGGATGCTTCCAGGCCCAGGTCCGGAGGTACTCGCGGAAGGCGGCGTCGAAGCGGTCGCGGCCAAGCACCTGGTCGCGGAGCAGCGAGAGCATCAGGGCCGGCTTCTGGTAACCGGTCCAGAAGAGGTCGCGCACCTCGACCGGCCGCGCGATGAGCGGCTGTTCCTGGCCCGGCACGGTGTGCTCCGGCGCCAGGCGCAGCGGGTGCACCTCGATGGTGTCGCCGTACGGGGTGCCGAGGAAGTAGTTGGAGGCGTTGCGGAGGTCGATGAACGTGTTGAACCCCTCGTCCATCCAGGGATAGAGCCGTTCATTGCTGCCGACGATCATCGGCATCCACTGGTGGCCCAGTTCGTGGGCCAGGACCCATTGCAGGTCGATCCGGGTGGGACCGGCGGGGTCGAAGGTCATCATCGGGTACTCCATCCCCTCGATCGGCCCCTCGATGCTCGACATCTGGGGGTAGGGATAGGGATACCACTGCTGGCTGTAGTAGCGCAGCCCCTCGCGCACCATGTGGTTGGCCTCGCTCCACAGGGCCGCGGAGGGCCGGTAGAAGGTCTGGACCAGGATGCCGCGCCACCCGCTCGCGTCCCACTGGAAGTCGGGGGCGGCGGCGAAGGCGAAGTCGCGCACGCTGTCGGCGTGGAAGCGCCAGGTGAGGGTGCCCTCGCGCCGCGGGCGGGCCGCCGGCTGCCCGGCCTCTTCGCGGGTGATGATCGGGATGGCGCTGTCCGCCAATCGGGCGCGGGCCAGCCGGGCGCGCTGCGCGGCCGTGAGCACCTCGAGCGGGTTGTCGAGCGTGCCGGTGGCCGCCACCACGTAGCGCGCCGGGACGGTGATGGCCACGTCGAACCGGCCGTACTCCAGGTAGAACTCCCCCGAGCCGATGTAGGGCTCGTGGTTCCACCCCTTCACGTCGTCGTACACCGCGAGCCGGGGGTACCACTGGCCCAGCTCGTACAGCGTGCCGTCGCGCCCCATGCGCCCGGCGCCGTACGGCGGCACCGTGAAGCGCCAGACTACGTCGAAGTCGTAGACCCCGCCCGGCGGGATGGCCCGCGGCAGGTCCACCCGCATGGTGGTGCCGGTGATGGCGAAGGGCAGCGGCCGCCCCAGCCGCGTCAGGGACTCGATCGTGATCCCGCCGGCGAAGCCCTTGCACGAGAAGTCGAACGCCGTGCCCAGGAAGACGAGCGGCGGCTGGTCGAGCAGGCTGGTCACCGACCCGGGGGCGCAGATGTTCTGCTCGAGGTGGAGCCAGAGGTATGACAGCGCCTCGGGGGAGCGGTTCACGTAGTGGATCGCCGCGCGGCCCTGCAGCTCGTGGGTGGCGGGATCGAGCGTGGCCCGGATCCGGTAGTCCACCCGCTGCTGCCAGTAGCCGGGACCCGGCCGCCCCGCGCCGGTGCGGATCTGGTTGGGCGCCGGGAGATCGAGCGGGCGGAAGGGGGAGCTGTCGGCCGCCTGGGCCGCGAGCGACGGGGCAGCGAGGAGGGCCAGCAGGGTCGGGATGCGCAGGGACATGAGCCGGGGGGGCATGGGAAACGGGAATGCGGGAACGGGGTGTTCCGGGGGCCTGCCGGAGGGGTGAAGATAGGTCCTGAGGGGGAGGTGTCCAGACCGCGCCGGCGCCGCTGGAACCCTGAACGCACCGCCCGGGCGGCGGCCCTATAGTTCACCCGGACCCGGACGGCCTTCACCGAAGGGGAGTGCCATGGCATCCCAGATCTTCGAGCTCACGAGCGAACTGCCGGTCTCGGCCGAGGCGGCCTACGCCTGGCACGCGCGGCCGGGGGCCTTCGAGCGGCTGGCGCCGCCCTGGGAGCCGGTGCGCATCCTGGAGCGCGAGGGGGGCCTGGGCGATGGCCGCGTGGTGCTCGAGGTGCCGATCGGCCCGGTGAAGCAGCGCTGGGTGGCCCGCCACCTCGCCGCCGAGCCGGGACGCCAGTTCGTCGACGAGCAGGTGGAGGGGCCCTTTGCGCGCTGGCTGCACACCCACCGGTTCGAGCCGCTGGGTCCCGACCGCTGCCGCTACATCGACCACATCCAGTACGAGCTCCCCTTCGGCGCCGTCGGCGAGCTCGGCGCCTCGATGGTGGCCACCCGGCTGCAGCGCACCTTCCGCTACCGGCACGCCACCCTGGCCGCCGACCTCGCGCTGCACCTGCGCCTCGGCCACCCGGCCCCGCTCACCATCCTCGTGACCGGGGGCACCGGCATGCTGGGGGCAAGCCTCATCCCGTTCCTCACCTCCGGCGGCCACACCGTGCGGCGGATGGTGCGGCGCAACCCCGGCCCAGGCGACTACCTCTGGAACCCCGCGCGGCATGAGTTCGATGCCCGCGCGCTCGAGGGCGTGGACGCGGTGATCCACCTCGCCGGCGAGCCGATCGCGGGGGCGCGCTGGTCCAGTGAGCAGAAACGGAAGATCCTCGACAGCCGGGTGCAGTCCACCGAGCTGCTCGCCGAGCACATCGCGGGGCGGACCGACCGGCCCCGGGTACTGTTCTCCGCCAGTGCGGTCGGCGTCTATCCGCCGCTGGGAGATGAGCCGCAGGCGGAGCAGGCATCGCTCCGCAGCGGCCCCGACGCGGGGTTCCTCGAGCGGGTGGGGCACGCCTGGGAGGCGGCCGCCGCCTCCGCCGATCGCGTGGGCATTCGCGTGGTGCGCGGGCGGATCGGCGTGGTGCTCACCCCCGCCGGTGGCGCGCTGGCCAAGATGCTGCCGCCGTTCCTGGCCGGCGTGGGCGGCCGGATGGGCACCGGCACGCAGTACATGAGCTGGATCGGGGTGGACGACGTCCTCGGCGCCATCGCCCACGCGCTGTTCACGCCGACGGTGTCGGGGCCGGTCAACCTGACCGCCCCGACGCCCGTCACCAATGCCGAGTTCACCCGGGTGCTGGCCGAAGTGCTGGGGCGGCCTGCGATGCTGCCGGTACCGGCCGCGGCGCTCCGCCTGGCCCTGGGCGAGATGGCAGACGACCTGCTGCTCGCGAGCCTTCGGATCGTCCCGGAACGGCTCCAGGCCACCGGCTACACCTTCCGCCACGCGGACCTCGGCGCGGCGCTGCGGCACGTGCTGGGGCGATAGGGCGGCGACCGAGGGCCCTTCGGGAGCGGCGCAGCCGCGACCCGGGCCCGAGGGAGTGGCGGTAGGGCGGTAGGGCGGTAGGGCGGTAGGGCGGCCCGAGACCGTGGCGCCGTCCCGCTGACGGGCGCTAGGTTTGCTGGATGCCCGCTTCTCCCCGCGCCGTGGTGCTCGTCTCCGGTGGCCTCGACTCGGCCACCGCGCTGGCCGTGGCCCGCCGGGACGGGTTCCTCCCCTACGCCCTGAGCTTCCGCTACGGCCAGCGCCACGCCGTGGAACTGGCCGCCGCCCGGGAGGTCTGCCGCCGGGCCGGGGTGGCGGAACACGCGGTGGTGGCGATCGACCTGCGCTTCTTCGGCGGCTCCGCCCTCACCAGCGACCTGCCCGTCCCCAAGCACGACCGGGTGGAGGAGCTCACCCCGGACATCCCGTCCACGTACGTCCCGGCGCGCAATACGATCTTCCTGTCCTACGCGCTGGCCTGGGCGGAGGTGCTGGGGGCGTGGGATATCATGATCGGCGTGAACGCACTCGACTACAGCGGCTACCCCGACTGCCGACCCGAGTACATCGCGGCGTTCGAGCGGATGGCCAACCTGGCCACCCGCGCCGGAGTAAGTGGCGAGCGGAAGCTCACCATCCACACCCCGCTCATTCACCTGACCAAGCGCGAGATCATCGCGCTGGGCCGGGAGCTGGGGGTGGATTACGGCGTCACCCGCAGCTGCTACGACCCGACGCCCGACGGCGCCGCCTGCGGCCACTGCGACAGCTGCCTGCTCCGCCTCCGCGGGTTCCGGGAGAACGGGCTGGACGACCCGGCGCCGTACCAGCCGTCGGGGTTGGCAAAGTAGGCATTGAGGGAAAAGGGGAACGGGAAGCGGGAAGAGGGAAGAGGGAACCGTCGGTCTCGGCCCGGGTAACCGGCCGAGCCGCCGAGCCGACCACCAGGAGCCCATGACCTACGCCGTGAAGGAGATCTTCTACACCCTGCAGGGCGAGGGGGCGAACGCGGGCCGTCCGGCCGTATTCTGCCGCTTCGCGGGGTGCAATCTCTGGAGCGGCCGCGAGGCCGACCGCGCCACGGCCGTCTGCCGCTTCTGCGATACCGAGTTCGTGGGCACCGACGGGCCGGGGGGCGGGAGGTTCGCGAGCGCCGCGGCGCTGGCGACGGCGGTGCGCGCGGCGTGGCCGGCCGTGACCCCGCCAGGAGCAAGACCGCTGGTGGTCTGCACCGGCGGGGAACCGCTCCTCCAGCTCGATGGCGCGGCGATCGACGCGCTGCATCAGGCGGGGTTCGAGGTCGCGGTCGAGACCAACGGCACCCAGGCGGCGCCGCCCGGGCTCGACTGGATCTGCGTGAGCCCCAAGGCCGGGGCGCCGCTGGTGCTCACGCACGGGCACGAGCTCAAGCTGGTGTATCCGCAGGAGGACGCCGAGCCGGAGCGGTATCGCGGGCTCGGCTTCGGACAGTTCTACCTGCAGCCGATGGACGGACCGGCGCAGGCGGCCAACACCGCCCGCGCCGTGGAGTATTGCCTGCGCCACCCCGAGTGGCGCCTGAGCCTGCAGACCCACAAGCTGCTGGGTATCCCATGACGATCGGTTATTCGGACCGCATTGCGCACGCCCTCGCCTTCGCGGCCAAGCACGGCCACCCCCGCCCCATGACCGGCGGGACAGGCACCTGGCCCACGGCGCCGGCGAACGTGGCGGTGATCCTCTCCCGCCACGGCGTGGAGGAGCCCGGCATCGTGGCGGGCATCCTGCGCCCCGTGGTCAACGACGCCGAGGCCGGGCGCCAGCGCGAGCTGCTCACCAAGGTGGAGGGGAAGTTCGGGGTGCGGGTGGGCCAGGTGCTGGTGCAGGTGCTGGAGCCGCGATTCGACGGGCGGGGCAAGCCCCGCGGCTGGGAGGCGGCGCGGATGGAGCTGCTGGCCGGCCTGACGAACGCCGAGCCCTGCGCCCTGGAGGTGCTGGCGGCCCAGGAGATCTATGCCTGCGGGGCGCTGCTCACCGACGTGCGGCGCCTGGGGCCGGAGTACCTGAGCAGCTACGCCCCGGGGGGCGCGCCGACGCTGCGCTGGTGGTTCGGGGCCATCGTCGACGTGCTGGCGCGCCACCCCATCGGGCCGCGCCCCCCGCTGCTCGCGGAGCTGCGCGGCCTCTCCGAGCGGCTGGTCGACAGCCTCGACTAGTGGTGCTCGGCGGGCGCGGTCTGGGCCGCGACCTCGCCATGCCCGCCGGCGGCCCCCGCCTCGCCCTCCGCCGGCGCCGGCCGCGCCGCGGCGCCGTAGCTCTCGGCGAAGCTGGTGTTCACGTGCACCACCGCCTCGTTGAGTCCCTTGAACGGATAGTCCTCGGTGATCTCGGGCAGCTGGTCGGCCAGCTTCTGGTCGGTGAGCACCGAGCCGGCGCGGACGTACCGGCCGGGCGGCACAATCACCCCGATGACCTTGGCCCCGGGCTCGATGACCGAGCCGCGCCCCACCCACGCCTTGAACACCAGCGCCTGCATCCCGACGAACACGTCGTCGTCGATCCGGGCGGGACCGTGCACCTGCGACTGGTGGGCCAGCGAGACCCGCTTGCCCACGTAGACGGCGTACTTTCGGCCGTTCACCTCGTAGGTGCGGTTGGCCACCGGCTGGCCGTGGCTCTCCGTCTCCAGCGCGTGCAACACCACGCCATCCTGGACGTTGGTTTCGTCGCCCAGGGCGATGGGCTGCCCCTCGTCGCCGCGGAGCGAGGCGAAGGGCGCCACGTAGACGCCGCCGCCGAGCTGCACGTCGCCGATGACGCTCGCCATCGGGTCCACGAAGGCGGTTTCCTTGAAGCGAGGCAGGTTCACGTCGGGGTTGAAGCTGGTGAGCACGTTGGCCCGGCCGTGCCCCGTCCGGGCCTGGTCGGCCCCGGTGGCAAGCTGCGCCTGCAGTTCGGCCACCTGCCCCCGCAGGGCCTGGACCTCGTGGCCCGCGGTCCGGGCCTCCCGCGCCAGCAGCACCACGAATCCGAGGACCGCCGCGCCGAGGAAGGTCCCGACGCCACCCAACGCCATGCCGAGCTTGTTCACAAAGCCTCCAGGAGTCCAGGCCTCCCTCGCGCCCGAGTCGCCGCGCCGCGGCTCCTCGAGGGCGCTCGGTCGCCGGTCTCCCGGAGTATCGTCCGCGCCACACCGGCGCTTGAGTCGAATTCGTCCTCGCCAGCGGTAGCGGCTATCACTATATTGGGCAACAGGATGGACTCCCCGACCGCACTCTCCTCCCTGGCCTCGCTGCCCAGCGCCTTTGCCACGGCGTGCCGCTCCGCCAGCTCCGACACCGAGCTGTTCGAGCGCTGCCGGGAGTCGCTGGTGCGCCGGTTCGGGAGCGAGCGCATCTGGTTCCAGGTCAGCTCCCCCGGCGCCCTGGTGCCGCTGCTGCCCCCGCCCGACTGGCTGGGGGGTGCGCAGGAGGTGGTGCGGCTCTCCAGCGGCCAGACCGAGATCGCCATCCACGCCGATCCCTCGGTGGCCGCCGAGCTGCGCGGGCACGCCACCCCAATTGCGCTGGGGCTGTCGGTGATGCTCGAGCTGCACGGGGTGCTTCGGGAGCGGCAGGGGCAGCTGGACGACGCGGTGTTCCAGCTCCGGGCCCTGCGGCAGGTGGCGCGGCTGCTCTCCTCGGTGCACTCAGGGGAGGAGACGGAGAACCTGATCCTCGACTTCATGGCCGAGGTGTTCTTCTGCTGGTGGGCCTGCCTGTACCGGCCGCTGGGCGAGGTGTACATCCCCAAGGTGGTACGCTCGCTCAAGGGCTCGATGTCGCTGGCGCCGGTGCCGCGGCACCAGCTCGAGAGCGCGCTCCCGGGCGACAGCCCGGTGGCCACCGCCAACGACGCGGCGATCGCCAGGCTGTTCCCGCCCACCACCCAGATCGTGGTGTCGCTGGAGGCCGGGTCGGAACGGCTGGCGGTGCTGGCGCTGGGGCCGCGGCTGCACGAGCAGGCGTTCGGCCCCTCGGAATCCGACCTGGCCGGCACCCTGGCCTTCGCCGCGGCGATCGCGCTCAAGAACGCGCAGCTGGTGGAGCAGCTGCAGAGCGCCGCGAGCACCGATCCGCTGACGGGGCTCTCCAACCGCCGGGCCATGGAGGAACGGCTCGCGGCGGAGCTCTCCCGCACCCACCGGCACCAGATCCGCACCAGCGTGGTGGCGGTGGACCTGGACCGCTTCAAGACCGTCAACGACACCCTGGGGCACGCCGCCGGCGACCGGCTGCTGGTGGAGATCGCCGGCGCCATCCGGTCGCAGTGCCGCTCCCTCGACGCCGTGGGGCGCGTGGGCGGCGACGAATTCCTGGTGATCCTGCCGATGACCAGCGCGGAGGAGGCGGTGGTGTTCGCCGCGCGGGTGCAGCGGGCGGTGGCCCTCCTGGGCAAGACCCACCCGGAGTACGGCCGGCCCTCCCTGAGCATGGGCATCGCGGAGGCGCCGCGGCACGGCGCCACGCCCGACGCCATCCTCGGCGCCGCCGACATGGCGCTCTACCGCGCCAAGCGCGGCGGCCGTGACGCGGTGCAGACCGCCGAGGACGCCTGACCCCATGGCCGATCCCGAGTTCCTGCTGCTCGGCGACGCGCTGTGGCTCGAATTCGTGAACACCGCGCACACGCCCCCCGGCCCCACCGATACCCTGGCCGATCCCGGCGCCTGGCTGCGCTGGACCAAGGCGGTCCGCGTGGAGCCGCCGGCCGATCGCGCCAGCTTTGCGGAGGCGCGCGCCTTCCGGACCAGGCTGCTGGCGCTGGCCCGCGCCCTGGACGAGGGGCGCAGCCCCTCCCCCGGGGCAATCGAGGCGATCAATGCCCGGCTGGGGGCGCTGGATGGCCGGGAGCAGCTGGTGCGGGTCGGTGGCAGCTGGCGGCTCCGGTTCCAGGTGGCGCGGCCTCCCGCGGCGCTGCAGGCCATCGCCCAGTCGGCGGCGGCCAGCCTGGCCAACCCCCTGGTGGTGGTGCGGCACTGCGCCAACCCGGAGTGCGGGCTGTTCTTCGCCGATGAATCGCCGCAGCAGGCCCGGCGCTGGTGCAGCCGCAGCCGCTGCGGCGACCGGGGCCGGATCGAGCGGCGGCGCGGCAGCCGGCCCACCCCCCTCCTCGCCGACGGCTAGCCGCCCTCCCCGATGACGACGCCCCCTCCCCTCACCATCTTCGAACGCGTGGAAGCGGCGCTGGGCCAGCGCTTCCGGCTGGAGACGATGGTGGCCGCCTCGCGCGAACGGGTGCTCTTCACGGCGCAGGACAAGCTGCTCACCCGTCGGGTCTCCCTGCGGGTCAACCTCTATCCCGATGACCAGACCCGGGCCTGGTTCCTGCGCGAGGCGGAGGCGCTGGCCCAGCTCGATCACCCCGCCATCCGGCACGTCTACGACGCCGGCGTGGTGGGCGACATCGCCTTCCGGGTGGGCAACTGGATCGACGGGGAGAGCCTGCTCGAGGCCACCCAGCGCGGCCCCCGCCCCTTCCCGGCCGTCCACATCCTCGCCCGCGACGTGCTGAGCGGGCTGGAGCACGCCCACGCGCACGGCGTGGTGCTGCGGCGGATCGCCCCGACCTCGCTGCTGGTGAACCTGGGCGGGCGCGGCACGGTCACCGACCTCCGCTTCTCCAACTGGACCCTGCCGGCCATCCCCGCGGGCGAGATGCCGAGCGCCCAGGCCTTCATGGCGCCCGAGGTCCGGAGCGGCGCCACCGGCGACCCCACGAGCGACATCTACACCGCCGGCGCGATTCTCTATTACGCCGTGACCGGACAGGAGCCGCCGCTCGACTCCCGCGAGCTGCGCCCGCCCTCCGAGCTGCGCCCCAACTGCCCCCGCGCCATCGAGCGGATCCTGCTCCGGGCCCTGCGCCCCGTGGCCGACGACCGCTACCTCTCCGCGGCAGAGATGCTGGAGGACTTCGCGAGCGACGCGGGGACCTTCGAGAACGCGGCGGTGATGGTGCAGGTGAGCCCCCGCCTCCTCCCCGGCGAGTCGGACGACGGGCGCCACTGGGAGAAGCGGCTCCGCCGCGCCCTGGGCGACGACTACGAGCTGCTCTCGCTGCTGGGCCGGGGCGGCTATGGCCGGGTGTACCGGGTGCGCGACCTGCACCTGGAGCGCGAGGTGGCCCTCAAGGTGCTGCACCCGCACCTGACCGCCGACCCGGCGGTGGTGGAGCGGTTCCGGCGGGAGGCGCAGCTGGCGGGGCGGCTCTCCCACGCGAACATCGTGCAGATCTACGACATCGGCGGGCGGTCGGGGCTGCTCTGGTACACCATGGAGCTGGTGAAGGGCCCCAACCTGGCGCAGCTGGTGGAAAAGGAAGGCCCCCTCCCGGTGGAGCGGGTGGTGCGGCTGCTCAAGGAGTCGCTCAGCGCGCTGGCGCAGGCCCACGCGAGCGGCCTGGTGCACCGCGACCTCAAGCCCGAGAACATGTTGATCGACCAGACCGGGTCGCTCCAGATCACCGACTTCGGCCTGGCGCTGGCGCTGCGGGGCCAGGGGCGCTTCGGCGGCGCCACCAGCCAGAGCGGCACCCCGATGTTCGCGAGCCCCGAGCAGCTGCTGGGCGAGCGGGTGGACCAGCGCTCCGACCTCTACAGCCTGGCCGCGGTGGCGTACTACGCCCTGCTGGGGGAGCCCCCGTTCTTCGGGCAGACGGTGGAGCAGGTGCTCACCCGGCAGACCACCAACCAGCGGCCGGAGCTGCTGGAGCGGCGGTCCGACGTGGGGGAGGACCTGGCTCGGGTATTGGAGCGCGGGCTGCACGCCGAGGTGGAGCAGCGCTACCCCTCCGCCGCGGAGTTCCTGATGGCCCTCAACCGGGCCACCACCAGGGGGTTACGGCGCCGGAGCGGGGAATGGGCCCAGGCCGCCCTCCGGTGGTGGAAACCCTAGGGCCCCCCCTTGACGGAATTACAGAAACTCAGATATTAGGTGCGGCTGGAATTGGCCAGATGGCTTGGCCGGGTACAATCGAGCAGGTCCTCCCTACAGGAAACTTGCGAGACCCGGGCTTCCACGCTCGGGTCTTTTTTACTTCCAGCAGTATTGGGCCGGGAAAGTCCCTGCCCAGTGTCCCTGTCGGTGGCTTCCGGACCTTCCGGACCCCGACGATGTCCCCTTCCGAACGGAGTACAGTAGCATGCCTCGCGTCACTGGCACGGTGAAGTGGTTCAACGACGCCAAGGGTTATGGTTTCATCACGCCCGAAAACGGCTCCAAGGACTGCTTCGTCCACCACACTGCCATCAAGGCTGATGGCTTCCGCAGCCTCTCGGAAGGTGAGCGGGTTGAGTTCGACATCGTCGAGGGCGCCAAGGGTCCCGCGGCGGAAAACGTCACCAAGGTCAAGTAAGCCTACGGGCGTACCAGACGGGGGCCGGTCGAAAGACCGGCCCCCGTTTGCGTTCCTGCTTCACCCCGCGGTCCCGCACCCTCCGGGGCCGGCTACTTGTGGCGGTAGATGACCCGGCCGCGGGTCAGGTCGTACGGGGAGAGGACCACCGTGACCCGGTCCCCTTCCAGGACGCGGATCTTGAACTTGCTCATCTTGCCGGCCGCGTAGGCGAGGATCGTGTGGCCGTTCTCCAGGAGGACCCGGTAATTGCGATCCGGGAGGACTTCCTGGACCACGCCTTCCATCTCGATGCCTTCTTCCTTCGCCATTCACGCTCTCCGACAGGGGTAGGCCGGGCCGACAGGGGGCTCCGGCGCGGGGTAGAATCTTGCCCGGCGGGGCCGGGGGCGCAATGGAGGCGGCGGTAAGGCGGTAGGGCGGTAGGGCGGTAGGGCGGACTCCCCCTGTCCCCTTCCCCCTTCCCCGCTTCCCGCTTCCCGCAATTCCTACCGCAGCTTCTCCAGCTCCCCCTCCACCAGCTCCACCAGCTCCCGCATCACCCCGGCATCGAAGCTCAGCTCCACCCCGGCGGCGCGGTAGAGCTCGGGCAGCGAGCGGGTGTTGCCGAGGGCCAGCGCCGCGCGGTAGCGGGCCACCGCGTCGGGCTGGTCGCGCAGGCTGTTGCGCCAGACCTGGAGGGCGCCCACCTGCGCGATGCCGTACTCGATGTAGTAGAACGGATACAGGAAGATGTGCAGCTGCCGGTACCAGCGGGACACCCGCTCCCGCTCGAGCCCGCTCCAGTCGATGCCCCGCTCGAACCGGCCGCGGATGCGCAGCCAGGCGCGGTCGCGGGCCAGGCCGTCACGCCCCTCGCCACTGGAGTAGATCCAGCTCTGGAAGGCATCGACCGAGGCCACGTGCGACAGGGTCACCAGCACGTCCTCGAGGTGCTCCACCCGCGCCCGCACCAGCTCTTCCTCGGAGAAGAACCCGCCGTCGCGACGGCCCAGGTAGGGCGCGGCGAGCAGCTCCATGGACATCGAGGCCAGCTCGCACATCTCGAGGCCGGGGTGCCGCTCCCACACCAACGGGAGGGGATGCGCCTCGAAGGCGTGGAACGCGTGCCCCGCCTCATGCAGCAGGGTGGAGACGTCGTCGAAGACGCCGACGGCGTTCATAAAGATGAAGGGACGCCCCCGGTAGTGCAGCGTCTCGCAGTAGCCCCCGGGCGCCTTGCCCTTGCGCACGCCGAGGTCGAGCAGCCGCTCGTCGATCATGGTCTGGTACTGCCCGGCGAAGGCGGGGGAGACCCGGTCGAACACCCGCCGCCCCCCCTGCACCAGCTCGTCCGGCTGCCGGAAGGGCCGCAGCGGCTCCCGGCCTTCCGGGTCGGGGCCGATGTCCCAGGGCCGGAGCTCGGTCACGCCGAGCCGCTGGCGGCGCCGCTCCATCACCCGCGCCACCGCCGGGGCCACGACCTCCTCCACCGCCTCGTGGAAGCGGCGGCAGTCGGCCGGGGTGTAGTCGAAGCGGCACTTGGAGGTGAAGGCGTAGCGCTCGTAGTCGGCGAAGCCGGCGTTGCGGGCCATGCGGGAGCGCAGGTCGAACAGCTCGTCAAAGATCCCCGCCAGCTCGTCGCGCCGCTCGGCGTAGGCGCCGGAGCCGAGCCGGAAGGCCCGCTCCCGGACCGCCCGGTCGGTCACCTGCAGGTAGGGCTGCAGTTCGGGGAGGGTCTTCTCCACCCCGTCCCACTCGACCGTGAGCCCGCCGGTGAGCTTCTGGTAGCGGGCGGAGAGCTCCTCCACCTCGGTGGCGAGGGGCACGTTCTCCTCGCGGAACAGCTCCGCCCCGGTGCGGAAGCGCTGCAGCGTGACGCCAAGCCCCGGTTGGGTGTAGCCGGTCTCGAGCAGCCGGCGGGCCAGGAGCACCTCGAGCTCCTCCAGGCGGGGGAGGATCTCCCCCGAGAACCGGAGGTGAGCGGCCTCCTTGCCTGGATCGCTGGTGTCGCAGGTGTAGGCAATCATCGCCAGCGCCGCCGCCTCGCCCACGACCTCCTCCAGCCGCGACCAGTCGGCCAGCCAGCCGGGGAGCTCCCCCTCGGCGAGCGGGCGGTCGAGCAGCTCCTGGTACAGGGGCCGGAGATCGTCCCAGGTAGCCGTGGCGAGGGCCGCTGGGGTCAGCGTTGCGATAGGGGCGGGAGGCATGGGGAAGGAGGCTACCCACCCCGGGGGGAAGGGGGAAGGGGGAAGGGAAACGGGAAGCGGGAATAGGGAAGCGGGAAAAGGGGGCGGGAAATGGGCAACGGGAAGCGGCTGCCGCGTGGGGCCCGGCCTAGACCCTCTCCAAGGCTTCCGCGAAGGCGTGGGCCGTGGGGAACCGATCCGCCGGGTCCTTGGCCAGCGCCCGGAGGATCGCGGCCGCCAGCGGCGCGGGGACGTCCGGCGCCAGCTTCCGCGGGTCGGGGGGCGGCTCCTCGACCTGCTTGAGGATGAGCGTGGGCAGCGAGTTCGCCGGGAAAAGGTGCTCCCCGGTCAGGCACTGGTACAGAACGGCCCCGGCGGCGTAGATGTCGGTGCGACCGTCCACCTCGCGGCCCATCAGCTGTTCCGGGGCCATGTAGTCCGGGGTCCCGACCACCGCGCCATCCATGGTGAGGCCCTTCCCCGAGTCGGCGAGCCGCGCGATGCCGAAGTCCATCACCTTGAGGAAGCCCTGGGCGTCGACCAGCATGTTCTGGGGCTTGATGTCCCGGTGCACCACGCCCTGGGCGTGGGCCGCCTCGAGCGCGCGCAGCAGCTGGCGGCCCACCGTGACGGTCACCCCCACCGGCAGGCGGTTCCGCCGACGGATGAGCTCGTCGAGACTGGTGCCCTCGACGTACTCCATGGTGATGAAGTACGTCCCGTCCACCTCGCCGAGATCGTGGGTGCGGACCACGTTGGGATGGGTGATCCGCCGTGCCAGCCGGATCTCCTGCTTGAACCGCTCCAGCATGGAGGCGTCGCGCCGGACCAGGTCGGCGTGGAGCAGCTTGACCGCCACCTGCTCCTCCAGCTGCCGGTCCACGGCGCGGTACACCACGCCCATCCCACCCTGGCCGAGGAGGCTCTTGATCTCGTACCGCCCGGCGAAGACCTCCCCCGGGACCGGCCCGCTGGCGCTCACCGCCATGCTCGGCCGCAGGGCCACCGTGTGGGCCCCGGTGGCGCTCAGGAAGTCCACCAGCTGCTGCTTGGAGCGGAGCTCCTGGACCATCCGGCGGAAGGCGTCGGCCAGCTCCCCGATTTCGTCGCCGCTGGAAGCGGGGATCGCGGCGTCGTAATTGCCTTCGCCCACCTCGCGGGTGACGGCCACGAGCTCGCGCACCGGGCGGGCGATCTGGCGCGAGAGCAGGAACGCGCCGAGGGAGGCGAACAGCAGGCCGCCGAGGAAGGCCGCCAGGATGGCGCGCTGCAGCTGGGCGTAGGGGGCGAGTTCCGCGGCACGGGATCGCAGCGCCGCGTAGCCCCCCACCGGCGCGCCGGAGGCGGTGCGCAGCACGCCCAGCTCGCCAACCCACGTGTCGCCGCCGGCGTCAAGGCGCAGGTGGTGGGCGGTGGAGTCCTCGGCGGAGAGCCGGTCGAAGGTGACCTGCTCCGCGACCGCGCCGGCCAGCTCGGGCGGCAGGGTGCTCGCCGCCACGACCGGCTGGTCCAGGGTGTCGAGCACCACGAAGACGATCTCGGACGCGGTCTGGCGCTTGAGCCTCGCGGCGAGGGCGCTGTCGAGCCCGACCGCCATCACCAGCGTCCCGCGCACCGGGCCCTGGCCCACCCGGATCGGCGCCGCCACCGCCTGGTACGCGGAGTTGTCCGGCTCCAGCCAGACGCCTTCGGAGGCGGCGCCGGAGAGCGCCTGCTCCACCAGGCTGCCCGGACCGGCGAGCGAATCGCCGTACAGGTCGGGGCTTCGGGTGAAGGCCTGCAGCACCCCCTGGTCATCGGTGAGCATGGCCCAGTCGGCCTCACCCTGCTGCTGGAACTCCGCCGCCTGGTCGAGGAGGTCGGAGCGTCCGCCGGAGACGAACCCCACCTCGATGCGGGAGACGTAGGCGGGCACCTGCGCCAGCGCGCTGGCCACCTGCTCCCGGGCGTGCGACCGGCTCGCCAGCTGGTCGCTCACGGCCGAAGCGGTGGCGGCGAGCCCCCGGGCGATCGAGGCATCGGCCGCCCGCCCGGCCACCTGCCGGGTGAAGAGCAGCGCGACCCCGAGCACCAGGACCACCACGAGGGCGGTGGCGGTGAAGATCTTGAGGGCGAGGCGGGGGCGCGGCATCAGTAGCGCCGGCCGCGGTCGGAGTAGGGCCGGCCGGTCTTGTCCTTGTGCTGCACGAACCGCCAGCGGCTGGCGTCGACCGTGAGCGCCAGCGGCGCGGGCGCGGTGGCGCCCACCCGCAGCGGCACCACCAGTTCGGGCGCGCGCTCGTGCCACACGTGCAGCTGGTAGCTGCCGGCCGGCACCGCCGTGAACCGGAAGCTGCCGTCGGACCCCGGCCGGGCCCACAGGGCGTTGTCCCGGACCACCACCAGCGCGCTCATCTGCGCGTGCACGTTGCAGTACACCCGGATGACGGCCGGGCGGGCGAACGCGACCCCCTTCTCCTCGCCACGGCCGTAGAGGCCCAGGTCAAAGGCCCCCTGCTCCGTGAGGGAGAACACGTTATGGTTGAAGGGGTCGTTGTTGGGGAACTTCACGGTGGATCCCACCGGCACCACGACGATCCGGGGAACGAAGGCCTTCCCCTCCGTCACCACGCGGGTCTCGACCGGCTCCACCGCCGGCAGCCCCGCCGCCTCGAGCCAGAGCACGGCGCTGCCCACGTCCTGGGCGGGCCGCTCCCCACGGTCCACGACCGTCAGGCGCCCGGCCACATCCACCTGGGCGCCAAGGGGGGCGGCGGCGATGCATCCGATCAGGCTCGCGGCGCGGAACAGAGAGGGGGTGCGCACGGCGGTAGCATAGCCCACGCGCCCTGACACCGTCAACCATGGACCGGCCGCATGCGACTCCTCCCCTCCCTCGGCGCCACCCTCGCGCTCCTGCTCCCCATCACCGCCGTCGCCCAGCAGGACCGACCCGGGGTGGACGTGAGTTTCCACGGCACCATCCTGCTCAACGGCTTCTCCACCTCGGGCCGGACCAACAACACCGACCTGCCCCAGTTCGCCGTCCCGGAAACGGCGGCCGACAGCTTCCCCACCAGCGGCGTCGGCGGCACCCTGCGGCAGACCCGGGTGTCGGTGCGAGCCTTCCTGCCCGAGCTCGGCGGCGCCGAATGGCGGGCGGAACTCGACGCCGACTTCTTCGGCGGACAGCAGCCCTCCAACGGCGGGCGCACCTTTCCCCTGCTGCGGATCCGGCGGGCCTGGCTCGAAGGTTCGTGGAACCGCTTCGCGGTCCTGATCGGCCAGGAGGCGCCGCCGATCGTGGAACTCAACCCGGTGACGCTCTCCAGCATCGGGCTGAGCGCGCTCTCCAGCAGCGGGAACCTCTGGCTGTGGATCCCGCAGCTGCGCCTGACCGGGGACCTCGCGCAGGGGAAGCAGGTCCGGCTCTCGCTCGAGGGCGCGGTGCTGGCCCCGACCGGCTACACGCCGCAGCCGCCCTTCACCACGGACTTCGACCGCGCCGAGCAGTCGCGCCGCCCCTACCTGCAGGGCCGGCTCCGGCTGCGCTGGGGCACCGGCGAGACCGCGGGCGAGCTCTCCGCCGGCGCCCACCGCGGCTGGCTCAGCACCGCCGGGGATTCGCTGCTCGACTCCAAGGCCGTCGCGGCCCTGCTGCTGCTGCCCCTGGGCAGCCACGTGGAGCTGCGGGGCGAGGCCTTCGCGGGCGAGGGGATCGCCGGGCTCGGCGGCGGGTCGATCGGGCAGGTGTTCGGGCGCAACGGACGCACCATCCGCACCCGCGGCGGCTGGGCTCAGCTCAACCTCCGGCCCAACGGCGCCGTCTGGCTCCTCGGCGCCAGCGCGGGGATCGACGACCCGAAGGACGCCGACCTCGACACCACCGTGCAGCGGCTCAAGAACGTGACGTTCGGCGGGCACCTGCACTGGCGGCCCAGCCCCCTGGTCTTCGGCGTCGAGGTGCGGCAGGCCCGCACGACGTACGGCGCCGGCGTGGGCGAGCTCAAGGCCACGCACGTGAATGTCGCGGCGGGGTTTGAGTTCTAGTGGGAAACGGGAAACGGGAAGCGGGTGGCCGCACAGGATCGCCCGGCCCGCCGCGCAGCGCACCCGCCGCCGCCCTACCGCCTTACCGCCTTACCGCCTTACCGCCTTACCGCCTTACCGCCTTACCGCCTTACCGCCTTACCGCCTTACCGCCCTACCGCCTTACCGCCCTATCGCCTCTCCGCCCCCCGGTGGTAGGCGTACGCCACGCCGAGCGAGGCCACGCCCAGGATGAACGCCGAGCCCACCCGGTAGAGGGCATCGAGCTCGGAGAGGTCCACGAAGACCACCTTGAGCAGCGCCAGGCCGGCCACGAAGAACCCCGCCAGCCGCAGCGGCTTGATCTGGCGCCGGAAGCCGAGCAGGAAGCAGATCGCCGCGCCGAGGATCCACCAGGCGCTCACCGCGAGGCCGCCGGCGAGGTTGGCGGTGGCGGTGTCGAGGCTGCTCAAGTCGAAGGCCCGGGTGAGCTCCCCGGTGACACCGAAGAGCAGCAGCACCCCCGCCACCCCCCAGAGCCAGGGCCGGAGGGAGAGCCCCCGCCCCCAGCCCTCCGGCGGCGTCGTTTCCCGGAGCAGGCCGGCGGCGAGGGCGGCCGCCGTGAGCACCGCGCTCCACAGCGCCACCGCCCACCCGCCGATGAACGCCGCCTCCGTCTCCGGCCGTGCCGTCGACAGCGGTCCCAGCAATACACCGAGCGCCACCCCGTAGCTGGCCAGCGCGTACCAGCGGCCATCGCGGCGGTCGCGGACGCGATCGAGCCCCGCCCACAGCAGGGTGAGGGCCAGGAGGGCCCAGGCCTCGGGCAGTTGGTCCTCCCACCGGACCAGGGCCGCGATGCCCAGCGCCACCGCCGCCACGGTGCTGAAGCACCGCACGCCGGGGACGAGTCCCACCACCAGGTACGGCAGGGCGATCAGCAGCGGCAGCAGCCCCGGCGTGGCGTCGAGCCACTCCGGCGCCACCTGGTGCAGCGCGCCGGCCACCAGCAGCGGTGAGAGGTAGAAGTAGAAGGTGTCGCCGAAGGCGCCGGGGTCGGGCCACACCGTGCGGGCGCGGAGAGCGCGCCCCCAGACCGGCGCGGTCAGCACCAGCGCGCCGAGCAACGTGGGCCAGTGGTCGGTGGCCCGGTGGTCGGCGATGCCGAGCAGCGCCCAGCCGCCGCTGAAGGCCAGGAAGCGGGTCTCGAACCACCCCTCGCGCAGGCCCACGAAGAGCCCCGCCGCCCCGCCGAGGATCCCGTAGAGGTACACCCCGGCGGCATCGGCGCGGTTGAAGGTCACCGGCACCGCCACCGTGAAGTACGCCAGCGCCACCACGGCCATGGTGAGGCGCCAGCGGCGCGCCTGGGCCACCCAGCCGAGCGCGGCGCCCATGCTGCCCAGGTAGAGCAGCAGCATGTTGATGCTGCCCGATTCGGAGCCCACCACGATCGGCGCGAAGAAGGCCCCGAGCGCCGCGGTGGTGGCCAGCGCCTGGAGGTTGATGACCCACGCGATGCCGGCGAGCGCCAGCGACACCGCCGCGAGCGCGCCGATCGCCGGCGTGGGGGGCAGGAACTGGTACAGCCGCGCCGCGGCCCACACCGCCAGGTAGATGATCGCGGCCCCGAGCCCGATCAGCGCGGCGCCGTAGCTGCGGGTGCCCTTGCCGTGCAGCCGCCAGCCGAGGACACTCACCGCCCCGCCGGCGAGGGCCCCGCCCACGCAGCGGGCCAGCGGCGAGATCCAGCCGCGCTCGAAGGAGAGCTTGAGCAGGTATCCCGCGGCGAGGATCACGAAGATGACGCCCACGGCGAGCAGGCCGCGCTGGCCGAGCCACTCCTCGGAGATGATGGACGGGCGGGGACGGGACGGTGCGGGGGGGCGGCGGCTCGGCGCCTCCTCGAAGGGACGGATCGGCGGCGGAGGTGGCGGGAGCGGCGGAGCCGGCGGCGGCACGGGCGGGGGCGACGGCACCGGCCGCACGCCCTGGTTGGCGGTCACCAGCTGCCGCACCAGCCCCTCCAGCACCGCCAGGCGCTGTTCCAGCCGCGCCAGCCGATCGTCGTCGCTCACTTGGCCTCCCGGGCCGCGGGGACGGGGGTCTCGCCGGTGGGAGGCGAGGGGAGTTGTTCCACCTGGAACGCCAGCACGCTCACCAGCGCCATCATGATGGCCGCCACGATGAACGGCCACTGGTGCCCGATCCGCTGGAAGACGATCGTCCCCACGATCGGCGCCGCCACCCGTGCCAGCCCGGCGTAGGTCTGCGCCACGCCCATGGTGGTGCCCACCTCCGCCTTGTCGGAGTAGCGGGACATGAGCGAGGTGGTGGCCGGGAAGAGCAGCGCGGTACCCACCGGCACCAGCGGCATCAGCGCCACCAGCACCCAGAGGTTGCCCGCCACCGGGTAGGCCAGCATCCCCGCGATGAGGAACGCCGCGCCGAAGCGCATGGCGCGGGTCTCGCCCACCCGCTCCACCACCGGCCCGAGCAGCACCAGCCGCATGACGATGTTGAGCACGCCGATGTAGGTGAAGAAGTACCCGATCGTCACCTCGGTGATGCCGTGCTCCTCCTTGAGGAAGAGCGCGATCAGCGAGGTGAGCGCCGAGAAGGCGAGCATGCCGATGCCGTAGATCCACACGAAGCGCGGCACCGTGCGGGTGGGATGCCGCAACACCACCCACGCCGCGTGCCACACCGGCTTCTTGCTGAGGTTGGCCAGCCGCTCGGCGGTGGGCCGGGTCTCGGGGAGCCAGCGCCAGGCGAACCAGGCGTTCACCAGGCAGAGCGCGGCGGCGATGAGCCCCGGCGCCGAGCGGTCGAGGTGGGTGGCCAGGCCGCCGATCACCGGCCCGAGCGTCACCCCCACGTTGGTCGAGGCGGAGAGCCAGCCCAGCGCCTTGGCGCGGTCCCGGGGCTTCACGGTGTCGGCGACGTAAGCCTGGGCCACGCCGGTGGTGCCGCCGCCGGCGCCCTGCACCAGCCGCGAGAGGAAGAGCATCCAGATGCTGGTGGAGTAGGCGAACACCACGTACGCGATGGCGCTCGCCAGCAGCCCGATGACCAGCGCGGGCCGGCGGCCGTAGCGGTCGGAGAGCCGGCCCCAGAACGGCGCGGCGATGAGCTGCGCGATCGAGAACGCGGCGATGAGCCACCCGATGCGCTCGGGGGTGGCGCCGAGGTCGCTCGCGAAGAAGGGGAGGATCGGCAGCACCAGCATCAGGCCGATCATGTCCACCAGGTTCACGCCGATCAGCACCGACAGCTGCTTGAACTCCCCCGGCAGGGCGCGGCTGGGATTCACCGGGCAACCACCTTCCGTTCGCTCCCGAGCGCGAAGACCAGCCCGGAGAGCAGCATGAGGAACACGCCGTACGCCGCCGACACCCCGACATCCCCCTGGCGGAGGCTGGCGAGGATCTCGAGCGAGAGGGGACGGGTGTCGTACGTATAGAGAATGATCGAAGTGACGAAGTCGCCCAGGGCCGTGACGAAGGCCAGGGTGGCGCCGGCGGCGAGCGCGGGCCTGAGCAGCGGCAGCGTCACCGCGAAGAGGCGGCGCCGGGGCCCCGCGCCGAGGCTCGCGGCGGCCTCGTCGAGGGCGGGGTCGAGGCCCCGGAACCCCGCCAGGATGGCGCGGCTGGCGATCGGCAGGTTGCGGATGACGTAGGCCATCGGGAGGATCCACAGCGTCCCGACCAGCACCACGCGGCCCAGCAGCGGGGCGTGCACGCTGAACGCCGTGGCCAGCGCCACCGCGAACACCGTCCCCGGCACCAGCCACGGCACCGCGAGCAGCCGCTCGATGAGCGCCGCCCCGCGCCGCGGCCGCCGCACCGTGAGCAGCCCCGCCGCGAGCGCCACCCCGATGGCCACGGCGGTGGCCAGGGTGGCCATCCACAGGCTGTTGCCGAGGGGCCGCAGCCGCTCGGGATCGGTGGCCAGCGCCACGTAGTTGGCCAGGGTGTAGGCGGGCGGGAAGGTCTCGATGGTCCAGGTGCCCACCGGCACGAACGAGAGCAGCACCAGCGTGGCGTGCGGCAGCAGCAGCAGCACCGCGAGCCCCCACCCGAGCCCGGTGGCCAGCAGCCGCAGCGCGGGGGAGCGGATGGGCGCCGCCGCCGGCGCGATGCCCTTCCCCGCCGCGGCCACGTCGCCGCCCCGGTCACTGGCCAGCCAGAGGCCGGCGAGCGCGAGCAGGCTCAGCACCACGGTCTGCGCCATGGCCATGCCGTACTCGCCGTTGAGGCGGGTGAAGACGATCTGGGTGGTCATCACCCGGAAGCCGCCGCCGAAGATGTACGGCGCGCTGAAGGAGGCCAGCGCGGTCATGAAGGCGAGCAGGGCCGCGCCGCGGAGCGAGGGGAGCAGCAGCGGCAGGGTCACCCGGGTGAGGGTGCGCCAGCGGCCGGCGCCCAGCGAGTGCGCCGCCTCGATCGCCGCGGGATCGAGCCGGGCCAGCCCCGCGCGGGTGAAGAGGTAGAAGTAGACGTAGAGCGAGTAGGCGTGCACCAGCAGGATGGCCCACGCCCCCTCGAGCCGCCAGGGCGGGTCGGCCAGGCCGAGCGCGGCCTGCACCAGCCGCCCCACGAACCCGGTCTCGCCGTAGAGAAAGAGGAAGGCGATCACCCCGACCAGCGGCGGCAGCACCACCGGCAGCGCCACCAGCGCGCCCAGCAGCCGCCGGCCCGGGAAGTCGTAGCGCTCGAACAGGAACGCCAGCGGCACGCCGAGCAGCGCGGCCAGCACCACGCTGGCCACCGAGGTCCACAGGCTGCCCCACAGCGCCTGCCACTCCCGCGGCTCGCGCGCGAAGCGCTGGAACCAGGCCAGCGTGAAGCCGTCGGGCCCCCGCACGCTCTCCAGCGCCACCAGCAGCAGCGGGTAGGCCACCAGCCAGGCCAGCCCCGCCACCAGGGCCAGGGTGCCGAGGCGGCGCTGGCGCTCGGTCACCGGCCGTCCTCCGCGAAGCAGACGATCCGCTCGCCCCGGTCGGCGCGGGACTGGGCGGGGGCGAGGGTCACCCGGTCGCCGGCGGCCGCCGCGGCGGGATCGGCCGCGAGCTCCACCAGCTCGCCGGAACGGAGCCGCACCTGGTAGAAGGCGCTCGCCCCCGCGAAGCGACGGTCCTCCACGAGGCCGGTGAGCCCCGCGGCGCCGGGCGCGGTGAAGGCCAGCGCCTCGGGCCGCACCAGCAGCCGCACCCCCTGCCCCGCCGCGAGGCCCGGGATCCGCGCCACGATGGGCGCGGCGGGGAGGGCCCAGCTGGCCTCGCCCAGGGCCACGGTGACCTCCGCCGGCGTGACCGCCGTGACCCGCCCCCGCAGCCAGCTCGAGCGGCCGATGAACTCCGCCACGAAGGCGGTGCGCGGCGCCTGGTACAGCGCCTCGGGGGTGCCGACCTGCTCCAGCCGGCCGTCCTTGAGGACGGCGATCTCGTCGCCCAGGTCGAAGGCGTCCTCCTGCTCGTGGGTGACGATCACGGTGGTGATCCCCACCCGGCGGATCAGGGCGCGCAGCTCGCGCCGGGTCCGCTCCCGCAGCGCGGGATCGAGGTTGCTGAGCGGCTCGTCGAGCAGCAGCACCCGCGGCTCCGGCGCCAGCGCGCGGGCCAGCGCCACCCGCTGCTGCTGCCCGCCGGAGAGCGCGGTCACCGCGCGGCGCTCGAAGCCGGCCAGGTCCACCAGCGCCAGCGCCTCGCGCACCCGGGCCTCCGCCGCCGGCCCGCGCACGCCCCGCGCCTCGAGCCCGAAGGCCACGTTCTGCCCCACATCCAGATGCGGAAAGAGGGCGTAGTGCTGGAACACCATGCCGAAGCGCCGCGCCTCGGGCCGCAGCGCGACCACGTCGGCGCCGTCCACCACGATGCTCCCCGCGTCCGGCGCCTCGAAGCCGCCCAGCAGCCGCAGCGTGGTGGTCTTGCCGCTCCCGCTCGGTCCCAGCAGCGCCAGCGTCCGCCCCCGCGCCAGGGTGAGCGAGAGCCCGAACACCCCGGCGTGCGAGGAAAAGGTGCGGGTGAGGCCCTCGAGGACGAGGTAGCTCATCGCCGCGCCCCCGTGTGCCGCACCTGCTGGTCCCAGTAGCCCATCCAGCCGGCCCCCTCGCGCGCGAGCAGCGCCCAGTCCATCGGCTCCACCACCATGGTCCGCTCCACCTCGGTGACCCACGCCGGCACCCGCGCGGCGGGGAGGTCGTGCCGCGCCGGGAGCCGGAACACCCGCTCCGCCGCGAGCACCTGGGCGTCGATGCCGCCCACGAACTCGATGAACGCCCGCGCCAGGTCGGGGTGCCGCGCGCCGCGCACCAGCGCGATGGCGTCGTCGATCACCACCGTGCCGCTCGAGGGAAAGACGTAGCCGAACGGCATCCCCTTGCTGCGCGAGATGAGGATGTCGGGCAGGTCCCACAGCGTCACCAGCCCCTCCTGCCGCGCCAGCTTGGCGTCGAGCAGCGCCGGCGAGAGGGCGTAGGTGCGGGTCTGGCCGTCGAGCCGGCGCAGCCACGCCATCCCCCACGCGGTGTCGCCGGTCTGGCGCAGGCCGCGCTGGAGGATGAGCCCCCAGATGGCGCGCATGGTGCCGCTGGCCACCGGGTCGCGGATCAGCACCCGGTCGTGCCAGCGGGGCTCGAGCACGTCGTCCCAGTCGCGCGGGGCCAGCGACTCCGGCACCGCCACGTTGTTGTAGGCGATGATCGCCGGGGTGCGGTACACCGGGTAGTAGAGGTCGCCGGGGCCGACGCCGCCCGGGTCCACCTGCCCCGCCCAGCTGGGCCGGTACGGGGCCAGCAGCGAGTCGGCGATGCCGCGCTCGAACAGCGTGGTGGGCCCGCCGAACCAGAGGTCGGCCTGGGGGTTCACCCGCTCGAGCCGCAGGCGGTCGAGCACCTCCTGGCTGCCCAGGTCGAGCCAGCGCACGTCCACCTCGGGGTGCAGCCGCTCGAACTCGTGCTCCAGCAGCGTCAGGTGGTCGCGGCCGTGGGGGGAGTAGATGGTGAGCGGGATCCGGCCGTCGCCGCAGGCGGCGAGGAGGAGGAGCCCGGTCATCCAGCCCCGCGCCGGTCGCGTCACTCCCGTTCCACCGCCGGCAGGCTGTCGGCCCGGGGCCTGGGCGCGGGGCCGGTGGTGGCGCGCGACTCCCCCAGCGCCAGCAGGTTGGCGAAGAGCCGGAAGGCGCCCGGCACCGCCGCCGGCAGCTGCCGGAAGAAGCTGAGCCCGGTGTACACGTACGTGCCGCGCCCCACCCGGGCCACCAGCAGCCCGCCCTGCAGCGGGGGCTCGCCGGGATCGTGCAGCTCGAGCAGCGGGCTCCAGGCCCGGTCCCAGCTGCGCGCAAAGTAGAGCCCCCGCTCCTGCACCCACCCCTCCCAGTCGCCGGGGCCGAGGCGGTTGGGGGCGCGGAACGCGAGGGCGGCGGGCTCGAGCAGCCGCACCGGCGCGGCTTCGTCGGTGACGCGGTCGTGGCCGCCGAGCAGCGCGGTGGAGATGGGCCGCACGGTGTCGCGGGTGGCGGTGCTGGCGGTGGTGCCGGGGGCGCGGCTCCCCACGGTCATGGGGTAGGGCGCGTAGCCCCCCAGGAAGTAGCCGTACTGCTGGTACTGGACGATCACCGTGCCGCCGGCGCGGGCGTAGGCCAGCAGGCGGTCGTTCTGGGCCGGCAGCGCCGTGTCGGTCTCGAAGGCGCGGGGGCCGATGACGATCACCGGCCACTGCGCGGGCGTGGCGGCGGCCAGGTCGGCGCCGGTGATCACCGTGACCGGGAGCCCCACCTGCTGCAGCGCCTCGGGCACCCGGTCGGCGGCGCCGCGCAGGTAGGCCACCGCGCGGAGCCGCGGCAGCGCCAGCGGCGCGGCGCGCACCACCGCGCTGGCGTGACGCGACCAGGTGCGGGCATGGATGTGCGGGTGTTCCACCGTCCGCAGCCCCACGTCGAACACCCGGCCGCGCCGGTCGATCGCCAGGGCGTCGACGCGGTAGCTGCCGGCGGTGAGCGCGGCGGTGGCGGTGACCCGGAAGGTGAAGCGGCGCACCTCGCCCGGGCGCGTCAGGCGGAACAGCTGCGGCGCCGGCTGCGTGAACCCCGCCGGCACCACCAGGGTCACCTTCCCCTCGGTGGTGTCGCGGGCGCCGTGGGTCAGGGTCACCACGAACTCGCGGCCGTGCCCCGCGCCGACGGGCCACACCTCGGTCTCCGGCGTGAGCCGCACGTCCACCACGGGCACCACGGTGATCGGGCGCCGCACCTCGCCGGTGGCCTGGTCGTTGGCGCGCCAGGCGATCTCGCGCGGCTCGCGCTCGCCGGCCTGGCCGGGCGCGAACGGCGTGATCCACCAGCGCGGCTCGCCGAAGGGATCGCCCCAGGCCAGCCGCTGGTCGGGATCCCAGGTGTAGAGGTCGCCCTGCCGCGGCGCCCGCAGGAAGTACGGGGTGGTGTAGTCCTCCGCCGCGGGGAGGGTCCCCTCGAGCCGCGCCGTGAGCAGCCGGCCCGGCGCCAGCATCCCGGCGTCGCGCGGCTCGGCGCTGAGCCGGCCCGCCGCATCGACCACCGCGCAGGAGCCGCGGCGGGAGGAGAGGTTGAGCGGGAGGCGCGGCGCGGAATCGGGGAAGAGGTTCCAGGAGGAGCGGGTGCCGCCGAGGCAGAAGCCCGCCGGCGCCGGGGCGGGGCCGGTGTTCCACAGCGTGGCGGTGACCGCGAGGCTCTCCCCCGGCGCCACGCGGAGCTGGGTGGTCGTGGCGTCGACCACGACGCCGGCCGCGATGCGCCGGGCCCGCGCCAGGCGGCCCACCTCGCCCTCGAAGGGATCGCCGTCCAGGCGCACGTCGGCCTGCACCTCGCGGCCGCGGCCGCCGGGGGCGCCGTCGAGCGCGGCGCGGCGCGCCGCCTCCAGCGTGGCGGCGGCCCGGTCCAGCAGGGCGCGGAGCGCATCCCCCTCACGCGGGGCCAGGTGGAGCCGGGCCGAGTCCACCTGTGCCACGTACAGCGCCAGCGCCGCCGCCACCTTGCGCCGCGGCTCGGCCCGGAGCGCGGCCACGAACGGCACCGCGGCCAGCGTGGTATCCACCCCGCCGAACAGCCCGCTCCCGCCGCCGGTCCGGTCGGTGAGCAGCGCCAGCCGCACGGTGGAGGGGCCGGCCGCCTGCAGCTGCCCCATGTCCTGCGAGCGGTGCAGGCTGCGGCCCCGCATGGCGATCTGGTGGAACGACTGCCCCACGGCGGGATCGAGCGCGCCACCGTCGAGGGTCAGCGTGGTGGCGGCGGAATCGAACCGGGTGCTGCGGTACAGCTTGAGCGGCGCCCACGGCGCCAGCCCCTCCTCCCGCTCCAGCTCCGGGAAGCGCGCCGGATCGCCCGCCACCAGGAAGGCCTCCTGGGCCGCCCAGCCGGCGGCCTGGTGCTGGCCGTGGCCGTCGCGCGGGGTGCCGCTGAACACCGACACCACCACCTGGGGCCGGAAGCGGCGCACGATGCGCACCACGTCCTTGAGCACCGAATCGCGGGGCCAGTGGGCCCAGGTGTCCTCGAGATTCCTGGAGTAGCCGAAGTCGTAGGCACGGGTGAAGAACTGGCGGGCGCCATCGAGCCGGCGCGCGGCGAGCAGCTCCTCGGTGCGCAGCAGGCCGAGCTCCTCGCCCAGCTCCTGCCCGATGAGGTTCTGGCCCCCTTCCCCGCGGTTGAGCGAGAGGTACGCCGCCTCGGCCCCGAAGCCGCGCACCAGCACGGTGAGCAACTCAGTGTCCTCGTCGTCGGGGTGGGCGGCGATCAGGAGGAGGCGCTGGTAGTGGCCGAGACGGCGCAGCTCCTGGTCCTGGGCGACCAGGCCGCCGGTGGCCGGGGGCGCAAGCTGGCCGGCGAGCGGCCCGGCGAGGAGCAGCAGGGGGAGGAGCAGGCGATGGCGGGGCACGGGGGTCAAGGTAATCCCCGGCGGAGGGCTCAGAAAGGACGCCGGGGGAGCCGGCTCAGAACTGGTCGTCGAGGCCGTCGGCGTCGCGCTTGCCGGCGAGCATGGCGGCCACGAAGCAGGCCAGGGCCAGGAAGGCGAGGATGATCCCGCCAAGCGGCGAGATGCCCTTGAGGAAGAAGATCATCCCGAGGGAGACCAGCACGGTGCCGAGGCCGCGGAGGACCTCGTCCATGTTCTTCCAGTGGGTCTCGCGGCCCCACTGCACCGCCCCGGCCAGGCCCAGGAGCCCGACGATCAGGAGCGCGCCCCAGACCCACACCCAGATCCAGCGGCCCGGGAGGTTGAACAGCACGCGGGAGAGCATCACGGGGCCACCACCGGGACGGCGCCCGCGGTGCAGGCCTCGCAGGGACAGCGGTCGCGCAGCCAGCGGAAGGTGTAGATCCCCGTGCCGTGGCCGTCGGACCACTCCACCCGGAGCCCGTAGGCGCCCACCAGGGCCAGGCGAAGGGGGCGGATGTCCTGGGGGACGGTGGCGGGATCGAGCAGCGGGCGGCCGGTCATCTCCTCCACGCACCCGGCGCAGGGGCAGGCCAGGCGGAGGGCGCGGGCGGGGAACAGCGCGGCGTGGCCGCCGGCCACCCACTCGAGGTGGAGGCCGTCGTCCCGGCGGGTGATCGCGTGCGGCATGACTGGCGGTGGCGCCATGGTCGGTGGTCCGTTTCCAGGGGCGGCGTGGTGGCCAGTCCGGAGCGGGGCGGATTATACTAAGGACAGCACGGTACCTTAACTCTCACCAGACCGAGCCATGTCCACCACCCCGAACCCTTTCGGTGCCCGCGGCAGCCTGCCGCTGGGCTCCACGTCCGCCACGATTTTCCGCCTTCCGGAGCTGGAGCGCAAGGGCGTGGCCCGGCTGGACCGATTGCCGTTCTCCATCCGCATCCTGCTGGAGAACGCCCTCCGGTTCGCCGGCCGGGGCGTGGTGACCGAGGCGCACGTGGCGGCGCTGGGGGGCTGGTCGGGGGGCGGCGCGGGCCAGGGGGAGCTCCCCTGGATGCCGGCGCGGGTGGTGCTGCAGGACTTCACGGGGGTCCCCTGCGTGGTGGACCTGGCCGCCATGCGCGACGCCATGGCCCGGATGCAGGGCGACCCCGACCGGATCAACCCCATCGTCCCCTGCGACCTGGTGATCGACCACTCGGTGCAGGTGGACTACAGCGGCAACGCCGGCGCCTACCAGCGGAACGTCGACCTCGAATACCAGCGGAACCGCGAACGCTACCAGCTGCTCAAGTTCGCCCAGAAGGCCTTCCGCAACTTCCGCGCGGTGCCGCCCGGCACCGGCATCGTGCACCAGGTGAACCTCGAGTACCTGGCGCCGGTGGTGCAGCTGCGCGAGCAGCACGGCGAGCTGACCGCCTACCCCGACAGCTGCGTGGGCACCGACTCGCACACCACCATGATCAACGGCCTCGGCGTCATGGGCTGGGGCGTGGGCGGCATCGAGGCCGAGGCGGTGATGCTGGGCCAGCCGTACTTCATGCTGATCCCCGAGGTGATCGGCATGAAGCTGGTGGGCGAGCTGCCCCTCGGCACCACCGCCACCGACCTGGTGCTCACCGCCACCCAGCAGCTGCGCACGAAGGGGGTGGTGGACAAGTTCGTGGAGTTCTACGGCCCCGGGCTGGCGAGCCTGTCGCTGGCCGACCGCGCCACCATCGCCAACATGGCGCCGGAGTACGGCGCCACCATGGGCTTCTTCCCCATCGACGCCGAGACCCTCCGCTACCTGGAGCGCACCGGCCGCGACCGCGCCACGGTGGAGCGGGTGGAGCGCTACTGCAAGGAGCAGGGCCTCTTCCGCACCGACGCCACGCCCGACCCCGAGTTCACCAGCACGCTCACGCTCGACCTCTCGGCGGTGGTGCCGAGCCTGGCGGGCCCCAAGCGGCCGCAGGACCTGGTGCCGCTCACCGGCCTCAAGCGCAACTTCCAGGTGGCGCTGCCCGAGCTGATGACGCCGGCGGTCCCGGGGCCGCGGCGCGAGGGGGCGCAGGCCACCCATGCCCGCTGGGTGAACGAGGGCGGCGCGACCGGCGCCGCGACGGCCGACCACCCGCCCATCGCCACCCCGGTGGTGGACGGCCAGCCCTGCGAGCTGCGCGACGGCTCGGTGGTGATCGCGGCCATCACCAGCTGCACCAACACCTCGAACCCGTCGGTGATGATCGGCGCCGGGCTGCTCGCCAAGAAGGCGGTGGCAGCGGGGCCTCACCACCCGGCCGTGGGTCAAGACCAGCCTGGCGCCCGGCTCCCGGGTGGTGACCGAGTACCTCAAGGCGGCGGGGCTGCTGCCCTACCTGGAGCGGCTGCGGTTCGACGTGGTGGGCTACGGCTGCACCACCTGCATCGGCAACTCGGGCCCGCTGCCCGACGCCATCCAGCAGGCCATCGACGAGCACGCGCTGGTCACCGCGGCGGTGCTCTCCGGCAACCGGAACTTCGAGGCGCGGGTGCACCCGAGCGTCCGGGCCAACTACCTGGCGAGCCCGGTGCTGGTGGTGGCGTTCGCCATCGCGGGCCGGGTGGACATCGACCTGGCCACCGAGCCGATCGGCACCGGGTCGGACGGGAAGCCGGTGTTCCTCAAGGAGATCTGGCCCTCGCCGCAGGAGATCGCCGACACCCTGGCCGCCGCGCTCAAGCCGGAGATGTTCCGGGAGCGCTACGCCAGCGTCTTCGACGGCGACGAGGTGTGGCAGGCGCTGCCGGTGCCGACGGGCAGCCGCTACGCCTGGGACCCCGAGAGCACCTACGTGGCGGAGCCGCCCTTCTTCCAGAACCTCCCGGCCGTGCCGGGCCCGCTCCAGGACATCCAGGGGGCGCGGGTCCTGGCGGCGCTGGGCGACTCGGTGACCACCGACCACATCTCCCCCGCCGGCTCCATCCCGAAGCACGGGCCGGCGGCGCGCTACCTGCTGGAGCACGGGGTGGCGCAGGTGGACTGGAACACCTTCGGCGCGCGCCGCGGGCATCACGAGGTGATGATGCGCGGCACCTTCGGCAACGTGCGGATCAAGAACGCGCTGACGCCGGACAAGGAAGGCAACTGGACGCTCCACGTGCCGAGCGGCGAGGTGCTCTCGATCTTCGACGCCGCGATGCGGTACCAGGCGGAGGGGACGCCGCTGGTGATCCTGACGGGCAAGGAGTACGGCACCGGCTCCAGCCGCGACTGGGCCGCCAAGGGCCCGGCGCTGCAGGGGGTCAAGGCGGTGATCGCGGAGAGCTACGAGCGGATCCACCGCAGCAACCTGGTGGGCATGGGGGTGCTGCCGCTGCAGTACGAGGCGGGGACCACCCGGCAGAGTCTGGGGCTCACGGGGCGCGAGACGTTCAGCGTCACCGGGATCGCGCAGGGACTGACGCCCGGAGGCCGGGTGAAGGTCACCGCGATCGCGGCCGACGGCACGGTCACGACGTTCCCGGCGATCGTGCGGCTCAACAGCCAGGTGGAGCTGGACTACTACCGCCACGGCGGGATCCTGCAGCGGGTGCTGCGGATGTTTGCGGGGCAGGACAAGTAGGCCGGGCGTTGGCCGGGGGGAAGCGGGAAGCGGGAAGCGGGAAGCGGGAAGCGGGAAGCGGGAAGAGGGAAGCGGGAAGAGGGAAACGGGAAACGGGAAGCGGGAAACGGGGGCAGTGCGCCCCGCCCCGCGACCCCGCGATCCGCGGCTAAAGCCGCGGCTCGGCATCCATCGCTAAAGCGAGAACATCCTCACACTCCGGCCCCGTGGCTGGACCCGCCCGCGCGAAGGCGCTTCAGCGCCTGCAGCCGAGCCGCGGCTTTAGCCGCGAGCACGTGAAGGGATCCCTTCCTCAGGACGGGATGACAGCCGCTGCTGGACTCGCCTCGCCTTCCCGCTTCCCGCTTTCAGAAACGTTCCCGCGGGTCCGGCGATTGTCCCGAGCGTTGCGCGGGAATTCCGGAACGCCGGTACGGCGGGACGACGGCCGGGAGAACCTGCCGGGACGTCGGGACGGGGGAACGACGGCCGGGAATATCGGCCGGGACGGCGGTACGGCGGAACGGGGGTCGCGCGGGGTTTTCGGGAGTCCGGTACGGCGGAACGACGGTCGGGAGATGCTGCCGGGACGGCGGTACGGCGGAACGGGACTCGCGCGGGAATTCCGGGACGTCGGGACGGGGGAACGACGGCCGGGAATTTCGGCCGGGACGGCGGTACGGCGTGACGTTTGCCGCGCGGGACTTTCGGGGAGATGGCGGCGCGGCCTGGCTCCCGGGCGATTAGATTCCTCCCCATGGTCGATCGCCGCCACTACCCGGTCCGCCGACGGCGCCTGCAGGATCCCGAGGATTACTCCGCCCTCGACGCCCTCACCCCGTCGGCCCGCATGGCCATGGTCTGGCCGCTCACCCTGCAGGCGTGGGCCTTCTCCACCGAGCTCGCCGATGAACCCCGACTTCGTCGAGATGTTGGCCGAGTAACACGCGGCGGGCGCTGACTACCTGGTGGTCGGGGCCCACGCCCTGGCGGCGCACGGACGTCCCCGCGCCACGGGTGACCTGGACCTCTGGGTGCGCCCAACCCCTGACAATGCCCGGCGCGTCTATGCCGCCCTGCAACGCTTCGGTGCTCCACTGGACCATCTCACGGTCGGGGACCTGGTCGCCCCCGACGTGGTCTACCAGATCGGGGTTCCCCCCGCGCGCATCGATATCCTGACGAGCATCTCAGGAGTCAGCTTCGAGCAGGGCTGGTCCAGCCGTCTGACCGCAACGGTCGGGGGGCTCGCGGTCCCCGTCCTCGGCCGGGATTGCCTGATCCAGAACAAGCGTGCCGCCGGGCGCCCCAAGGACCTGGCCGATCTGGCGGAATTGGGAGAGTAGTCGATCCGGGGGCGGTTCGGCGGTTAGGCGACTCGGCGATTCGCGATGGGTGGTCTTCGAGGGATTCGGGCCTCCCCCGGCTGCCCCCTCTGGCGCGTGCCAGTCGTCGGCTTTGGCACGCGGCGCCGGGGGCACCCGGGAGGGAGGCGCCGCAGCGCCGAGTCACCGAGCCGCCGAGCCGCCTACCGGAGGCCGAGCACCGTCAGGGCGGTGCCGCACCAGAAGAGGAACATCCACTTGAGCAGGTCGGACCGCAGGCGTTCGAGGCCGACGTCCATGTCGGCCCGCAGGCCGGTGAGTTCCTGGTGAAACTCGGACCGGAGCCGGGTCTCCATCTCGACCAGGCGGGACTCCATCCGGGACTCCGCCTGGCTTATCCGCGCCTCCATCCGCGCTTCGCCCTGGCCGATGCGCGCCTCGACGCGGCCCCAGTTGAAGTCGTTCTGCTCCCGCAGTTCCTGCCGGTAGGTAGCATCCACCTGGTTGAACCATTCCACGAGATCGTTGGCGATCTCGTCGCCGAAGGTGTCGTAGAAGCGTTTCGACAGCCGCGCGGTCACGGGCATGGGCACCTCGCCAGGTTCGGGACGGTGCCCAGTGTACCATACGCTCGGCGGCGGCCAGGGCGCAATCGGTTGCGAAGGGGAGCGGGGAAATGCGCGTGGGCGATTGGGCGATCAGGCGATTGGGCGATCAGGCGATTGGGCGATCAGGCGATTGGGCGATTGGGCGCGACCGAGCCCCTTTCGGGAGCGGCGGAGCCGCGACCTGGGGGCGAGGGAGAGGGCGATTGGTGCTCTTTGAGGGGTCGGGGCCTCCCCCCGGGTGCCCCCTCTGCCGCGCGCCAGTCGTCGGCTTTGGCACGCGGCGCCGGGGGCACCCGCAGGTCGGCGGATCCCGTTCACGGCGGGTACCGTCTCCTTGCCCCGAGCCGCCGGCCCTGATAGTCCTACTTTGGGGAGGTCCGCCACAGCGCTGCTGCCCCGCCCCCCTCCGTTCTCTTCGTGGATGCCGGTGGGACTGCGTCAGCGCAACTCTATTCTGTAATCGGCCTTTCCTCAAGCAGCGTCAGGTGCACCTCGGCCTCAGCGTAGACGAACCGCAGCAGATACTCACGGCGCAAGAGCCCACCGGGAGCATCGGCAGTCCGCCAAGGCCAAGGCATTTCGGTGACTTTCGCCTGCACTCCAAGGGTGTCTGGAGCGAGCCAACTGGGACTTGCGATCCAGAGAAAGTAGCGGGCTCCAGTGTCCGCACAACTCCAGAGATACCTTTCCATGCAGGTGCCGCGCACGATCCCCCGCTCGACCAGCTGCTGCACAAGCCCCTCGGCGTGGCTCCTAGGGACCCGCTCGCGGCGCGAGTCCCCAGGCGAGTAGCGGCCCGCAACAGGGCTCATCGTGAGACGGCCACCCCGGCCAGATCCAGCTTGAGCAGAGAGGAGCGAATCTGGCGGGCGGTTTCCGCAACAGCCAATTCCTCAGGCGCTGGCGTGGAGGAGTCGACTTGGGCCCCACCGCGGCTTGCAGCGCGCGAACAGGCCAGCAACATGCACGCCATCAAAGCACCGAGCCTGATGGTTGGTTGCGCGGGGCGCACCGCGTAGGTGCTCGAGGCGGCATTCATGGCACGGGCTCGTTGGCCTGGACGGCGGTCTCGCCGGCCGTCGCCATCAGGTGCTTCCAGCGCTGCAGCCGCGAGCGGGCGATCCCCAGCTCGCGGCTCAGCTCGGCCGCGGTGATCTCGCCGCGGGTGATGCGCTCGATCTGCTCGCGCTTGAACTCGGCCGTGTACTGCCGGCGGCCATTGCGATCGCGGGCCATGGTGGGCATGCCACTCCTCCGAAGGTGGTCCGATGATACCTCACGTGAGGTGTCTCGGCCAATCGGGGAGCACTACAAGCCTACTCGCCACTCTCGGCGCGCTCCCAGGCGATCACAGTACCATCTAGCGAACCTTGGAAACAGTACCGCAGGTGGGCTTGAGCATCGCCAATATGGTCAAGCGACATCACCCGAATGCAGACCCCTGGGCCGACGGGCATAGGCTCTCTGCCAAGTCGCGGAGCACTAAAGGGGGAGATCCGGTCAATGTCACCTTCCATCACGACACTCTGAGCCCCGAATGGGTCGAGTAGACGAGCCAAGCGCCAAGCAACCTCACGATCCACCTCGGTGGATCTACCTATCCTAAGATTCATGGCTCGCGCCACCTCGACAGCGCCAGGACTGGGCGCACCACCCAACTGGATCGCACGCCCAGCGCTGATAGCCACCAAGATCATGGCTCCGTGCAGCACGCCACGGTTCTGCGCTCGAAACACTGGGATCGCCGGCGTGCCGAGGTCAGTGCCTTCGAACCTGACGTCAAGCACCTGCCGAAAGAGCGTACTCGTGTCCGATGATGCTCCGAGTGCGAGGGCGCGTGCCTGGAACACCGCGGTCAACTCGGCTGCGACAGTGGCTGGGACCTGGCCTCTGGCGCCCTCTGCGCAGGAGGTCAGGACAAGAGCCAGTAGCCATCGGTAGACGATGGCGCGGGTGCGAAGCAGGGGACTATTCGACAACATCATTTCCGCCTCCCAGTCCCGGCATAGAATGGGTTCGCATTCCGGGCCTGAGACTCTATGAGTACCGCGTAGCGGTGGCTGTCCGCAGCAGACCATCCTGCGAACGAACCGCGCGCTTCAGCAATCTCATGCGCCACGAGAATGCCCCAGTCGACCCGCCCACGGCGATACAAACTCGCCACGGCATCCCACGCAATCGGGTCGTCCCACATTCGAAGCTCCAAGGTGTTCCGGCCACTACCGTCCCCAGAGAATGTCGAGCACGGGCGGTGATCGATCGGGCAGTGACCGTTCATCGCCTTCCACCCGACCACCCGTTCAGTCCTGAGACGCCCTCCCTCTTCATAGAACGCATCATACTCCTGCTTGCACACTGTATTTAGCTTGCATCCGAGCAGCCCAGGATCAACGCCGCGCTTCGTCCCTTGGCTCCTCTCTTCCCACCACTCTTCCCACCGCTGGTCCTCCCGATCCCGGGCGTCGGTGCAGAACACCAGGCACATCGACAACTCGCCCCCGCCGCTGAAGGTCTCCTGCTCCGCGAACCCGAGCCCGAGATCCCCCACCTCCGCAAACAACCCACTCGGATCCCGCCCCTCGAGCACCGCCCCGCCCACGTAGGCGTACAGGTTGCCCCCGCCGCCGTACCCGATCGGGTCCTCCTGCGTCCACCGCCGCAGTTCCGGGCTGTAGTACCGCGCCCGGTGGAAGCTGAGCCCCGTCTCGGGGTCCGTCTCCCGCCCCGTCCACCCGACGTGCAAGCCCTTCGGCCACTGGTGCCCGCCGACCGAATCCCGCGCCAGGAGCTGCCCCGCCGGCGTGAAGCGCTGGCTCATCACCCACGTGCCGTCGCGCTTGACCAGGCCCCGGACGCTGCCCAGCTGGTCCTGCACCACGTAGAACTGGGTGCCGGTCGAGTCCTGCAGTCCCACCAGGTTGTCGGTCCCGGGGCCCCAGGTGTACTTCCACTTGAACGCCCCCGCCGCGTCGGTCTCCGCCACCACCTGCCCGCCCTGGTAGAGGTAGCGCGTCTCCCGCGCCTCCGCCCCCGGCAGCGGCGACCAGTACACCCGCCGCGCAATCCGCCGGCCCAGCACATCATAGCCGTACCGGGCCACCAGGCTGTCCGCCCCCCAGCCATGGCCGCGGTAGCGCACCCACGGGAACTGCGTGAGGGCGTGGGACGAGACCAGCCCACCTAGGCGGCGCGAACAGCACGGGGCGGCGCCTAGCCGCCCCGCAGAATACTGCCCGGCGCCGCCCGGCGGCGCCACCGGAGAACAGCGCTACCAATCGGCTCCAATGTAGGCGTCAGCACCAACGCCTTCACCCGTCCACGATGCGCGGAGTGTGATCGATACGCTCCCGGGGGAAAGGGAGTAGGCATGTCGCCAGTATTCGAACGATTCGGCTGAGACCACCTCTGAGCCACCGCGCCAATGAACTACCAGTGTCCTGCCGTCGAGGATACGGACGAGGTCGGTCTGGTGAGGGCGTTTCCCCACACTCAGCACGGGCTTGCAGGCAATGCGCATTGTCCCCTGGGCCACCGAGCCCAGGCACTGCAATGGCTTCGGAAGGGCCGCAACTCGCTCAACGGCCTCTTGCCATTGCAGCTCGTGCTCCTCCCCGTCCACATCGAGCACCACAAACTTGAGATCTTTGCCGCCCATGCCAAGTCCAGCCAGCAGGTAGAGCAGCGCGAGCTTCGCCCACAGGATATCGTCAGGCATATCCTAGACGCCCCGAGACAACCTATGGTACCACTGACCCGTTACAACGCCGGGCACTATTCGCGTCGCCTAGCGCAGAAGCGGCCGGACGCCCGGTCAGGGTTGGCGCTGCCATCCGTCCAGTGACCCCGCACCCCGGCGCCACCGTCAAACGACCTCACCTCGAACACGACTCCCGCATCAAGCGCCCCACCGCCCCAGACAAGGGCGATCTCCTTTTCCCCCGGCCAGAAGTAGCCAAGGAGGGGGCCATTGGCGGCTGGTCCAGACTGACCATGCCCAAGCGCAAGGTACTCAAAGCCTGAGACGTCAGCAGTGATGTTCCCACTAATCTCCAATAGGCACCCTGACTCACGGCAGACTGCTCGTACCGGCGTGATCGTCATGGCACCGTCAATCGTCTGACTTCGTGGCGGGCTCTCCTGGACAAGCCGCAGTGCATACTCCCCGGCCAATGACTTGACCATGGAGTCGGTTGGCGCCAGTACGCCTGAGGCGGGGGACTCGGGGCACTCGCGTTGCAACAGATCCTCGCCTGTGGACGCCGTGTTGGCCATGCCCCCACAGGCGCAGAAGAGAAGCACGCCGAAGATACCGGCGCGCGGGTTCCCGCTTGGCCTCCGACGCCTAACCAGCCCCGCACCCGCGGTGCAGCAGGAACAGGAAGTGGCGCGTGTTCGTGAAGGCCGTGATGCAGGCATCATCGACTCCAGGCAAGCGTAGGCCGTCGTGGGCCGCCCGGACCTGCGCGGGCACTCGCTCCAGGGCAACCTGCCACAATGTATCACCCGGAGCATAGGGAATCGATACACCGGCAGGACGCCCGATGACGAGGTAGCCGCGCGCGGGGGCCTGGGCGGCTGTGGGCCGCGGGCCGACCACGCTCAGCATGCAGAGGAGCGGTCCTGCCAGCCGCATGACGCGCGCGTCCGCGGTGTGTGTGAGTGCCGGACCTCGCGTTCCGCCGCCTTCATGGGACGATGATTTCCACCTGACCATACTCAGGCACATTGGACGCCATCCGTTGCATCGGCCGACATCGCAACCGCCGTATCCCCCCCCCACGGAGGGAAGTCGGCGACGCATCACGACCCGACGGGGGTCGCCGGAACGTCTTGCCCCAGCCGCCTGGCATACCATGCGCAGGCGCCCAACACCATGGCCAGGGCGGCGAGGACAAGAGCGTCCACCGCCGCTCCGCCGCCGGCCAGGGCACTCAGCCCGGCGGTGATCATCAGGACGATGGCACACGCCATGGTCGTGGCGCTGGCCCGGCGTATCCTTCGGGCATCACCCCTATAACCCCACAGCGCGATCCCGAGAAGCATGCAACTCACTCCCGCACCGAGAGCCACAACACCGCCTGCAAGAAGTAACGCGACGTCCTCGGGCTCAGACCCTGCGTTGTGCAACGCCTCGGGGAGCCCCAAGAATGCCAGTGCGGCCAAGCCTGCAAACGCTGTCGCGATGCAGAGCGACATAACCGCAAGTGGAATGCGCCCCTTCATTTACCCCTCCTATCCTGCTCGCTTAGAAGACGGTTGAGTAGTAGTGCGCCACACGCCTGCCGTAGGCACTGATGGATGAACACGACCCGCAGTTGTACCTGGTGGCCAAAGACGAGATTGGCGCATCGTTGCGAATTAGCCCTCGGGCCCCGAGCACGGCCAGGTGCTGTGCCATCACACGAATGTTGGTTCGGGAATCAAGGAGTTGCTCCCGCGAGTAGCCATAGAGACCCACCGTGATTTGCCCCAAGCCCACCGTCTTTCCCTTCCCAAGATACTCCTCCGCGAAGGCCTCTCCCGGTTTTAGATGCGTCTGCTCCTCATAGATGATGCTCCGCATGAGGTCACCATCGACTCCGAACTCCTCTGAGGCGGCGTCGATGTCCTCCTTGAATGCGGCGATTATCCCGCGCACAACACCGCCTCGGAGAGCTTCGCCAGCCCTCATTGCAGGATTGATGTCTCCATCCTGGAGTGGCGGCTCGCCTCCTGACTCCTGCGTGGCGCTCGCCTGGGCGGCCCTATTCTCCCTCTCCGCCTTCCGTGCCGCCGCCCCGCCATCCGGCAGCGGGATCTGATCCAGCATGGACGACGCGGTCGGGTCGAGGGTGAAGGGACGGAACGACTCCGCCAGCCCGAGCCCGCCCCCGCCCCGCAGGTCCTCGATCAACCCACTCGGATCCCGCCCCTCCAGCACCGCCCCGCCCACATAGGCGTACAGGTTCTGGCCGCCGCCGTACCCGATCGGGTCCTCCTGTGTCCACCGCCGCAGCTCCGGGCTGTAGTACCGCGCCCGGTGGAAGCTGAGCCCCGTCTCGGGGTCCGTCTCCCGCCCCGTCCACCCGACGTGCAAGCCTTTCGGCCACTGGTGCCCGCCGACCGAATCCCGCGCCAGGAGCTGCCCCGCCGGCGTGAACCTCTAGCTCATCACCCACGTCCCGTCCCGCTTGACCAGGCCCCGGACGCTGCCCAGAAGTCGGGCGGTTAGCCGGTTAGCCGGTTAGGCGGTTACGCAGTTCGGCGCGACCGAGGGCCCTTCGGGGGCAGTGCAGCGGCGACCCGGGCCCGCGGGAGAGGGCGATTGGGCGACTAGGCGATCAGGCGATTGGTAGTCATTGAAGACCGGGGGCCTCCCCCCGGGTGCCCCCTCTGCCGCGCGCCAGTCGTCGGCTTTGGCTCGCGGCGGCGGGGCACCCGGGGGTCGGCGGATGCCTTCCACGGCGGGTACCGTCTCCTTGCCCCGGACAGCCTGCCGAGCTCCGTGTCCTGGCGGTCCAGTCTTCAGGAAGCCACGCCTGGGGCAGATCGACGCCCGCTCCCCCGCGCCGCATTCTACGCGTATGCTAGCGAAGGCAATTGACGGACGATTTGGGCCATAACGCCGCAGTGGCATCACGGATACTTGAGCGGAAGCTCACGGGCGCCCACAACGAAGGCGGCGAGCGCTCCACTGCGCTCGAAGATGTACTGCGAGTACCGGGCAATCCAGCCTCCGGTCCAACCCTCCGCACTCTTCGCGATCACCGTGATGCCCACGACAGCCATCCCATTCTCGATCCTAACGAGCGTGTCGGGCGGCCAGTCCAGCGGGCGCATTGCCTGCCAGCGAGCGACAATCTCTGGGGTCATACATGCTTCACCGACCGATGGCCCCTGCAAACACGCGTCGCTTAGCCCCCACGCATCGCTGGCCATGGAGAATACCATGGCCTTCTCGATCGGTGCTTGGGCCTTCCAGTCAGGCGACGCCATCGCAGCGCGGCGATCAAACTCCTCGAGCTCAGGCGACACAAATCCGCCGAGCCTGAGTAGGACTTCTCCTGCGACCGCGACCAGGAAGAACCGCCCGTGCCCGGAGGGCCCGTACCGCGCCCTGTATCCTGGCAGCGGCCCTATGCTCCTAGTCAGCGTCGTCACTTCTACCGCTTGCTGAGACAGCGGTGTCAGTTCGAGCAGAGCTGGTACATCGCGGACCGCAAGGTCGGCGAGCACAAGCCGCGCCACGCGCTCAGAAGGAAGCACAGACACTTGGGGGGCAGCCGCTTCCGGCGCCAGCGATAGACTTGCCGCCAAGGTGCACATGTGCCACCACCAGAATCGACCGCGCCCGAGCGCAACGCGTTCGGCCACGCGGGCGATCAGCAGGCCTACGACCATGGCATGCCTCCTCTGATCATGGACTCATCTCTGCGCTTCGCGCACATGCTTCGTCACAACTGCCATTGACCGCGATCTCGTTAGTCCCGATCGCGTGGGCGAGCTCATGCCGGACAACATGGTTCATCGTCACGTTGTAGCCTCGCGACACTGACGCGGCAGCAAGGAGCGTAGGGTCGAGGATGACACGAATGGCATACCGGCGCACCTTAGGAACAAACGCCAGCGTGGTGGTTCCTCCGGGATTGTCGCCCCACTGAGAACCAGCATTCCCCGGGAGATCCGTATTGAACACAATGTCAATATGGTCTCTTCTGGCCAAGAACAACGCTTCTGCCGCACAAGTTGTGCTTGTCTTGATGCACTGCGTCACGTCAGCCAGCGATTGTGCATCAACAAACTTGAAGTTCGTGATCTGTTGAGTGTGGCCATCGGCATACCTGACAATGACGACCTTACGATTCGCAGCTTCCTCAAACCACTCCTCCCACTTCTGCTCCTCCCGATCCCTTGCGTCGGTACAGAACACCAGGCACATCGACAGATCGCCCCCGCCGCCGAATGCCTCTTGCACCGCGAACCCGAGCCCGAGATCCCCCACCTCCGCGAACAACCCACTCGGATCCCGCCCCTCCAGCACCGCCCCGCCCACGTAGGCGTACAGGTTGCCCCCGCCGCCGTACCCGATCGGGTCCTCCTGCGTCCACCGCCGCAGCTCCGGGCTGTAGTACCGCGCCCGGTGGAAGCTGAGCCCCGTCTCGGGGTCCGTCTCCCGCCCCGTCCACCCGACGTGCAAGCCCTTCGGCCACTGGTGCCCGCCGACTGAATCCCGCGCCAGGAGCTGCCCCGCCGGCGTGAACCGCTGGATCATGATCCAGGTGCCGTCCCGCCGCACCAGGCCCCGCACGCTGCCCAGCTGGTCCTGCACCACGTAGAACTGGGTGCCGGTCGAGTCCTGCAGCCCCACCAGATTGTCGGTCCCGGGGCCCCAGGTGTACTTCCACTTGAACGCCCCCGCCGCGTCGGTCTCCGCCACCACCTGCCCGCCCTGGTAGATGTAGCGCGTCTCCCGCGCCTCCGCCCCCGGCAGCGGCGACCAGTACACCCGCCGCGCGATCCGCCGGCCCAGCACGTCGTACCCGTACCGGGCCACCAGGCTGTCCGCCCCCCAGCCGTGCCCGCGGTAGCGCACGCTGCGGAGCTGGGTGGCCAAGGCGGGTCAGCGGCCCAGCCGCTCTAGTAGAAGTGGCACGGGGCGACCGAAGGCCGCCCCGCGACTCACTGCCCTGCAGTGGCCGGAACAGAACACCCCGGAAACTAGCACTCCAAGAAGCCCACCGACGGACGCCTTCGCTGGAGGTCGGAGAGACTTGTGCCAACCCATGCCGTCACGGACCCATGGGGCTTTCTAGCGCCAATGGTGAGCGCTCAAGTGCACTCAGCACTGGCCCAAACTGCGTCATGCGTTCCTCTCCAAGCAGTCGGACGGACTCACGGATGACAGCGATCGCGAGATCTGGCCAGTAGTCATGTCTCGCCACCGCCCATTTGGTGGCATAGGCGGGCTCCGCCACGAACGCCAACAGTTGCCACGTCGCATCGCAGGCAAATCCAAGCACTGCCGCCGAGTCGCGCACGGTCTCCAGCGATCGGACCGCGCTCAGCACGCCGGCACGTCGTGAAGCCTCCAAGTTCAGCTCTGCCACAAGCAGTATCGGCTGTGGCCAGCCACCCAGTGCACGGTAGAGCTGCGCTGCCGCATCCGCACCCTTGGTCCCGTATCTCGACGGGTCGGCCACGGCCTCCGCCAGCCCTGCGGCTATTCCAAGGGAGTCGGCCCGCCAGGCGCTTCTCAGCATGGGTGGCATACCGTGCCCCGTCCCGGCCTGGAGTGCCACCACAGCCGAGTCCACCACGGCGCGTTGCACATCATCGCCCGAGATGCGATCCCCCGGCAACACGGCTGGTAGCCCATGGGGAACTGCAAGGCACACTGCGGGCAACGCTTGAGAGTGCGCGGCTGGTGCCACAGCCAGAGCCAGAGCCAGGTGACATAACAGCACCGCCGAGGCGTAGCGGCGCACGTCTATTGGCATGCTTGCCCCCTGTAGGATTGGTTGTAGCCGGTGGCCATGTCCGCCCAGGTATAGGCGGCGCATTCACCAAAGCCATGAGCGTGCAGTGTCTCGTGGAGTAGCACATTGGCAAGCTCCGCGTATGACACGGACTGGAGCCTTAGACGCCCCGTATGGACCGCAGTGAATGACGTTCCGTTGTCCTCATACGTCTGGATCGTAATCGCGAGCGTCCCGCTGCCGGAGCCGTTCGCGGCTACGTAGCCTGGGTTGGAGAATACCCCACCGCTCATGAGATGCTCGGTGACCCAGTTCAGCGCATCCGAGGGCTGACTCCCAAGGACGCTTCTTGCCGCAGCAAGCGTGCGTGCAAAGTCCCTGTAGCTCAAGGCATCGGAGCCTGCGAAGATCCTGGCGATGCCTCTATTGGCACTCTGGCCATAGCTGGCCTTGAGCTTCTCGTATCGTGAGCGGTAGTCATTCCACATGTCGCGCAGAATGGTCTGGGTTGCGCCCCAGAGCTGCAGGGCGCGGGACGCCCGCTCCCCCCACGTGCCCCCGCTCCCGCCGAGATTCCCGCCGTAGGAGTCGAAGCCGGGCACCCCCGACCAATCATGCGGATTGCCGCAGGCTCCGCCAGAGCAGTCCCGGATCAACCCACTCGGATCCCGCCCCTCGAGCACCGCCCCGCCCACGTAGGCGTACAGGTTGACCCCGCCGCCGTACCCGATCGGATCCTCCTGCGTCCACCGCCGCAGCTCCGGGCTGTAGTACCGCGCCCGGTGGAAGGTGAGCCCCGTCTCGGGGTCCGTCTCCCGCCCCATCCACCCGACGTGCAAGCCCTTCGGCCACTGGTGCCCGCCGACTGAATCCCGCGCCAGCAGCTGCCCGTACGGCGTGAACCGCTGGCTCATGATCCAGGTGCCGTCCCGCCGCACCAGGCCCCGCACGCTGCCCAGAAGTTGGGCGGTTCGGCGGTTCGGCGGTTGGTGGTAACTTGAGGGGTCGGGGCCTCCCCCGGCTGCCCCCTCTGCCGCGTGCCAGTCGTCGGCTTTAGCGCGCGGCGCAGGGGGCACCCGGGGGTCGGTCAATGTGCTTCACGGCGATGGTTCCGACCTCCGACCGAACTGGCGGCCTGTCGGCGTCTCCTGGAGGCCAGACTTCGGAGAGGCCGGCCCTTCAGTCCCAATGCTCCGAGCCTGAGTGGCCCTGCAACGGGGAAAGGGTCAGTGCGATCAGCCACCCGATAGTCTGGACACCGTGCTCTCGACCGGTCCGGGGCCCGAGAGCTTGGGCGCCGCGCGCACGCGCTTCACGCGGAGGGCCGTATCAGGGCGTCCACTCCCAGTCGGGTGCACAATACCCCATCAGTGCCTCGCGCCCATTGTGCGGCGGCGGGTAGAGCCGATCAGCGACCTGGAGAAACTCCGACCGCACCTCCGGTCCCAGGAGGCGCATAGCGTGCGGCAGGAGGAGGCGAGCATCGATCGCCGGCTCGTAGAGCGGGTCGATCGCAGACAACGCACCTGCGGTGTGATACGCGACCAGCAACCATGCCGCTTCGCAGGCCCACCCCACTACCGTGCGCCGCTGTGCTTCCCCATCAAGCGCTCGGATCGCTCGGAGCGCACGCAAGCGCGCCTCCGGGCGGTGCCAGGACTCGAGAATGTGAATGACCGGAGCAGCGTCGCCGAAGGACACAAAGTACAACCATGAAAGGTCCTCCAAGTAGAAGTCCGGCGCCAACATCGCATCGCCATTCACCACGAGATAGGCCAACCCTCCTTTGGCACCTGTCGAATCCAGCCGCCGCGCCTTAGATAGAATGCGTCCAAGCTCTGCGCGCACCTCGCTCGGTGCGAGCCGCTCGCGCACCGCAAGGCCATGAAGCCGACTGAGTTCCTCCACCATTCCCAGGGCGGCAGTTCTCGAGGGCAACACCGCTGAGCTCCCTGCCTCCGCCATGTCGCTGCCCGCACGGTAGAGGGCCGGATCTCGGCATGCCAGCGGGAGAGGCGGCGGCACCTGTGAGGAGGCAGCGCCGCTGGGCCACACCACCAGTAGAGTTCCCCTTACCGCCAAGACGCACAGGCCCCGGATAACACCTAGCCGCATATCCGCCTTCCTGTCGTGTATCGGTTCGCGAAGTCCTGAGCACCACCTGGGCCATGGCCCAACTGGTGAACGGCGTGGGCGTACTCATGGAGTGCACAGTTGGCGAGCGCCCCCGAGTCTCGGTTACTCACCGTAAACACTGAGGGACTCAGGAAGTACCACCCGTAATATTGATCCGCGGAGCGCGGCGCGTACCCGGGATCGCGACTCACCGCCCTCCAGTCGCTCGCCGAGCCGACCCTGCCGCCGACCAAAAGGTGGTCGAGCAGGGACTGCCGGGCCGCCGCGTCGGCGATGCCTGCAGCGCCCATTAACATTGCGAACTCCGTGCTACTCAACTGCCGGGTGGGCTTGAGAAGTTCTGCAAGCGCAGGAAAGCGCTGCTCGTCAATAGTGCGCGACTCGAGATTGCTGTTCTTGTAGCGTTCGTATTCTTCCTGGTTGACCGCGCATACCTGGCCATAGCAGCCTTCCTTTCCCCTCGCTGCTCCGTACATCGCGTCCATCAGGTCTTCGAGATAGCCGTCATCCTCTATGTAGCTCCCGACCCCGCCACCAAAGCCGGAAGCGTCGCTCCCATCGCCCGACAGACCCCAAACCCCCGACCAATCATGCGGGTTGCCGCAAGCCCCGCCCGAGCAGTCCCGGATCAACCCGCTCGGATCCCGCCCCTCCAGCACCGCCCCGCCCACGTAGGCGTACAGGTTGCCCCCGCCGCCGTACCCGATCGGGTCCTCCTGCGTCCACCGCCGCAGCTCCGGGCTGTAGTACCGCGCCCGGTGGAAGGTCAGCCCCGTCTCGGGGTCCGTCTCCCGCCCCGTCCACCCGACATGCAGCCCCTTCGGCATCGCCACGACCGCGGAATCCCGCACCAGGAGCTGCCCATAGGGCGTGAACCGCTGGCTCATCACCCACGTGCCGTCCCGCCACACCAGGCCCCGCACGCTGCCGAGCTGGTCCTGCACCACGTAGAACTGGGTGCCGGTCGAGTCCTGCAGCCCCACCAGATTGTCGGTCCCGGGGCCCCAGGTGTACTTCCACTTGAACGCCCCCGCCGCGTCGGTCTCCGCCACCACCTGCCCGCCCTGGTAGATGTAGCGCGTCTCCCGCGCCTCCGCCCCCGGCAGCGGCGACCAGTACACCCGCCGCGCGATCCGCCGGCCCAGCACGTCGTACCCGTACCGGGCCACCAGGCTGTCCGCCCCCCAGCCGTGCCCGCGGTACCGCACGCTCCGGAGCTGGTTGGCTAAGGCGGTTTAGCCGCCGTGCCGAGTCAGCGAAAGGGGCACGGGGCGGCTGATGGCCGCCCCGTGCGTGATCTCCCAACCCCGGACGTATCCAAGGCCTAGCAACGGTCCTCGGTTACGGGCCGGGGTGGCCCCACGTTCAGGGGGCCCCGCCTAGCACGCCCCCTCATCTAGGCGGTCTAAGGGCGGGCTCGAGCATCGACCAGGCAGGCCCGGATGCCAGGTTGGTGGCCTCCCCCAGAAGCACACCGTTCTCTGCCAGGACGGCAGCAGCAAGCCCGAACTCACTGGGGTCCTTGGCCAGACAGTCAGCCACCAAAAGCACGAGGAAGCGATTCTCGGTGGCGAACCACCTCGTGCAACCGGGATCCCACGCGCCTCGCGGAAACCCCCCGACCAGGTGCCCAGTGGCCCTGATGACTGCCCCCGGGACGGTACGCGGTTCCTTCTCCAGTAGCGTATCGCCGAGCCTGAACCCGAAGGTGGCCGGCATTGCTGTTCCAACAACCAAGAAGCCATACGGAGCGCCTGATGGCATCCCGCCCACGAGTACCTGGCTGCTCACGCACGCGCCGCTCGACAGAAGGAGCGTCATGGCCACGACAGCGCAAGCACACGGCAGCACACTTTGCGTTCGGAACCGGTTGCCAAGCCACAACTCTCTCACTGCACTCTCCCATGAACCCACCCCTGTCCAGCTACCCATTGGTACCTCCACACCACTCGTCTGGAGACGACGTACATTGGCACTGTGTATCCGTTCTTGCCTGCCGATTGGATGTCAGGAGTACTCGGCTCGACACCGTAGCGACAGGCATCGGGGAGAGAGGCTGGCGGACACCTTGAGTAATCGGCGCCAACGGCAGGCCACCCGACATTGGGGTGCGAGTGCCACCCGAGAATCGCGCCTGCTGGCTGACTGCCCAGCTTTATCCCCCCGACGCCGCCGAATGTCACCGTACATGAGGTTGCCGTGCACCATCCACCGGATTCGACACGGTACGACAGGTACTTTGAGTCGTAAGGCGCCAAGTTCATCTTCGCGCGCACGTCTGCAAGTAGCTGCGGGTTACCTACGAGAGGGTCGCCCGACTGCTCAAGAAACTCCCGGCAGGCCTCTGGCAGTTCGCTGCAAGGCACCCTGTCACCGTTCGCCAGAACTGCAATCAGGTCTATCGTTGTCGAAGAGCCTCCGCTGGGCAACGGGATCTGATCCAGCATGGACGACGCGGTCGGGTCGAGGGTGAAGGGACGGAACGACTCCGCCAGCCCGAGCCCGCCCCCCGCCCCGCAGGTCCTCGATCAACCCGCTCGGATCCCGCCCCTCCAGCACCGCCCCGCCCACGTAGGCGTACAGGTTGCCCCCGCCGCCGTACCCGATCGGGTCCTCCTGCGTCCACCGCCGCAGCTCCGGGCTGTAGTACCGCGCCCGGTGGAAGCTGAGCCCCGTCTCGGGGTCCGTCTCCCGCCCGGTCCACCCGACGTGCAAGCCCTTCGGCCACTGGTGCCCGCCGACCGAATCCCGCGCCAGGAGCTGCCCCGCCGGCGTGAACCGCTGGCTCATGATCCAGGTGCCGTCCCGCCGCACCAGGCCCCGGACGCTGCCCAGCTGGTCCTGCACCACGTAGAACTGGGTGCCGGTCGAGTCCTGCAGCCCCACCAGATTGTCGGTCCCGGGGCCCCAGGTGTACTTCCACTTGAACGCCCCCGCCGCGTCGGTCTCCGCCACCACCTGCCCGCCCTGGTAGAGGTAGCGCGTCTCCCGCGCCTCCGCCCCCGGCAGCGGCGACCAGTACACCCGGCGCGCGATCCGCCGGCCCAGCACATCATAGCCGTACCGGGCCACCAGGCTGTCCGCCCCCCAGCCATGCCCGCGGTAGCGCACGCTCCGGAGCTGGTTGGCGGCGTCGTACTGGTACGTCCAGGTGATGGTCTGCGACAGCGTGGTGCCGCTGGCCTGGGTGAGGTTGCCGCCGGCATCATAGGTATAGCTCCAGGTCCACGCCCCCGCCACCCGGGTGAGCAGCCGGTCGGTCTGCAGCTCGTGGGTGCGCGTCTCCCCGTTCACATGGACGTTGCCGGTGCGGTCGAACCACACCGAGTCGCTGGCCAGCAGGGTGAGGAGGGTGTCCGCCTTCCGGAAATGCTGCCACCCCAGCAGCCGGCCCCACCCGTCATAGCTCAGGCTGTCCACCAGGGTGTCGGGGAGCAGCGGGGAGGGGCCGTGCTGCTCCACCCAGATGGGCCCGAGCGGGGCGCCGAGGGTGGGTTCGTCCGGGGCGCCCTCGGGATCGTAGGTGCCCACCTCGTACCCGCTGGCCCCGGCTGTCTGGGTGATCTTCGCCGCCCCGCTGCTCGCGAGGTACTGCACCGACTGGGTGAAGGCCGGCCCGCTGCTCAGCACGGTGCGCTGGGCGGGCCGCTGCTGGCCGTCGAGGGTGAGGCTGACCGAGTCCCCGAGGGGGGTGACCAGGCGCTCGGGGATGCCCCGCGCGGTCTCGTAGCGGGGCCGCCAGGCCCCCACGGGGTCGGTGACCACGCTGTCGCGGTCGTACTGGTCGCGGGTGTAGGTGGTGACCAGGGCGGTGGCGTTGCGATAGGCGGTGTCGGCGAGCAGGTGCCCGCGCGCATCAAAGCCGTACCGGACCTCCCCATTGACGCCGCCGATCGAGTCCACTGCCCCGGTCACCCAGACGCGGGTGAGCTGGTCCAGGGGACCGGCGTAGGTTCGGTTGATGGTCCCGATGCCGGGCACCACCTGGGTGAGGAGGCGGTTGCGGCTGTCGTAGGTGGCGGTGAGCAGGTCGCCCCGCCGGGTGTAGGTCTTCACGATGTTGCCCGCGACATCGTAGACCATCGAGTCCCGGGGCGCGGGCCCCCCGGCGCTCGGCGGCCGGCGCGCCAGCAGCCGCCCCAGGCGGTCATAGGTGTACACGGTCTGGTAGCCGCGTTCGCCGACCCGGGCGGTATCGCGCCCCGCCGCATCCCGGAACACGCTCACGGTCATGACATGGAAGCTGTCGGACGGCCAGCTCGCCGGGCCGCCCACGCAGGGATCGCAGGTGTCGCTGCGATAGCTGGTCTGGGTGGTGACCTCGTTGGTGGCGGCGACATACGTGGGCACCGTCTTCCGCCACTGCCACTTCACGGTGGACCCGGTCACCCGGACCTGCACCCGGGACAGGGTGCTCGCCACCCGGCCGTAGCTGTCGTAGGTGGACTGGCTCTGCTGCACGCTGCCGGCCGTCGTGGCCCCGGCGCTCACGGTGGTCGGGTTCTTCCACGTCGCATCGTAGGTGTAGCGCTGGCGCGCGGTGGTACTCGGCGGCAGCATCGAATCGAGCTGGCCCGTCGTGCTGCTGTACCAGAACTGGGTGACGGCCCCGCTCGGGTCCTTCGTCTTGATGACGTTGCCCTTGGCGTCGTAGAAGACACTGTCGGCCTTGCCGCGACTGTCCACGTGCACGATGACCCGGTGGCTGGCATCGTAGACCAGGCTGTCGAGCCGCACCCCCTGGCCGAGCCCGGTGACGGTGTTGGTCCAGGACTTCACCAGCCGCTGCTGGCTGTCGTAGGCCGAGTACACCCGGGTCGTGTCGCCCCCCCGCCGCGCCTCGCTCCACACCACCCGCCCGTCGGTGGTGTAGCGGGCCCGGCTGAGCGCGCCGAGGGTGTCCCAGACGTACCGGGCCTGGCCCCAGCGCGTGAGCCAGGAGCGCGTCCAGTTGCCCCGCGGATCCCGCATCTCGACCCAGGGCCCCGTGCTGTCGAGCGGCACCACGGTGCCGGCCCCGCGCCTGAGGACCGCCGTATAGGTGATCTGCGGCCGGACCAGCGCCCCGGTCTCGTCCGGCACCCGGGGGAGCCGCACGGCGCCCGGCCGCCAGAGGAAGCCGGCGGCGCTGGAATCGTAGACGACCTGGGTGGAGTCGCCGAGCATCCCCTCGCGGATGCCGAGGAGCTGGGTCTTGGTGGCGGCGTCCCGGACGGCGTAGCGGTAGATGGTGCGGTAGGGGGCGCCACCGATGGAGTCGCGGGTGAGCTGGTTGGTGGCCGCGTCGATGATGATGGCGTGGGTCCGCGGCACCCCGGTGCCGTGCAGCGTGGTGAAGGTGCTCAGCTTGCCGCTGGCGTAGCCCAGCAGGATGCGCTTGTCGAGCGGATCGCGCAGCTCCAGCAGGGAGTCGGTGGTGCCGCCGTACAGCAGGGTGTCGCGGTTGCCGTTCTGGTCGGCCCGCTTGACCAGCCGCCCCTGGGCATCGAACACCAGCTTGGCCAGGCTGCCGCGCGGGGCGAGTTCCCAGGTGGTGCCCACCTTCTTGAGCACGCTGAAGTTGCCGGGGGGCGGCAGGTAGAGGCTGTCGCCGTTGCCGCGGAAGACGGTCACCGCCCCGTCGGCGCCGACCAGCAGGCGGTCCTCGCCGGCCGCCACGAGGCGGAGCGCGCCGGCGGGCCACCAGCCGGCCCCGTAGCGGGTGGTGCGGCGGTCCACGAGGGCCACCTCCACCGAGTCGGTGGCCGACACCACCGCACCGCCGCCCGCGGGCACCACCCGGGCTTCGATCTTGAGCCACTTGCGCATCGGGGTGGCGAAACTCGAGGTCCGGAAATCCGCGGTGATGACGCCGCGGCACTTCCGGACCGCGCCGGTGACGCAGGCGGGCGCGGTATAGCGCACCGAGTCATTGATGTAGGCCCCATCCCAGGCGATCAGGGTCAGGGCACTCGGGTTGGCGCCGAGCCAGGGGAGTTCCACGTCGACCGGGATGGTGACCCGGGGCCAGGCCTGGCGGGTGGAGTACACCAGGCCGGCGGAGCGGGCCTGGCCCATCGAGAAGTAGGGCACGGTGCCGAAGCCCGTCTCGATCTCGACGCCGCTCACGGCGATGCCTGGGCCGAACGGCGCCCCGAAGCCGGCAGCGAGGCTGCCCGTGGGAACGCCGGAGAACCCGAGGATGGGCTTGCTGTCGTTCGCCAGCTTCACGATCCGGCGTTCCTCGGTGCAGACGCCGCCGGTGGTGCAGTGCGTCACGGTGGCGCGAGCGGAATCCCCGGGATTCTGCAGCGCGAGGCTGTCCTCGACCTCCCACTCGATGAGGCCCCGGTTCCGGCGCGCATCATTCGTGACCGTGACCACCGGACCGGCGGGCAGGCGCTGCCAGGTCATGCCGATCGTGGCGCTGTCGGTGGCGTACCCCGGGCTGAGCAGGAACCGGGCGAGCAGCGCCGGCTGGTGGCGCCGCACGGTGACGACGGCATCGTTCTGGGTGCCTCCCGGCGTGACCATGGCGATCATGCTGGACTGGACGCGGACCCCGTAGTAGCCGGCGTCGGTGGCCGGTCCGCTCGCGGTCAGCGTGATCGTGTTGCCGGAGAGCGCGAGGTTCCCGGTCTGGTAGTAGACGTGGACGGTGATGGCCTCGTCGGGCGCGAGGGTCTCGGAAGTGCTGTCGAGGAAGCACCCGGTGACCTGGCCGGTGTAGCTGCAGGCCAGCGTGTAGGTGCTGGTCAGGGTCCGGGTATTGAGCACGGTGAAGTCGGCCCGGAACCAGGCGGCGTGGGCCGTTGCGATGAGCGTGCCGCCATCCGGCGTGACGATGACGGTACCTGGGACGGCAGGCGCCGGAACGAGGGCACGGCGGAACGACGGTACGAGGCCGGGCGTCAGGAACGCGAGGAGGAGCAGGAGGACGGACAGCCAGCTGAGGCGGAGGCGCACCGGGAGGCTCCGGAGTGGGGATGCCTCCTTGCTATGTCATGGGGCGTGCCATTGGCGCCTGGTCCCAAGATGTTTGCATGGCGCCACTTGGCTCGCGCGCCGCCAGTTTGTCGCTGCGACAACGCGCCGCCGTGCGACAAATGGTGCGACACGGTGCGACTAGTTCAGTCCTGCACCACCCGCGGGGTTCACCGGGGCTGGATGCCCCGGCGCTTGAGGCGACGGTACAATGTGGCCCGGTGCACCCCGAGCAGCACCACCCGTGGCGGTGGTCCTCCCATTCCTATCGGCGCTGTTCGCGGTGGGGAAGGTCAAGCGGGGCTCCGCCTGCTGTACAGCGTGGCCCGGGATCGTCGGATGTTCACCGTCGAGCCGCCGGTGTGGCGGGACCGGTCGGCGCGGGCGACGGCTACGGCCTGAATCGGCCCTGAAAGACGGCTGGCCGGCTGGGGCGGAGGAGCCATGACTCTCTTGAAGGAGCCTCCGGGCTCGCTTCCCATCGTACAGGCTCTCCCCTGGTCGAGGGTCCGCTCGAGTCTCCAACAATGGGGTGTCGAGGGACGCCCGCGGGAGCGGGCCACGCCTCCGAGTGGTGCTAGGATCGGGCTACGCGGTGCCCGTCAGCCGGCAGTCGCTCTTTGACAATCGTGGTACCCTGCTCCATCGTGTGCCCGGGCCCACCGGGGATCCGCGTTGTGAGCCGAGGCGGGCCTCAGTGCGGCCTCCGACAAAACACCTGATCGCGGGCTGGTCCACCTCCCACTCGTCCGGGGCGCCTACCGGCGCTGATCCGATAACCCACGCGACGGGCGCCTGGCGCGCCGCGTCCGACGTGACACGCGATCGCGCTGGGAGCATCGCAGAGCGGGAGACTGGGTGGCGGCGGGTCCCCCTGGCGCTGCTCACGAATGAACGACAGCCGCCGGGCTGAACCCGCCCCTCTCGAAGCGCGCGAGCAGGTCACTGTAGGTCACCTTGTCACGAGCCACCACCTCAATCTGGCCGTGGTGAGATAGGAAGGCGTAAAACGCCCCGATGACGGGAACGTAGAATGCGTCCCATTGGAACAGGAGCGCGACAGCTAGCGCCGCGTGGGCTTCGATAAACTCGGATCGGTGGAATACGTGTGCCGGTGATGTTCGTACCGGGCCCGCACCCTGCGCCGATTGTCGCAATGAGTTCAGAAGTAGATGGCCAACGCGCTCTGTGGTCTCGCTCCAAATATCCCAATCCTGAAGCCAGAGAAGGCCGCCTTGGAACGCGGTTTCATCGTCCCCCGGAACCGCCGTCATGGCCAGCGCGTAGCCCAACCCGACGACTTCGGTCGCCGAACCGGCTACTGCAAGGCGAAGCCGATAGGACTCGCCTCCGGGAAACCCGATGCGTGTGCTGGGAAGCTCGTTGACAGGCTGAAGCCCACGCTCGGCACACCAGCGGATCGCCTGTTCGTCGGAAAGGAGTTCCATTTCGGTTCCTATCAGGGTGCAGGTATTGCGTTAGTCGCGGGGACGGCGATTCTCAGGAGAGTCCGGACAATCAAGTAGGCAGTCGCGGCTGCACCGACTGCGTCTACCTGATTCTTCGTGGGCCACTGCTGCGGGCCGTAGATCGGTGTACCATCGTGATCGCCGATTTCGGTGCCGTCCGGGTTGAAGCGCCGGGTGTTATTCCGCCCGCCCATGCCCTTGACGTCCCAGTGTCCCTCAGGGTCCCAGCTTGCACTGGGCTGTTCGCCTTTCTCGCTCGGGACCGGTGTCTTCGGTCCCCACTTCGTCCGCTTCCCCGAACCCGCTTTCACTTCCCAGGAGTTCGGCTTGCCATCCTTCCCGTCCGGTACCGGGATCGGAGGTCCGCCAGCCGGCTCGGGACATGGAACGGTATTACCGTTGGCATCCTTACAAGGAGTGAGACCAAACGGATCGGTATAGGCTAGACATCTATTCCCGCTTGACGCCTCCCTGAGGCCCGCGCTGTCTTCGGTGGCTCCTCCGCCCCCCTCACCCCGGAGCCACCCCATGACCCCGATGAGAAGCAGGCCTACGCCCGCCAGTTCCCCGTGCATGTCGGGGTCGACACTGCCAAGCAGTTCCACGTCCTGGTGGCCCAGGGCCCTGACGGACGCCGCTCCAAGCCCTTCAAGGTAATTGTCTGCCGGGCCGGCTTCGCGGCCACCCACGCGCACCTGCAGGACCTCTTCCCGGGGCTCACCCCCGCCCAGATGCTGGTCGGCTTGGAGTTCGCCGGCCACCACGGCTTCACCTTCGCCCGGTTCCTGGCTGACCGGGGCTACCCCGTGGTCAATGTGCTCCCGGCCCACACCAATCGGTCCAAGGAGCTGGAGGACAACAGCCCCTTGAAGACCGACGCCAAGGATGCCGCCCAGATCGCCAAGCTGGTCGGGATGGGCATCTTCGTCCGCTTCCCGTTCCTGACGACGCCCTACGTCGAGCTCCGGCTCCTGTCCGTCCAGCGGCACCGGCTCACCGTCGAAGCCACCCGGTTCAGGAACCGGCTGCAGGGTGTCCTCGATCTGGCGTGGCCCGAGTTCCTCGGGCAGTTCAGCGGGCTCCACAAGCGGACCCCGCTCGCGATCCTGGCGCGCTGGCCATTGCCGCAGGAGTTCGCCGCCGCCACACCCCAGGCCGTCTGGCGGCACATCCACGCCGCGTCCCGGGGTCACGTCTCCAGGAGCGGGTGGCGACGCTGATCGCTTCGGCGAAGGAGACCATCGCGCTGACCCAGGCCACGCCGGAGCGGCGGCTGGAGATCACCAAGCTCCTCGCTCGCTGGGCGCTGGTCCGGGAGCAACTGGCCGTGGTCGAGGCCCGGATCGTCGCGCTCGTGGACCAGTGCCCCGAAGCCCGGGTGCTGCTCTCGGTCCCCGAGATCAGCGCCGCCTGTGCCGCCACGATCGTGGCCGAGCTGGGCACCCCGGCCGACTTCCAGCACCCGCGCCAGGTCCTCAAGCTCGCCGGGATGAATCTCACCGGCCGCCAGAGCGGCCAGACCGAGGGCCGCCGGCGCCAGTCCAAGCGGGGCCGGCCGATGCTCCGGCGGCAGCTCTTCCTGCTGGCCGGCCGCTGGTGCCAGCCCCGGGGCCTGTACCGGCCCGAGTACGAGGCGATGCGGGCCCGGGGCATCCCGGGGACCAAGGCCGTGTGCGCTCTGGCCCGGAAGCTGGTGCCGCTGCTGCTCCGGATCATGCAGACCGGGGAGCCGTTCGACGAGGGCCGTTGGCGTGGGAATCGCCACCAAGTGGCCGCGTAGCGGCGCCATGCCCTCGCGTCGTTGCCGTTGAGCCGAGCGTGGAGCGAGCGGCTTCCGACCGCCCTTGAGCCTTGCGCCCCGAGCGCCCCCTCAAGCCTGGTCCTGACGCGCTCGCTCGGACCCGAATCGCCCATGAAGATGTGACGGCCCCCGAGGCCCGACGAGCTGTGAGTGTCGCGCGACGGTCCCACCGCACGCAGCAGGACGGCGCTCTTTGACAATCGACGGACCCGTGTGCAGCTTGGGGGCAGCGGTGGTGGGGTGACCTCCGCGTGCCCCCGCTGATGGAGCAGAGGACCGCTCGCATCCGACCATGGGGCCGGCCCGGCGCAAGCCGGTGTCCGCCGGTCTTCAGGACCCTTGGGGCTCCCACCACCCTCTTTCGTTCGCGGCGAGGCCCGCCATGCGCACCGGCCCCAAAGGCCCTTAACCAGCCCGGGCCCGCCGCCCCTGCACTCACTCGGCGAGCACGCGACGCTAGACTCGGCCGCCCGGCCAGGGCGAGGCCCGACAACCCGGAGGTGCTCCTGGAGGTCGAACGGTCCACTATTCAGGCGCGAGTACGTCTGCCGTCTGGGCCCCGGACGATCGCCACCAGGAAGCCGACCAAGCACCAATTCAGCGGCAGGCTCAATAGCGAGACCGCCAGGGTCGACATGATGTACTTGGGCCCTACGGCTTCGATTGCGGCGAGGAGTCGGTCGAGTCCGAAGCTCACCGGGAAGCCGAGCACGTACGCAGTAACGGTGATGGCATCGTAGGCGCCCTCGTGGGCACTCGGGGAGGAACGGGTCCACCCCAAGAAGAGGCTGAGGAGGAGCACCCCAGCGGTGGCTCCAGCGAGTGCTCCGCGGAACCCTGCTTTCCCCGGCGAATACATGTCGACCTCTCGCGCTCGGAGTAGACCTAGTGGCGGACTGAGCAGTTGCCCCCAGTCATCAGCCCGACCCCACCACAAAGACCAGGCGCGACCCCTGTCCGTCCGGAGAGCGCCCCAGCGGGCACTTGCCCGCCGCTGCTCGTGACTACGTCGTACACATAGCGATTCGAGTTGGATCCTCCAAAGGGGCTGTACCTCGCCCCGTTTCTCTCGACCGCGATGGTGGACGCATTGCTCAACACGGCGTTATCGTACTGCTGAGAGGTCATGCCGTCTGGGGCCTCCGAAACGACCCAGCTCCCGGCATACCTTGCCACTTGATCAGCTGGGGCAGTACCGATGACGTTTCGTCCACCCACGTTGAGAAGCTCGAATGTCTTGTCAACTTTCTCATTGTGCACACGCACCGCGCAGTGCTGTGCTGCTCCCTCAAGCCCCTCGACAGATCGGCATCCGATCTCAACGGTATCGGCCTTCAATCCAAAAGGATCCGTGAACGTGACACCCCTATTGCCCGATGGGGGTGGAGGGTGACCACCAGCTCCTAGCCCGCCGGCCCCGGCCGGCGCACCCTCGGAGCACCCCTAACCCGGAGTGCTCCCATGATCTCCTTCCCCCGGCGCGAGCGCGCCCAGACGGCCGCCGCCGTGGTCGGCGTCGATGCCGGCAAGTTCTCTCACACCTTGGTCGTCCGGCCCAAGGGCCAGGCAGACTGCAAGCCGTTCAGCTTTCCCACCACCCGCCAGGGGTTTGAGGCGGCGGTGGCGTTCCTCAGCCAGCAAGCCCCCAGTGCCACGCCTTCCACGATCCTCGTCGGGATCGAGTTCGCCGGCAATTACGGCTTCACCTTCGCCCACTTCCTGGCCCAGCTCGGCGTTCCCGTGGTGAGCGTGCTGCCCGCCCACACCAAGCGCTGGAAGGACGTCGCCCATAACCAGCCCTTGAAGACTGACGCCAAGGACGCCGGCACCATCACCGATCTCCTCGCGCAGGGGCATTTCGTCCGCTTCCCCTTCCTGGCCCCGGCCTACGCCGATCTCCGCTACCTGGTGGCGGCGCGGGAGCGGCTGTCGCTGCTCCGCCGCGGGGCGATGACCCAGCTGCGGAGCCTCTTGCAGGTCGTGTTCCCGGAGTTCGAGGCGATCTTTCCGCTGCTCACGAAGAAGACGCCCTTCGCCATCCTCCGGGCGTTCCCGACACCGGAGGATCTCCTCAAGGCCCCGAAAGCCAAGGTACTCCGGGTGCTGCACTCGGCCAGTCGCGGCCATCTGGGCGCCGAAACCTACGAGCGGCTGATCGTCGCTGCGAAGGCCACCTTGGGGTTGCCCGGAGCGCAGGGTCGGCTGCGTCAGGGAGATCGGCCTGGTCCTCGAGCGGCTGGCGCTCTTCGAGACTCAGATCAAGAGCCTGGAGACGGCGATGGTCGACGCCCTGCAAGGGGTGCCCGAGACGCCCTACCTCCTGAGCATCCCCAAGGTCGCCCCGGTTACCGCGGCCGTCTTCCTCGGCTCGATCGGCGATCCCCGGGCCTACGAGTCGAGCGGCCAGATCCTCCGGGTGGCCGGGCTCTCCTTGATCGAGCGCTCCAGCGGGATACTCCGCGGCACCAAGCGGATCTCCAGGCGGGGCCGGCCGCTGCTCCGCCAAGCGGCGTACATGTTCGCGGTCCGGAGTATCACCAAGGACGGCCTGTTCCGGGCCGAGTACGAGGCGCTGTGCCAGCGCAATGGCGGCCAGAAGATGAAGGCCGTGGTGGCGGTGATGCGCTCGGGGCTTCGGCTCCTCTACAGCGTGGCGCGCGACCGGCGGGTCTTCACGGCCGAGCCGCCGGTGTGGCGTGAGCGGCCGGCGCGGCAAGCAGTCTCGGCCTGAGTCGCTATGCTGGACGGCTGGCCGGCCGGGACGAAGGAGCCCTTGTTCGCTTGAGGCAGCCCATTGGGCTGGCCTCCCATTTTACACGGCTCCCCTGGCCGAGGGTCCGCTCGAGTCTCCGATAATGGGGTGTCGAGGGTCGCCCGCGTCAGCGGGCCACGCCTCCGAGTTGGGCTAGGATCGAGCTACGCGGGGCCCGTCAGCTGGCAGGCGCTCTTTGACAATCGACGTACTCGGCTTCATCGTGTGCCTCGGGCCCGGCGCGGATCCGTGTTGTGAGCCGAGGCGTGCTGCGGCGCGGCCTCCGGAGAAACACCTGATCGCGGGCGGGCTCACTTTCCACTCTGCCCGGGCAGCTACCCGGCGCGGATCCGACAATCCGAATGACGGGCGCCTCGCGCGCCGCGTCCCACGTGACACGCGATCGCGCCGGGTGCGCCGTCACCCGGTTCCTGCAGGGGCCTCGTGCTCGTCCGCGGCTGGTCAGGAGCGGCCTCCTGGCTGTTTGATGCGCCAGGTGTCGTCGCCGGCGGCCTTGGGGCTCACCGTGATCTCTAGGCCATCGGCGCCGAGAATGAACCACGAGTACTCACGCAAGTCATCCGAGTCGCTGAAAACAACAAGCTGATAGCCATTTGACCAGTGAGTGACCATGTCCCATGCTGGCCCAGATATGCTAATAGCATCGAGCCGTACGCCTACGAGAGCAGCCAGCGAGGCGATCAGCTCACCGTCCGGCGAGCTGTCACTGTTCCAATCGCAGATTACCCTGTGAACTGTCTGGAGGCGCCAGGGACTACCAATCGTTATCCTCCGCCATCCCTGTAGGTGCCCAGCCGACGCGTCATCGACGTGCCTCATGTCACCAATGTCGATCACGATTGTCGAACCAATTGGGTTGCTGACGGCGGTGCACGGCTGGCCAACTAGCCCCTGAAGGGCTGCGGAGAGTGCCTCGCGGGTGTTCAGCATTTCTTACTCCGGTGGCCTGATGTACTTGGCATTCTGCCGGACGATGTCGGCCGCCTCACGCAACTGCTCCTCGGTGAGTGACTTGACATCGTAGAATTTCTTGAGGCGGCCGATTTCTGTGTGGAAAGCGTTCTCGCCTTCGGGTGTAAACCTATACTCCTTCTTGATCTGATTTGATGCCCGGTTTTCAGCTGAGTTGCCGCCGCCACGGCCTGCCCTCGCCATCTGAAGCGGCTCGGTACCGCTCATGATTGCATCGGCGGCCTTACCAGCCGCCGTCCCAATTGCGATGGCGCCGGCGACAGCGTTCGTTAGCGCCAAGGCGGGTGAGCAGGCAGGTGCAGCAGGCCCGCAGGCGAGGCCCTCCAGACCGCCCTCGGCAAGCCCTCCGAAGAACCCGGCTGCGCCGCCTAGGGCTTGGGCACCTGAAACGAAGACCTGGCAGAGCAGGTCTTGCTTGGGACACAATCCGAACGGATCGGTATAGGCTACCGGGTTGTTCCCATTAAACTGGTACAGATTCACACCCCCCGCAATCCCGATGGGGTCTTCCTGCAGCCAGCGTCCCGAGTTGGCGTCGTAGCTGCGATTCCGGAAGAGGGACACCCCCGGCTGGTCGGCATTGCCCATCCGGGTGGCATCGAAGGATGAGCCATTGGTGGTGGTGCCCGCCTCCCGATGGCCGCCATCCCCCCAGACCGCCTGATTCCGGCTGCCATCGAAGTCCGCGGCGGCCAGCTCGCGGCCCTGCCCGTCCGTGACGAAGTAGATCTCCTCGACCGCACTACCATAGGAGTAGCGCGCCATCAGCAGGTCGTCCGTGCCGCCCCCGTGGATGAAGCGGTAGGTCTCGTTGGCGAACCGGGAGACGTTGACGCCCTCATAGGCCAGCAGGTTCCCCCGTAGTTGCAGGGCCGGAACACCTGGCCCTCCGGATCATACTGGCAGCCGTTGCGGGGTTCCGAGCGCAACCGCGCCTCGCCCTGGGACCACTCGACGTACTTGTACCCCGCCTGCCGGCCCATCGCATCATAGAACCAGCGCCGGTCCTGGTCGACCGTGGCGGCCGTGACCGGCGTCGGGCGCTGGGCGATCCGCGCGCCGTCGGCATCATACTCGTAGGCCAGGTCGAAGGGCGTATAGGTGTCGCTCCGGCTGCTGGCCTGCAGGCGGTTCGAGGCCCCCCGCGGTCGAGAAATTGTCGACTGTGTACTGCTGCAGGGTTCCCCCATCCCAGCGGGCCCGACGGTCCATGTTGCCACCGATGTCATGCCGCGTCGTATCGCCGTAGAAGGTGCTGCCCTCCAGGGTGGTCTGACGCAGCAGCTCGCCCCGGATATTGTAGACGTTCGTGACCTGGCGGGTGGCCCCCCCCTTGCCGCAGGGGAGGCCGGGCAGATCCTGCTGGGTCCAGTCGTTGCAGGCGTAGCTCTGGGACCAGATCCGCCCCACCGCGTTCACGTACCCCACGCCGTAGCTGAAGTCGAACCGGTCGCTCTTTCCGGTGGGCGGCTCGTAGACGGTCTTGACGCCGGCCACGGTCACCAGCACGTCCTGCAGGTCATACGTGGACGTCACCACGGCGCTGTTGGGGTAGGTGATCGTCTTGCGCCGGCCAAGGCTGTCCCAGGTGAACCGGAAGGCCCGGCAGGGTGGCATCACCAGCCCTGCCTGCCAGTTGTCCGCCTTGCCGAAGCAGGCCCGGAGGGTATCGAGGTCGCCCTGGGCGTTGTACCGGTAGAGCACCGAGTCCTGCCAGGGCATTGTACAGGCCCGTCTCGCCCGCCATGATGAGCTTGGTCCGCGCGCCCGCGCTGTCATACACATACCTGAGGGAGTCGAGGATGGCGTGTATCTGGTTGCCGGAGCCGTCGAGCGTGTTGAGGTCCGTGACCCGGGTCTCCAGCGCGCCATCCGCCAAATAGCTGCTCCGGATCACGCCCCATCGGTTGGCGGTGCGGGTGATCCGGCCGAGCAGGTCGTAGCTGTAGCTCACGCTGTCATCGGGAATGGTGTCGACCCGAATGCAGCATCCGGGGATCTGCCACTCAACCGGCGTCTCCGGCCGCTCCTGCAGCTGGAACACGCGCTTCGGGTAGATCATGGCCGTGCGCCGCCCGAAGGCGTCATACCGAAACCGCGTGGTGAGGCCATTGCGCATGCGGAGCGAGTCGAGGAGCCCGCCCACAGAGTAGAAGGCGCGCTTGGTCTGGGATGCGTCATCGACCTCGCCCACCGTGAGCCCCCGGGCATCGTAGCGGTAGTGCCGCTTCACACCTGGGGGTCGGTCACGGAATCGATGCCGCTGCCCGCGGACCTGGGCTTGCCCCGATTTCGTGGACACCTAGGTTAGGCGGCTGCGGTCAGCCGCGCTTCGTAGGCGGCCGGGCTGAGATAGCCCAGGGTCGAGTGCCGCCGGTGGACGTTATACCAGCCATCGAGGTACTGCGCCAGGTCGGTCGTGGCCTCCGCGAGGGTGGGCCAGCAGGCGTCCGCCACCAGTTCGCGTTTGAGCGTGGCGAAGAAGCTCTCCACCACGGCGTTGTCCCAGCAATCGCCCCGCCGGCTCATGCTGCAGGCGATGCCCCCCTGAGCCAGCTGGGCTTGGTAGTCGCGGCTGGTGTACTCCTTCCCCGATCCGAGTGATGCAGCAGCCCCCACGGCGGGCGACGCCGGGCCAGCGCGCGGCCCAGGGGCGGTGAGGGCGAGCTGCCGATCCAGGCGGGCACTGAGCGCCCAACCCACCACCTGCCGCGAGCAGAGATCGAGGACCACGGCGAGATAGCACCACCCCGCCGCCGTCGCGAGGTACGTGACGTCGGCCGCCCAGACCCGGTTGGGCTGCGACACCGTAAACTGGCGGGCCAGCTGGTTGGGGGCGGGCGCCTGCCGCGGATCGGCCTGGGTGGTGACCCGGAAGCGCCGCCGGGGCGTCCCCACCAACCCGGCCTCGCGCATCACCCGGGCGACCCGCTTCCGGCTGACCCGGCGGCCCGCTTCCTCGCGCAGATCCTTCCAGATCCGAGGACTGCCGTAGCGGCGCCGACTCCGGCGGTGGAAGGCGGCGATCTGGACTCCCAGCAGGGTATCGTCTTGGTAGCGGGCGCTGGGGTCGCGGCGCTGCCACGCGTAGAAGCCGGACGGGGTCACGGCCAGGACCCGACACATCAGGCGCAGCGGATACGCGTCTCGGTGCTGGGCGATCATCGCGAACCGCCGCGCAGGTCTTTCGCGAAGAACGCCGCTGCTTTTTTGCGAAGTCGCGCTCCATCCGAGCCACCTCGAGCTCGCGCTTGAGCCGACGATTCTCCTCCTCAAGGCTCAGGGTCGAGACGGGGCGGGCGACGTCTCCGCGGGCCTGGAGCTGCTGCTTCCAGCCCCGCAGCTGCTCGGGCCGCAGATCCAACTCCCGTGCCACCTGGCTCAAGGGTCGCCTGCCCTCGACGACCAAGCGGACCGCTTCCAGCTTGAAGTCAGGGCTGAACGACGGTCGGGCTCGCTTCTTCATAGGACACCTCCTGCCTCCATAATGGAGGCTCAGGTAGGTGTCCACCAAATCGGGGCAGGGTCAGTTGCACGATACTCGACCGAGTACATGCCGATTCATCTCTCAGAATACCTATGCCTCGGTCCACTCCGAATGGAAGGTGTGAACGGTCATTCGGACTTCTCAGCGCAGCGGGAGGGCCCCGCAATAGCGGCCAAGTAGAGCGTGTCTGGCGGGAGTACCGCCAGCTGAAACCGGGTGTCACGCGCAGCCCATTCATGACCTGTAGCAATGGTTGGATCCTCGCAGAAGCGGTACGGGGGGCCGAATTCCCGACTCAAGCTCCCGCGAAGCGCGGAGAATCTGGCGCGCAGCCCCTCCGCGGAGAGGTGCCACGTCACACCAACAAATACCTTCTCACCACGACCATTCAGGACTACCCGCAATGTTGAATCCCCCCGGGCGTTCTGGCACATCATGAACGGGCCGGTGCCGCCTCCGGGATACCGTGGGAGCGGTGAACATGCTTGCATCGCCTCGGCAATCCAACTGGAGCTCGCCACCTCGGTGTTGGATTGGGCCTGTATGCAGCTCGTGTGAAGCAACATGGCGCAGGCAAGGCAGGCCCATTTCACGACATCGCTCACGGAGTCATCCGGCGTGGAAAGATAGGGTGGTGTGAGTGGTCGGCCCTTGCGGGCCAGCCCAGAAACTCCCGAATCACGTTCTCCGAGCCGAGGGCCAACGTCTCCGAGAGTCCGAAGAACCCAGAGCGCTGTGTATTTTGGTGGCCGAGCTCGTGGACGATCGTGAGTGGCAGGTAGAATGCGTCCGGATGGCGCTCGTGAAACCCGACATCAATGTAGCTTATCCCATTCCGCGTCGTCCCAGCGTCCCACGCCGTGACTGGATCATCGACTACTCGCAGGCCCATGCTCTCGTACGCCGCAAGGTACTCAAGGAACTCCTCGCCGACTCCGCCAACTCCCCGCCACTGTTGGCGGCCAACTCGAGCACATGCTTGGCGCGCTCGTAGGCTGACTTCAGTTCGGTAGCCCGTGGCCCTTCGAATTCAATCGCGCAACCTCCAACACGGTTGCACTTCTGCGTCCAGACATAGAAGAGAAGCGCATCGAGGTCATCCAGGCCATCGTTGTTGAAGTCGCTGGTCCAGGCCTCGTAGCCGACGTGACAGCATTCCGGTGGCGCAATGCTCCGGAAGTGCTCCCAGTCGGGCGCGAGCCCGGTCGGGTCGCGGGCCACCAGCGGCCGCCCCCCCACGTACGCATACAGGTTCTCACCCCCCCGCCACCCCGGCCGGGTCCTCCTGCACGAAGCGCCGCTGGCCCGGGTCGTAGTACCGCGCCCGGTGGAAGTACCAGCCCGTCTCCGCATCCCACTCCCGGCCGGTCCAGCGGTAGCGCAGCGTCACCCCCGACCCCGCATTGGCAGCGACGCTCCCGTAGGGCGTGTAGCCATAGGTCCTGACCCAGGTGCCGTCCCGCTTGATGATCTGGTGGACGCTGCCCAGCTTGTCGGTCGCCACATAGTAGTGGTCGGTCGCGGCCGCGGTGGTCCGGAACGCCACCAGGTTGTCCGTCCCCGGACCCCAGACATACCGGGTGCCGATCGTGCTGCCGGCCGAGTCGGTCTCGAAGGCCACCTGCCCGCCGTGATACACGAACCGGGTGAAGCCCACCGTGCCGCCGGTGGCGGCGGCGTAGACCCGCTTGGCGATGCGCCGCCCGAGCACGTCGTAGGCGTACCGCGCGATCAGCGTGGCGCCCTGGGCCACCCGCACCAGACGGTTGAGGGCATTCTCGAAAGGCGGAACGCAGCGCGGGGCGGCCGGTGGTCGCCCCGCGGGTGGAGTGCGCTACCCCGGCGCGCCTCATGCTCGCTCTCGTCAGCTCTTCCTGTGCGCTACATCGCCCAAGGCAGCCCTGCAGCCCGGGCGCGCTCCAGCAAGACTGATCGGTACTCCCCCTCCGATAGTCTCACGGCATCCTGCAGAATGAGCTCCGCCTCAAGGACCGCACTGAAGGTCCCATTCGGCGGCCTTCGCGGCGACGTGTCGGCGCGCCACGCGTCGATCAACCAGGCGGCGTCACATCCGCACCTGAAGACGATGCGTGCCTGCTCGGCGGCCAGCGGCCCACGCGCGGCACCTGGCGCCATGCTGACCCTGTCATCCGTGAGGGGCGTTGTAGGATCAACAGCAATGGCGCAGGGTCGCCTGACATGGCCTTGTAGTGCACTGCGAATGCGTGCGCCTCCCGAGCCGTCGACAATCCGGAGTAGCCGCCCTCAGCCACCAGGAAGGCGATCGCATACTTGGTGCTGGTAGAGTCCCTCGCCCAGCGCTCCTCCACGACTGCAGGGACAGTTGTCCCCGAGGACGAGGTGCCGCGGCGCGCTTCTTCCCGCCACGCGTCGATGAGAGCCTCTGGCAGCCCATTCCCGTAAGGGTCCAGAGAATCGGGCAGTGTCCACAGCGCATCGCGCTTGATGGTGACGTTGTCGCACCGTACTGCCCCCCGGGCCGCACCAGTGGTGGCGATCAGCGTACCCAGGCCCAGCACGAGCCACCATCCGCACAATGTTTTCGTGGTCAGTTGCACGATACTCGACCGATTGCATGCCGATTTGTCTCCCAGCATACCTTTCCCTCATTCCAGTCCGGATGGAAGAAGTGAATGGACTCGTGAACAACGATGTTCCCCAACGGCCCTCTGCGGAATAGCTCGGCGGTCAGAATCGTCCAAGGGCCGAATGTTGCGGCCCAGACGGTGCCGTGCGCCGCACTTCCATACATGGCCGTTGCTGCATTGCCAATACCGCAGTAGCCGCTATTGAGGCGATCACGAAGCGGTTCGCGCATGTCGTCCTTCTTCAGTTGGAGCGCAGTAGCAGCGGCGCACTGCTCGATCGTAAGTGCTTTCGCATCGGCCAGGGCATCTCCCACAGTACCGACCCGCGTGCCGTTCACCGTCAGTTCGTCGAGGCTCCCCCTATCGCGTTCACGCTTTGCGATGAAGGCGTTCAGTTAGGCCCCGTAGTCCGGTCGGTACTTGGCCACCCAACTCCTCGGAGCGCCCACCGTATACCAGTATTCCCCATTGACATACACATCGGTGGTCCAAGAGAGAAGACTCCCAGAGTGGAGTTGCCAGCCGTTCGTGGAGAGTGCTAACCTCGAGCACCTCAATGCGAGGGAATGCCATGCCAGCGACGCCCAAGGGAGTCCGCGTCCGGCGGAAGTACGAGTTCATCAAGGCCCACCGGCAGCAGTTCCCGATTCAGGTGATGTGTCGGGAGCGGGCCGTCGCACCCAGTGGCTACTACCAGTGGCTCAAGTGCCCGCAGTCGAAGCGCGCCATCGAGGACGCGCGGCTCCTGCGCCTGATTCGCGCCTCCTTCACGGCAAGCCAGGGCATCTACGGCGCGCCCCGCGTGTTCCTCGACCTGCGGGAGGCCGGGGAGATCTGCAGCAAGCACCGGGTCGCTCGCCTGATGCGCGAGAACGGACTGCGCGCCCTGCATGGCCATCGCACGCGTCGTTGGGAGGTGGGGAAGCCGGCGGTCCTCACGCCGCACCTGCTCAAGCGGCACTTCGCGCCTACGCAGCCCAACGTGGCGTGGGCGACGGACATCACGTACATCCGCACGTGGCAGGGCTGGCTGTACCTCGCCGTCGTGCTCGATCTGTTCTCCCGCAAGGTCGTCGGGTGGGCCGCCGGCCCGACCATCCACCGCGAGCTGGTCCTGAACGCGCTCGCGGCCGCGGTGAAGCAGCGGCGGCCGCGCGGGACCATCATTCACTCGGATCAAGGCACGCAGTAGGGCAGCGATGCCTGGCGCCGGTTCTGCCAGTCCACCCAGCTCGCACCGAGCATGAGCCGTAAAGGCAATTGCTGGGACAACGCGGTCGCGGGGTCCTTTGTCAGCAGCATGAAGAAGGAGCGCATCAAGAAGCGCATCTATCCGAGCCGTGACGTCGCCCTGGCGGACATCGCCGAGGACATCGATCACTTCTACCACCCCGTTCGACGGCACAGCCACCTCGCGGGCGTTAGCCCCGAGCAGTTCGAAGCCGCTCACAGGCGTCGCCGCCGAGCCGGTTAGGAGTCAGTGCTCAGGCTCCACGGAAAGCTGGGAACTCCACCTCTCGCACTGTCGACGGAACCGGGATGCCTTCGGCGGCGACCAAGGAGCAATCCGGCGTGGGGCTACGAGGGGCTTCCGAAACGATGGTTGAGCTGTGCATCTATTCCCATGACTTATCGACGCGCCGCAACTCAAAGGTCCCTTCCTGATTCGGCGACCATTCATGCGTCGTCCGCCAGGAACCATGTGCGCTCTGCGAACCCATCGTCCCGCTCAGGATGACCCCCCCTGATGGCGGCACACCAAGCACAGCCTCGAACGACCCTTGTTTGAGCAACCATCCGATCGCTCCTGAGTCCGCCCGCAGACCTGTGGCCGGTGGTGCAGCTGGCCACAGGACGCGGTACACTCCACGGGTGCACCGCTCACAGTGAATGCGAACGACATGAGCGCCCCAACGCGCCGAATCCTCCACGAACTCGAGGCGGTACACGGCGCGACGCGCACCCACTGGATCGAATAGCACACACTCCCACAGGCCCAGGAGAGGCGCTGGATCCTGCATTGAGTCCTGCAGTGCCCGGAGGTGTCGCTCTGACCTTTCGATCAACTGCTCGGCAGTAGGCTGTTCGTGTTGAGCCGCGAGCGGGCTCCTGGCAGCGCCACGGCGCACCACAGCGCGACCGCCTCCCAAGTGACCGCTGTTGATGACAACACTGTGCCTCCAATCGTTGGCGTGCTAATGCCGCGTGCGAATGCCGTAATAGCTTGGATTGCTGTTCCGCACCAGGTTCTCGAAGTCGACACCCTGCTGATAGGCGAATGACTGGGTACTGCCCCGAATCCACAAGAAGTAGCCTTCCGCGAGTTCATGCGTGATCACGGAGGCAATGTCGATCACCGGCGCCGTAAGAGTACCTGCGTTGAACAACGCGACAGCATGGGCGCTGAACTGGCTGGGATTGTATGCAACAAAGAGGTCCGCAGCGCCTCCAGTGTTCCACCCTGGTTCGTTGTCCAGTGTCAGACGCACAATTGTGACATCGACTCCTTCTGACACGAGTTTCATCACCCAGAGATTGCAGGTCGGCTCGTTCACACACTGTCCTTCATCGCCGGTGGGGCCCAAACCACCGCACGCGCCCTGCGCCACCGATCCACGCCTCCATTCGTCGTTGTGCGGCCCGGACGGACATGTTCCAGCTCCCGAGATACTCCCCTGTTGCGGCAACGAAGATCTGTGTCGTTTCAAGCAGGGTACCGCTTATCCCAAACCACCCATCCCATCCCGCATGACTCGCCGCGCAACAATCGCTGGGCCACTGCGTGAACTTCGGGTCCGGCCCAAGCCCCGACGGGTCCGCGGCCACCAGCGGCCGCCCCCCCACGTACGCATACAGGTTCTCACCCCCCGCCACCCCGGCCGGGTCCTCCTGCACGAAGCGCCGCTGGCCGGGTCGTAGTACCGCGCCCGGTGGAAGTACCAGCCCGTCTCCGCATCCCACTCCCGGCCGGTCCAGCGGTAGCGCAGCGTCACCCCCGACCCCGCATTGGCAGCGACGCTCCCGTAGGGCGTGTAGCCATAGGTCCTGACCAGGTGCCGTCCCGCTTGATGATCTGGTGGACGCTGCCCAGCTTGTCGGTCGCCACATAGTAGTGGTCGGTCGCGGCCGCGCTGGTCCGGAACGCCACCAGGGTTGTCCGTCCCCGGACCCCAGACATACCGGGTGCCGATCGTGCTGCCGGCCGAGTCGGTCTCGAAGGCCACCTGCCCGCCGTGATACACGAACCGGGTGAAGCCCACCGTGCCGCCGGTGGCGGCGGCGTAGACCCGCTTGGCGATGCGCCGCCCGAGCACGTCGTAGGCGTACCGCGCGATCAGCGTGGCGCCCTGGGCCACCCGCACCAGACGGTTGAGGGCATTCTCGAAAGGTGGAACGCAGCGCGGGGCGGCCGGTGGTCGCCCCGCGGGTGAGTGCGCTACCCCCGGCGCGCCTCATGCTCGCTCTCGTCAGCTCTTCCTGTGCGCTACATCGCCCAAGGCAGCCCTGCAGCCCGGGCGCGCTCCAGCAAGACTGATCGGTACTCCCCCTCCGATAGTCTCACGGCATCCTGCAGAATGAGCTCCGCCTCAAGGACCGCACTGAAGGTCCCATTCGGCGGCCTTCGCGGCGACGTGTCGGCGCGCCACGCGTCGCTCAACCGGGCGGCGTCACATCCGAACCTGAAGACGATGCGTGCCTGCTCGCCAGCTGACCGGCCCGCTTTGTCTGGTCCAGTTGGTGAGTCAGTCTAGGCCGCGGTGAGCGGCTCCTGCGGGCTGCTGTAGTTGGCCTGGGCAGGATGGCCTCCGGGGCTGGGGGACGATAGCCGAGGGCGCTGTGGGGCCGCACGCGATTGTAGTGCACCCGCCACTGCTCCACCAGGACCTGCGCCTCGTGCAGCGTGGCGAAGACCTCGCGGTTGAGCAGCTCGTCCCGCAGCTTGCCGTTGAACGACTCGCAGTAGCCGTTCTCCCATGGGCTCCCCGGCGTGATGTAGAGCGTGCCCGCCCCGACCCGCCCCAGCCAGGTCCGCAGGATCGTCGCCACCATCTCGGGCCCGTTGTCTGACCGGAGGTGGGCGGGCACCCCGTGGACTTCCATCAGGTCGGCGAATACCTCGAGCACATGGGGCGCGCGCAGCCGACGCGCCACCCGGATCGCCAGGCACTCCCGGGTCCACTCGTCGAGCACCACCATGAGTTTCAGGGGCCGCCCGTCGTCGGTGCGGTCCATGACGAAGTCCCTGACCAGACGTGGTGCCGGTGCGCCGGCCGCAGGCGCACGCAGGAGCCGTTCGCGAGCCAGAGCCGGCCCCGCTTGGGCTGGCGCTGAGGGACGCGGAGCCCCTCCTGCTTCCAGATCCGCTCCACGCGGCTCAGACTCACCACCCAGCCCTCCAGGGCCAGCAGCGCCTGCACCCGCCGATAGCCGTAGCGGCCGTACTGGGCCGCGAGTCGGACGATGGCCGCTCGGAGCGGGCCGTCGTCGGCCCGGGGCGTGGGCAGGTAGCGAATGGAGGAGCGGGCGATGCCCAGCGCCCGGCAGACCCGCCGCTCGGAGTAGCCCAGCCGGCTCCGGACGTCGGCCACCGCGTCCCGCCGCCGTGCTGGGCTCAGTATTGTCCCTCCGCCACCTCTTTCAGGATCAGCTTGTCCACGGTCAGCTCGGCCACCACCCGTTTGAGGCGGGCATTCTCCAGCTCGAGCTCCTTGAGCCGCTTAGCCTGGTCAATCTTCAAGCCCCCGTACTGCTTGCGCCAGCGGAAGTAGGTGTGATCGGTGACGCCGATGACCTTGCAGGCCTCGGTGATCGTTTTGCCCTGGCCGAGCAGGACATCCGCTTCCCGTAGCTTGTGGATGATGTCGTCCGAGGTGTACCGTCGCTTCGCCATGAGACCAGGCCTCCAGGGTGTGGGTAGAAACTACGTCCATCACACCTGGACCAGGAATTGGAGGGCAGGTCAAGCGCCGTGGCCCCAACTGCCCGATCAGCAGCCCGAGGCCGAGCGCAGCGCCATAGTACCCGAGCAGCACGGTCCATCAGGGAGGACGCAGCCATTGCTCCGAACGACCTCCCGTTGCGGCAAGACTCAGGAGGAACGCCGCCGCGCAATAGTGCGCACACCTGTTCGCTCGCTGCATGATCACGCGGCGGCGCTCCCTGCTGTCCCCAGGCCTCATGGGACGCTCACCACCGTGTGAGTTCACAGATGGCGCCATGCGCGCATGCCACGCAGCCCGGAGCGCCGTCAGGTGTAGGAGCCAGGCAGCCAGGGCTACCGCGCGGCCGGGCCCAGCACCCCTGACCGTGGGTCCCGCCCGGCGGGCCCGACCCCGGTCACGGTTCCTCGGGGTCGGAGAAGGCCGCCCGCAGCCGGAGCGCCGCCAGCGGACCGACGACCACCGCATGTGATGTTGCCGCCCGTCGCCATTGCGACTCCCGCCCGAGGATCACCGCCGGGCGCCGCGCCAGGCGCCACGACTACTCCCAGCGTTCGAGCACAACGATGCGTCCGTCCTTGAATACCCTGACGACACCCCCTCCGCCCGGCGCCAATGGCTTGGGAAGAAAGGAGACGACCACACCCGCCGCATCCCGAACAAAGCTGGCCACCTCGAGCATCGGCCGCTCGGACTTTGGCAGCGTGGACTCGAGCGCGCGCTGGCCGGCGCGCACCAGGGCCGCTGAGTCCTGCGGCATCGCCCCCTGGAACTGCGCGGCGCCGTTCGTGGTGGCGCCACCACACGCGAAGGTGCCTGCACCCCCAGCAAGGAGCGCGGTCACGCGCAGGCAGGCGCGGTTCGGGAACGCCATGCCGTATGCCTCCTCCGTGGGTGCGCACCGGCTGACCGGGCGCAGTGCTCGATCGCTGACCATTCACCGAGACATCGCCTGGCCCACGAGAGCCCCCCCAGAAAGCCCGGCTCACCGAGCCGACGAAGGGGACGTCTGGCGCACTCAGCCCCCAGCATCCCGGCGGCCCGCCCTTCATCGGGGCGTGACGCCCACCCGGCCACGAGGAGCTACTCGTCTGGCAGCCATCCGGCCGCACCAAACATGGCTCCCACCACTCCGCACAGCGCCACGGCGATCACGATCTGCCGCAGGGTCATGCTCCCCGGCATGGCGGTCAGATAGACCAGGGGAATACCGGCAGCGACACCACGGCGCCGAGCCCGGCGGCCCGCCAGCGCGTCGTGGCATGCGGTCGCACTCTATCGCCGAGAAGGCCCACCATCGCCGCCCCAGCAAAGTTCAGGCTGACAGTCACGCCGATCGGGAGGTGCGGAGGGGATGCTCGTACCCAGCCGGACTGGCTGTACTGCACCGCAGCGACCACAGAGGACCCCGTTGCGTAGAGCATCGCGTACTTCATGATCGGGCCTTCCGCACGCCGCATCGGGACACCTCACGCCAGAAGGACGGGCCGGGCGCGACGAGGACCAGAAGGGCGTCTGTTCCGGTGACGATCGCGACGCCGGCCGCAGCCGCCACGGAGCGGGTCTCCCCGCGCCGACCGAGCTCGTGTCACCGGGCCTCAAGGCAACGTTAGTGGAACTTGCCCGTGAGCGCTCCGAATAGCAGCAACACCCCGGAGATCATGAGGAGGGCCTTGATGAGCGGCCTCGGAAGCAAGGCGAACCACCCGATGCTCCGGACAACAACGAAGAGCACCCTGGGCCGTTCAATCGCCGCAAAGAGGAAGACCGCGCCGCAGTACGCGACCACAATTGAGGTACCATCAAGGTATAAGCACCTAGAGCCCGCGAGCGCGAGGGCTACGCCAACAGAGACAAGTAGGACGTAAAGCAGCAGAAACGTCCAGAAATCGACTTCAGTCTCCGTGCCGTCAGGTGGCATAGTGCCCTCTTCCATTACGACAAGGCCTGCGCCATTTCCCATCGGCACAAACGCCCGCATCCTTCGCCCCCATCACCGTTGGCAGCAAATGGACCAGACAAAGCGGGCCGGTCAACTACCGCGCCTGTGGGGATGGTGCTACGAAGTTCCACCGGACGACTTCGTACGACGGGCCGAGCCAAGCCAGTGGACGCCCATGACTATCCCCACCACCAGACTGAGCGCTCTTTCTCCAGAGAATGGTGCACCCTCCACCATACTCAGGAGCCCGCTGAGGCCGAAAGCAAGGAAGCCCAATGTTCCAATGGCAGTCATGTGCCGTTCGGAGAGGGGCTGATTGAGCCTTCTCCATAGCGACACGCCCTTCCGCTCAAGCACCATGACATCCCTCATCATTGCTGCCGCGCACTGAGATCGCGCGGCATCGTACCCATCGCACGGCACTGCATGCTAGTAATAGTCGTACCATGAGGAGTTATAGGCGCACATTGCTGCTGTTCCGACCCACTCGCCCCCCGTCAAGCCCCACCCGAGGACACCTACGGTATTGAGCACCTGTGCCCCTACCGCCGCGAGGTTGGGAGCGAGGGCGAGCGAGCCTGCCATAGGAGATGTCGGATGTGGCCATACCTCCCATACCTCTGGGGCCCGGGACGCCAGCTGAGTTAGGCTAGTGAACGGAAGGCGCCGCCCCAGGATCGAACCCGTTGCATAGACTCGGCCAAGCGCCATGACACCTCTCGCCGCCCTTCCGGCCAGGTTACCCAGCCCGTCGCGGTAGTACTCGCGGCCCCTCGCGGCACACTCGCGGAGAGTGGAAGTGCGTGGGCCGGAGCCATCCCGCTCTGTCGTAGTCCCCCGAGGCCCGCCTGCCCCCCTGCCTCTTGGACCTGCAGGCCGGTGAGGAAATGACGACCCCGGAGGCGCGTTGCGACCCGTACCTGGACCGATGAAGCCGCCGTTTCCTGCTCCTCCCGCTTTTTCACACTTCAAATCTCAAGTCGGGACACCATTCTCGTCTACGCCACGGGTCACGATCTGAACCCAGCCCTCCCCGCACAACGGATCCAATCCCCACGGATCCACTACATTGACCGGATCGTTGCCCGAGTACCCGAACAGGTTGTGGCCCCCCTCGACCCCGATCGGGTCCTCGCTGATCCACCGCCCGAGCGCCGGGTCGTAGTACCGCGCCCGCATGTAGTAGAGCCCGCTCTCGCTGTCGTACTCCCGCCCCGCGAAGCGGTACCGCACCACGACCCCCGTGTCCGCGACCGCGTCGCCCCAGGGTGCCTCGGCGTACTCCTTCACCTTGGCGCCGGTCCGGCCGGCCGGGCCAGGCGCGCACGGTGCCGTTGATCGGGTCAAGGATCGCCGCCAGGGTATCACTGACCGGGGTCGTGGTCCGCAGGGCCAGGAGCTGGTCCACGCCCCCTGGATACCGGGCGTATTCCCGCAGCACGGTTCCCGCGGCGTTGAGGTCGAAGATGACCTGGGCGCCCTCGTATACGTAGTACTCGTCCGCGGCGGCCATCTGCTTCCGCACCCGGCGCCCGAGGGCATCATAGAACATGCTGTCCACGAGGGCTCCTGTCGAGCCGTTCCGGTGTGGCGACCGGTGCGTCGGTTGTGCGGTCAGGCAGTCGGACGGCCGGGCCATTCGTGGTCCATCTCGATCCGCCGTAGCGCCGGTCTAGCCGCCGCGCCGTTCGGCGGGATGGGCCCGCGCGTGCACGGCCAGCAGGCGCCCGATGGCGAGGTGGGTGTACCGGGCGGTGGTGGAAAGGTTCGCGTGGCCGAGGATCTCCTGCACGTCGCGCACGTCGGCGCCGCCATCGAGCAGGAGGGTGGCCATGGAATGGCGGAAGAGGTGGCAGCTGCCGGGCTTGCCCACCCGGGCGCCGGCGACGTATCGGGCCACCCGCGCGGAGAGAGGTGATTGAGGCGGACGCGGGTGCCTCGCGTGGAGAGGAACAGCCATCCCGGATCGGAGGCCCCGGCCAGCCGGGGCCGGGCTCGGCGCAAGTACCGTCCCAGCCACTGCAGCGCCCGGCGGCCGACCGGCACCGCGCGGTCCCGCTGGCCCTTCCCCGCGCGGACGAGCAGCACGCGCCGCGGCGGGTCGAGGTCCGCGATCCGGATCCCGGCCGCCTCCGCGCGACGAATGCCGCTCGAATAGAGCAGCTCGAGGAGCGCGCGGTCGCGCAGTCCGAGCGGGGTCGTGGCATCGGGCTGGCGGAGCACTCGCGTGGCCTCGCGATGGGAGAGCACCGCGCGGGGCAGCTGCACCGGGCGCCGGGGCAGGATGAGCTGGCGCGTGGGGTCGGCGGCGAGCAGCCCCTGGGCCACCGCCCACCGCAGGAACGCGCGGAGCGCTCCGAGGTACTCGGCCCGGGTGCCCCAGCCCAGCGGCGCGCCATCGGGGCGGCAGGCCCGGGCGAGCGCCGACTGGTAGGCCTCGAGGGTGTCCGGGAGGAGGCCGGGGAGCGGGTCGCCCTCGGGCCCGGCCCAGGCGAGAAAGCGTTCCACGGCGCGGCGGCAGTTGCGGCGGGTCGCGGGAGCATGGTTGGTGGCCTCGAGCCAGTCGAGGTAGCGGGTGAGCCACGGGTGCATGGGGCGCTCCAGGTTGGGAGGAGCGAGGGTGGCACACGGGCATGCCCCCCGCCAGAGGCGGGCCGACGGCCGGGCTACCGGGCGGGGCCCCGGGGCGATAGGATCTTGCTCACCCAGGATCCCATCGGGCTGGCGGGGGGCGTCAATCTCTACGCCTACGCCGGCAACAACCCGA